>CAZRPI010000005.1:0-52009 GCA_964601865.1 uncultured Pelobacter sp. | reverse complement strand
ACGGTGGAAAAGATGAAAGCTGAAGACATCGGTTCGATCAGGGACATCCCCTCCAGCCATGTGCTGGGCGCCGGTACCCCCATGTGCGCCGGATGCGGCGGCCTGGAGGCGGTTAGCCGGATCTGCGACATCATCGGCGACAGAAGCGTGATCATCAACGCTGCCGGCTGTATGACCCTACTGGCGGTCTATCCCTTCACCCCGTTCCGCGGCTCCTGGCTCTATACCGCCATGGCCTCCGCCTCAGCCGGCGCCCAGGGGGTCCGCGACGCGCTGGACATTCTCCTGGCCAAGGGGCGTCTCGCTCCGGGAGAGGATCTGACCACGGTCGTGCTGGCCGGGGACGGCTCTTCCACCGGCATCGGGCTCTCGGCCACATCCGCCGCCATCGACCGCAACCTGGATTTCATCCATATCTGCTACGACAACGAGGGGTACGGCAATACCGGTCAGCAGACCTCCGCCGCCACTCCCCGCGGCGCCAGAACCGCGACCAGTACGGGACCGTCCGGTTGTACCGGCCGCAAGAAGGACCTCTTCGCCGTCTGGGCGGCCCACAGACCGGCCTACGCAGCCACCGTGTCCGGGTCTGAACCGCTGGATCTCGCCCGGAAGATCGCGAAAGCCATGGAGATCCGGGGACCCAGGCTGATTATCGCCCTTGCCCCCTGCCCCACCGGCTGGGGCTTCGATCCCTCGGAAACCGTGAAGATCGGCAAGCTGGCGGTAAAGACCGGCGTCTGGCCCCTGAAGGAGTACATCGGCGGTAAGGTCTTTCATACCCAGATCCCAAAGCAGCGCCTCCCGGTTGAGGAGTACCTGAAAGCCCAGGGCCGTTTTTCCCACCTCTTCCAGCCGGAGAGAAACGGGGAACTTCTGGGGGAGATTCAAGGGGGAGTCGATGAATACTGGGAGCAGGTTGACTAGAATGCTCCTGATGGACCGTGGCAAGGTGTCTGAGACGGCTAGTTCCTGGCGTCTGGCGCCATGTTCCCTATGGAAGCCTGCGAATGTTCCCGGAAGTCGTCGGCAAAGTCCATCACGCACACGTTTTCGAAAATCGGGTGGGGACCGCAGGAGATGCCGACTTTACGGAACGAGCGGCTGAAAAGGTTGTCGCGATGTCCCCGTCCCGGAACTCCGTCGTCTATGATCAGTTGCATGACCATGCCGCGTGGATCCGCGGGACTGTAGACGATATTTTCCGCCACTCTCCTCTTCCAGAGGCCATATCGATCAACCCGTTTCCCCACTCTCTCGTTTCTGTGGGTGGCATGCCCTACGGCGCCGGTTCTGCCCTGGCTCATTACCAGTTCGGAAGCGGCGGCGGTAAGGCCGTGCGAGCCGGTCAGGGGCGGAAGCGCTTTCCGGCTGAGCATGTAACGGATCGCCTCGTCTACTGCCGCCTTTCCCTCACAGGTCTGTACGACAGCGGAACTCCCGGATACCCGGCACTGTTTTCCCTGGAAGGTGTCGCGGAACTGCCGCAGGTGATTGACATAAATGTGCGGCTGGCTCCGCGCCAGGTTGATTTCGGCCAGGAGCCTGCCGGCGGAGGTGTCCTGCGAGGCAACCGTCAGACTGCCGGGAATGAGCAATAGACAGCAGAGTATGATGAGGGTAAACCGATTATTCATTTCAGTCTGATTTCCATGACCCCGTCGGTGCGGGCATGAGCCTACAATTAAAATAATTATTGCCAACCAGTCAAGAAATTAATTAACAATACTGTTCTCGGAATTTGGTTTGTGGCACGGTATTCCGCATGGTGTTTCGGAGAAACATCAAGCGGGTTTTACGGCCCCTCCGGCGAGAACGGGATTGTGCTATACTTACAATAAAAATCGGGAGAGTTCCGGTAAGTAGCGCTGGTGACTAACGAGCGGGAATTTCGATTCATGTGGAGGTGAGATGACATGAAACACATTGAGTTGGATGAAAAAGAAATCGAATTTCTGGCCGAAATACTGGAGTCGTATCTTTCCGATCTCAAGACGGAAAGAGCTCACACGGACAACAGGGAAATGCGCCTGGAGCTTAAAGTGCGGGAGGCCATGGTAACAGGCCTGATTGAACAGATCAGAAGCTGATCCTCCGTCCATCGGCGTGACGGGGGGCGGGTGAGGGGCGTCAGGGGTGGCGGAGCGAGCGGATTATTTCGACTCTTGATTTGCCTCTTGTGCTAGTCCCCCCCCTTTAAGATCCCTTCCGCGGCCCTGATGCCGCTGGCCCAGGCACCGGTGATGCCACGCGAAACTCCCGCGCCGTCGCCGACCATGTAGAGATGGGGAGTGACCCGGAAATGGGTGTCAACGAACCTGGGTTTGTTGGCGTACATCTTGATCTCGGGGTAATACATGATGGTGCTGGGATGCAGGACACCGGGGACGATGGTGTCTAGCTTCTTCATGGCCGCCCAGATGTGGCGCATGATCTTGGCCGGAACCGCCAGACCCAGGTCTCCGGCGGTCACCGGACAGGTGGGGGGGAAGGAGTACAGATCGTCGTTGAAGGTCTCGGCGCTGGAGCGCTTCCCCATCCTGAAGTCTCCCACCCGCTGCATGAGCGGCCTGCCGCCGCCGATCTCGTGGGCCAGCCGGCCCAGGAAGAGGGCCATCTGGTGGCCGCTCCGCACCGGGTCCTTGAGCCCGATGGTCTTGAGGAGCGCGAAATTGACCAGGCCGTTGCCGTGATTGTCCGTGGACAGGGCGTGGCCGTTGACCAGGCTGAAGTCCTCGTAGCGCTCCAGAGTTACCCTGGCGTGCCCGGAATTGGTGCAGAACGTGCGCACCCGGTCGGGAAAGTAGAACTTGGGATCGTAATAATCCCGGACGATGGGATAGTTCTCAGCCCGGGTCTCTACCCGGATGCCCACATCGACGATATTGTCCACATAAGGAATGCCAAGCTGCTCCATGATCCGCTGCAGAAAGGCGAACCCCTTCCTGCCCGGCGCAACAATGACGGCGTCGGCGCGCTGGATTTCCGTCCCGTCCAGAGTGATGCCAGCGCCGTCCCTTCCCTCCCGTACGTCCGTTACCTCCCGCTTCAGCATGACGCAGACCCCGCGGCCGGCGAGTTCATCCATCAGCCGCCGGATCAGGAGCCTGCTCCGGTCGGTCCCCACGTGGGCCTGGCGCACGTCGTAGAGGGTTACCCCGATCCTTTCGGCCCGTCTGCGGTAGGTTTCCAGGTTCTTCTTCTCCTTGAAAACCGGCTGGAGCCTTGCCTCCACCAGGGGAAGCAGGCGTTCAGCCTCCTCCCTGGTCCAGCACTCTTCGGCGAAGCCGATGGGGTAGGAGTAGTTCTGCTTGCAGTCGTTCAGGAGGCCGCCGGAGCAGATGGGCTCCTTGTCGATCATCAGAATGGAGGTGGAGGGGTTTGCGTCGGTGAGGTAAAATGCGGCGCCCAGGGCCGCCGGGCCTGTGCCGACGATGATGACGTCGTAATGGTCGGATGCCATGTGAGCGCCTCCCTAGGGATTGGTAGAGACGCATTGTAATGCGTCTCTACAGTGTCATCATGCAACTGCGAATTGGAACGCTAAACCGGCAGCACGTCATCCGCCGAAGCGGTTGCGGTAGTACTCCCAGCCGCGCCGGCGTCCGATGGCATGCTTGTACAGCTCTTCGTACTTCAGCGCCGCGTCGTCCCAGGTGAAGCGTTTCTTCATACCGTTCTTCCTCAGGGCCGCCAGACCGGACGGGTTGTTGTAGTAGGTGTAGACCGCCCATCCCACCGTGTCGAAGAGCGCATTTGCGTTGTGCTTCCAGAACTTGAATCCGGTGCCCGAATGGGTGCTTTCGTCGAAATTCTCGACACTGTCCTGGAGACCGCCGGTGGCGCGCACGATGGGAGGCGTCCCGTAGGCCAGGCTGTACATCTGGTTCAGGCCGCAGGGCTCGAAGGCGGAAGGCATCACGAAAAAATCCGACCCCGCCTCCACCTTGTGGGCCAGGGCCTCGTTGTATCCGATGAAACAGGCGAATTTTTCCGGGTACTTGGCCGCGATGTCGCCGAAATAGAAGTGCGCCCAGGGTTCTCCATTGCCCACCATGACGAACTGGACATCCATCTCCAGGATTCGGGGGATGGCCTCGGCCAGAAGATCGGTTCCCTTCTGTTTGACCATGCGGGAAACCACCCCCAGCAGCGGCACGTTGTTACGCTGCGGGAGCTTCATGAATTCCTGCAGGTCTCGCTTGCATGCGGCCTTGCCCTTCTTCACCGTCCTGCTGGAATAGTTGGCGGCGATGAAGCGGTCGGTTTCCGGGTTCCACGCCTCGTAATCCACGCCGTTGAGGATACCGTACAGGTCATTGTCGCGATCCCGGATAACTCCTTCCAGCCCCCAGCCGTACTCCGGGGTCCGGATCTCGCGGGCGTACCCCTCGCTTACGGTGTTGAGCAGGGTGGCGTGATAGATCCCCCCCTTGAGCAGGTTGACCTGATCGTCCTTCTCCAGTTCCAGGAAGTTGAAATGTTTCCAGCCGATTCCCAGTACGTCCATGAGACCGGGGTAGAAATTCCCCTGGTGCTGCATGTTGTGCAGGGTCAGGAGCGACGCGGCGTCCCCGACGAAGCGGTCGTGCAGGTACGACGTGTTGAGCAGGACCGGGATGGCGCCGGTATGCCAGTCGTGGGCATGGACCACGTCCGGCGTGAAATCCAGCATCTTGCAGAGCTCGAGGGCCCCCTTGGAGAGAAAGACGAAGCGGTTGTCGTTGTCGAGATAGCCCATGCCGCTCTGCTGATAGAGTCCGTTCCGGCCGTAATACCCATCGTGTTCGAGAAAATAGATGGGTACATCGGATCCCGGCAGGCGTCCCTCGTAGACGCCGCAATACTGGTTGCCCATGATCCCCATGGGCACCACCAGGGTTCCGGGCAGCAGACGCAGGCCGAACTTTTCCCGGTTGACCGAGTAGTAGCGGGGGATGACGACGCGGACATCGTGCCCCATGCGGGCCAGGTACTTGGGCAGGGCGCCGACCACATCGCCGAGGCCACCCTCTTTGGCGAAGGGGGCGGCCTCGGATGCGGCAAACAGGATTGAAAGCGGCTTGTGCGGCTTCATTGGTGCTCCGTAGTTTCCATCCGGAAACATTGTTTCTCCGAATTGAAGACGGTCAGCTCCACACCCGGGGGCCGGATGGAAAATGGCTATTTGGGTACGTTTTCCCAGTCGGCAAGGAACTTCTTGACGCCGGCGTCAGTCAGGGGGTGTTTGGCAAGCTGAATCATGACCGAATAGGGGATGGTGGCGATGTCGGCGCCGATCAGGGCCGAATTGAGCACATGGATCGGGTTGCGGATGCTGGCGACGATGATTTCGCTGGTATAGCCGTAATTGTCGAAAATGGTGCGGATCTCCTCGATGATCCCCATGCCGTCCTGGGAGATGTCGTCCAGCCTCCCCACGAAGGGGGAGACGTAGGTGGCGCCGGCCTTGGCCGCCAGCAGCGCCTGGAGGGAAGAGAAGATCAGGGTCACGTTGGTTTTGATCCCCTTCTCGGTAAGGGTCTTGGTGGCTTTCAGCCCCTCGGGGGTCATGGGGATCTTGACGACGATATTCCTGTGGATCCTGGCCAGCTCTTCAGCCTCCGCGATCATACCCGGAGCATCCAGGGCGATTACCTCGGCCGAGATCGGACCATCAACGATGGAAACGATCTCCTCGATGACCTCCTGGAATTTGCGCCCGGACTTCGCGATCAGTGAGGGGTTGGTGGTAACGCCGTCAACCAGGCCCAGGTCGTGTGCCTCTCGAATCTCGCGTACATCAGCGGTGTCGATGAAAAATTTCATGATATCCTCCGTAGATTTTCTGTTGTCGAGTATTTTTATGATTGTCCCGAAGGGCAAAGGGGAGAAATAACGTAGTCGATAGTTTTGGCCTGAAGGCATCCTCTTCCGAATTATCGGTAATTTATCAATTCCCCGGTACCCTGGTCAGATCCGTGTGACCTGTTCCGTTGCCGGCAGCTCGGTCAGGAGCTCCCGCATGGAACGACCCAGAACGGGGTGGAGCAGGTCTGGCGCCAGAGTGCAGAGCGGCTCCAGTACGAAACGGCGTTCAGCCATGCGGGGGTGGGGGATGGTAAGGTCGTCGCAGCTTATGACCAGGTCTCCGAACAGCAGCAGGTCGAGATCCATCGTGCGCGGCCCCCAGCGAAGAGCGCGTTTCCGGCGAAAAGCCGTGCACTCGATGTCCTGGAGCCGTTGCAGCAACCCATGCGGATCAAGCACTGTGGACAGTTTCAAGACTGCATTGAGGAAAAACGGCTGGTCGGTAACGCCGACGGGGGAAGTCTCGTAAAATGGTGACAGCCCGGTCACCCTGCTGTCCGGCAGCTTGCCCAGTTCCGCAACCGCTCTCAGCAGGTTGAGCTCCCTGTCTCCCTGGTTTGAACCGAGGCCGATGTAGGCGTCCGTTTCCACGTGCGGATTAAAACATAACCCAATTCCTACGTCAACCGCACACTTACAATTACCCGGGATGCCGGCAAAAAAACACCCTGGCAACTAGGAGGGAAAATTACCAGGGCAAATGAGGTTCCCGTGGAACCTCGCAACTCTTATCTCTATATTCAGTATACCAAACCGTTTCGAATATTGTACATGTGATTTTGGGGATTGCAACGTGCCGCCAATGGGAAAAAAACGGTTCCGCAGAGAAAAAAGGGCTTCGCGGAATTTCCACGAAGCCCCGGTAATGCGGATACTAGGAACGGTTATTTCTCATAGCTCATGGCAGCCAGTTGCTGATAGTACTTGAAGCGCCTGGCGTTAAATTCGCTCGCCTTCTTGGCAAACTTCTCGGCCTGCTCGGGATTGATCTTCTTGAGTACTTTCCAACGGTTCTCGCCTTCGATGAAATCCTCGTAGGATGTTGTCGGCGCCTTGCTGTCCAGCAGCAGCGGATTCTTGCCCTGCTCGGCCAGTTCCGGGTTGTAGCGGTACAGGGGGAGGTACCCGGAGGAGACGGCCTTTTTCTGCTCGTCAACGGCAGTGGTCATGTTGATGCCGTGGGCTATGCAGTGGGAATAGGCGATGATCAGGGATGGTCCGTCATACGCCTCCGCCTCGATGAACGCCTTGACGCACTGGGCCGGGTTGGCCAGCGAAACGCTGGCGACGTAGACGCTGCCGTAGGTCATGGCGATCAGACCCAGGTCCTTCTTGCTGACCGGTTTGCCGCCCGCCGCGAACTGGGCGACGGCGCCCATGGGGGTGGATTTGGATGCCTGGCCGCCGGTATTGGAGTAGACCTCGGTGTCAAGGACCAGGATGTTGATGTTCTTGCCCGATGCGATGACATGGTCGAGACCGCCATAGCCGATATCATAGGCCCAGCCGTCCCCGCCGATGGCCCAGACCGACTTGTTGACCAGGTAGTCAAGCAGGGGGCGCAGCTTTGCGGCCGTCTTGCCGGTGTTCCCCTCCAGGGCGGCTCTCAGCTGTTCGACTCGGCCCCGCTGCTTTTCTATCCCCTCCTGAGTGACCTGATCCGCCTCCTTTATTTCCTTGAGCAGCGGCAGGAGAGGCTCGATATCCGGGCATCCGCAGGCGGCCAGTTCGTCCACCAGCTCCAGGGCCGCCTCCTTGAATTTGTCCACGGCCAGACGCATGCCCATGCTGAACTCGGCGTTGTCCTCGAAAAGCGAGTTGCACCAGGCCGGGCCGCGGCCGTCATCCCGTTTGGCGTAGGGGGTGGTGGGAAGGTTGCCGCCGTAGATGGAGCTGCAGCCGGTGGCGTTTCCGATCATGAGGCGGTCGCCGAAGAGCTGGCTGAGCAGTTTCAGGTACGGGGTTTCGCCGCAACCGGCGCAGGCGCCGGAATATTCGAAGAGCGGGCGGACCAGCTGGCTGCCGCGCAGGGTGTTGAGTTTGAGCCGCGCGGTGTCGACTTCCGGCAGCGCCAGGAAAAAGTCGTAGTTGGCCGCTTCCTGTGCGCGCAACGGCGGCTGGAACGCCATGTCAAGGGCCTTGTGGTTCGGGTTGGTCTTGTCCTTTGCCGGGCAGTTGTACGCGCAGGCGCCGCAGCCGGTGCAGTCCTCGGGGGCGACCTGTACCGTGACCTTCATGTCTTTCACTTCCGCAATCTTAGAATCGGTGGACTTGAAGGTTTCAGGGGCGCCGGCCAGCGCTTCGGCCGGGTATGCCTTGATACGGATGGCGGCGTGGGGGCAGATGAAGGAGCAGAGGGTACACTGGATGCACAGCTTTTCGTCCCACACCGGAATCTCCACGGCGATGTTGCGTTTTTCATACTGGGAAGTTGCGGTCGGGAAGGTTCCGTCCACCGGCATGGCGGAAACCGGAATTGAATCTCCGCGCCCCGCGATCAGCTCGGCCGTTACTTCCTGTACGAACTGCGGCGCGTGGGACGGAACGGGCGGCGGAATCCTGAGCGCGCTGGTAGCAGTTGCCGGAACGCTGACCTCGAAGATATTGCTGAGGCCCGCTTCAACGGCGGAGAAGTTCATGGCCACAACTTTGTCGCCCCTCTTGCCGTAGCTCTTCCTGATGGCCTTCTTGATCTCCTCCACGGCCATGTCGATGGGGATTATGCTGGAAATCTTGAAGAAGGCGGCCTGCATGATCATGTTGATGCGCGCGCCCAGCCCGATCTCCTCGCCCAGCTTGACGGCGTTGATGACGTAGAATTTCAGTTTTTTGTCGATGATCTGCTGCTGCACTTCGACCGGCATCCTGTCCCAGACCTCGTCGTGCTCGAAGGGCGAACAGAGGAGGAAGGTGCCGCCGGATTTCATCTTGCCGAGCATGTCATACTTCTCGAGGAACGAGAAGTTGTGGCAGGCGACGAAATCGGCGTTGTCGATCAGATATGGAGAGTGGATCGGATGTTTGCCGAAACGCAGATGGGAGGTGGTGATGGAGCCGGCCTTCTTGGAATCGTAGACGAAGTAGGCCTGGGCAAAGTTGTCCGTGGTTTCGGCGATGATCTTGATGGTGTTCTTGTTGGCACCGACGGTGCCGTCGGAACCGAGGCCGAAGAACATGGCCTGATAGATGCCCTCCATGGGAGAGCAATAGGCCGGGTCGAAATCCAGACTGCAGTTGGTCACGTCCTCAGTGATGCCGACCACGAAGTTTCTCTTCGGCCGGTCGGTTTTCAGGTTGTCCAGCACCGCCTTGGCCATGGCCGGGGTGAATTCCTTGGAGCCGAGGCCGTAACGGCCGCCGACGATGACCGGAGGAGCGGCGAACAGGGCGGGATCGTCGGCCAGGGCTTCGGCGATGGCGGCGCGAACGTCGAGATAGAGCGGCTCGCCCAGTGCCCCCGGCTCCTTGGTGCGGTCGAGGACGGCAATCTTTTTGACCGTCTTGGGAATGGCGGCAACAAAGGCGTCAGCCGGGAAGGGCCGATAGAGGCGCACCTTGACGACGCCGACCTTCTCGCCGCTGTTGTTCAGCATTCCCGCTACTTCCTGAACCGTGTCGGCGGCTGAGCCCATGACCACCAAGACCCGGTCGGCGTCCGGCGCGCCCACGTACTCCACCACTCTGTGCTGGCGGCCGGTCAGTTTGGCCAGTTTGTCCATTTCGCTCTGCACGATGTCGATGCAGGGAGCGTAGTAGGGGTTTACGGTTTCACGGGTCTGGAAGTAGACATCCGGATTCTGGGATGTGCCGCGGATAACGGGGCGGTCCGGACAGAGGGCGCGGCCGCGGTGGGCGTTGACGAGGTCGTCGTCGATCATGGCGCGCATGTCGTCAAAGGTCAGCTCCTCGACCTTCTGCAGCTCATGGGAAGTACGGAATCCGTCGAAGAAGTGGATGAAGGGCACGCGCGCGCGTAGCGTGGCGGCCTGGGCGATCAGGGCAAAATCCATGACTTCCTGAACGTTGTTGGCGCAGAGCATTGCCCAGCCGGTGGAGCGGCAGGACATGACGTCGGAGTGGTCGCCGAAGATGTTGAGTGCAGCGGCGGAAACGGCGCGGGCCGAGATGTGGAAAACCGTCGAGGTCAGCTCCGCTGCGATCTTGTACATATTGGGGATCATCAGCAGAAGTCCCTGGCTGGCGGTAAAGGTGGTGGTCAGGGCTCCTGACTGCAGCGCCCCGTGTACCGCGCCTGCCGCACCCGCCTCGGACTGCATCTCGGTTACGGACGGCACGGTTCCCCAGATGTTCTTCTCTCCGGCCGCGCTCTTGGCGTCCGAAATTTCGCCCATGTTGGACGACGGCGTAATGGGGTAGATGGCGATGATCTCGTTCGTAGCATGGGCCACGTGGGCGACAGCGGTGTTGCCGTCAATGGTTACCATTCTTCTGCTCATTACTTCCTCCTCAATAAATGTATGGAATGAACCATATGATCTGAATTACTTTGTTTTGCGTGCCCTGTGTTGTTTGGATAAATATTAATTATGCAACATATTTTGTTATTAACAAGTGATGAAATCCGGGATTGTTATTATATTACAGTTGGTTTCTCCCCTGCAGCGCCCACTGGACCGTTGCCGCGTCCACATACTCGATGTCGCTGCCGAGCGGGATGCCGTGGGCCAGTCGTGAAACCGTTATGTTGAGGGGTTTGAGCAATTTGGCCAGGTACAACGCCGTTGCCTCCCCTTCCACCGTAAAATTTGTCGCGATAACCACTTCGCTGACCTCTCCCCCGCTTACCCGTTTCAGCAGTTCGGCGATTCTCAGATCCGAGGGACCGATTCCCGAAAGTGGAGATATCACCCCTTCCAGCACATGATAGGTGCCATGGAAGGCGTTGCTCCGTTCCAGCGCCATCAGATCCTGGGAATTCTCAACCACGCAAATGATGTTTCCGTCGCGTCCCCCCGAACAGATGGCGCAGGGATCATCCTCGGTAATGGCGAAACAGATGGAACAGGGATGCACCCTGTTCTTGACCTCCACCAGCGATTCCGACAGCGTGGCCAGATTTTCAGGGGATTTAAGCAGATGAAACGCAAGCCTGAGAGCCGTGCGTTCACCCACGCCGGGCAGTTTTTTCAACTCCCCGATCAGTCTCGAAAAAGAGGGAGTCCTGGTCAGCATGTGTCTCCCAACGAATCAGTAAAACGGTTTTTTGGGATCGCGTCGGACATAAAAAAAAACGCCCCCTCCTGAAGGGCTGTCATGTGTGAAAAGCGCAATATGATTTCAATGCAATCCGTCCGCATATTGCTGGGGCCGGTAACAGCAATCCCGGATAGTGACGCCTGAAAGATAAGCCGGGCCTCGCGCCCGAGTCCGCCGCCTGGGTAATGTCATACCAGATGTACGGGGCGAACATCATCCGGTCTGCAGCAATGAAGCGCCCGAAACCGCGGGCAGCAAGCGGAAGCCGTCTGGAATGCGTCACATGTCCGGGCCGATATTACCGCCTCGACCTGTTCATGTCATTGTGCTGGTTATGAATGAACACGGTACCCTGAAAAAATGCGTGTTGATGAAACGTTGTCATAATAACGTAATATATCTGTTAACCGAACCGAACAGATTAGTCAAACGAAAAACCTAACGACCGGTGTCCGATTAAAATATTATATGGCTAAAATGTATGTCACCCTGCGACCCTTATCAGAAGAGTCCCGGGATGCTCATTCCTCCTGTAATTTTAGACATTTCTTCCGACAATTCCGCATGCACTTTTTTCAGCGCCTCGTTGACCGCGGTTACGATCAAGTCCTGAAGCATTTCCACATCTTCAGGGTCAACCGCCTCTTTTTTTATTGTCAGTGAAAGTATCTGATTCTTTCCGTTTACCGTTACGGCCACGGCTCCGCCGCCGGAAGTGCATTCGGCCGTTTTCAGTTCGGCTTCTTCCTGCAGTTTCGCCATTTTGTTCTGAATCATCTGAGCCTGCTTCATGATGCTTGCCAAACCTTTAGACATGCCGTCCTCCTGTGGAACATATTAATTTGATTCTCTTTTTTTGCTCGATAAATCCTGTCAGGCCTCGCGGATCTCGGTAATGGCGCCTCCGAATACCCGCAGCGCCTCTTTGATTACCGGGTGTTCGGCCACCTCCTGCCTCAATTCTTCCTGGCGCCGTTCATGGTCGTTCTTTTTTTTTTCCACCAGGGACAAAGGCGTATCATCCACGGCCTTGCCGATGGCTACTATCCGGACAACCGTCGCTTCTCCGGTAAATTCATCGGCCAGCGCCTTGATTTCGGCGATGGATTCCACATCCTGAAGGCTCACCAGGTAATAGCTTCCCTCGGGAAAACCGAT
The DNA here is from genome assembly GCA_964601865.1 of uncultured Pelobacter sp. GTDB lineage: Bacteria > Desulfobacterota > Desulfuromonadia > Geobacterales > Pseudopelobacteraceae > Pseudopelobacter. The sequence goes on along the minus strand of CAZRPI010000005.1, from coordinate 39,784 downwards.
CTCCATCACCCCCCTTTCCTGTTTCAGGGGGCTGCCATGCTCCAGCACCGAGCCGATGGCGGGGTTTTTCCCGCATACGAACGAGACGAAGCGTTCCCACGACGGTTTTGCTGGGCGTTCCGCCTCCCCGGCCGGGGCGCCGTTGGGAGATGCCGGCTCCGTGCGACGCGTGTGTTGCTGACTTTTGGGCGGATCCTGGGGCTGGCGCGCGCTGGCCGGCGCGGGACGTCCGGAGTCCCAGGGGAGCGGAGGGGTATGCACTGCGCTCGTCTCCATGACCTTGAGCTTCTCCAGCAGTTCATGGATGGGGATAACGGGCTCCATGGTTGCCGCCTTGAGCAGCGCCAGTTCCAGCACCAGCCGGGGAAAGCTGGCAAGGGCCATCTCGGCGTCGGCCTTGAGCAGTAGCGTCAGCCTGCGCTGTATGTCCTGGATCGAAAGATCCTCCGCCTGGCGGCGCAACTCATCCAGCTCCGATTGGGAGAGGTCAAGGATTTCTTCCGGTTTTTTTACGGACCGGACCACCAGCAGATGGCGCAGAAGCTCGATCAGTTCCTGGCAGAACTGCCGCAGGTTGTAGCCGACCTCGTCCACCTGCTTGACGCACGCCAGCACGGCCTGAGTATCCCTGCCGAAAATTGCGGCCGAAGCGTCCGCCAGAAGCCTGCGATCAACGGCGCCGATCAGCGTGACCGCATCCTCGTCGGTTATGCTGCTGCCGCAGCATGCCAGCACCTGATCGAAGGCGGTCAGGGAATCGCGCATGCTGCCGTCCCCCTTGCGGGCGATCAGGGCCAGCGCCGAATCGCTGACGGAGATCTGCTCCCTGTCGGCAATCTGCCTCAGGTATGCGACGATCTTTGCCAGCGGCACGCGCTTGAAATCGAAGCGCTGGCAGCGTGACAGTATGGTGACGGGAAGCTTGTGGGGTTCGGTGGTGGCAAAGATGAACTTGACGTGGTCCGGCGGCTCTTCCAGCGTCTTCAGCAGGGCGTTGAACGCATTGGTGGAAAGCATGTGAACTTCGTCGATGATGAAAATCTTGAACCGGCTGTGGGAGGGGAGATACTTGACGTTGTCACGCAGTTCGCGGATATCGTCCACGCCGGTATTGGAGGCGCCGTCGATTTCAAAGACATCCGTGGACGTTCCCCTGGTAATTTCGACGCAGGTGGGGCAGACGTTGCAGGGCTCGTGGGAAACGCCGCGCTCGCAGTTCAGGGTCTTGGCCAGGATGCGGGCCATGCTGGTCTTGCCGACGCCACGGGCGCCGGTGAAGAGGAACGCATGGGCTATGCGGCCGGAATCGATGGCGTTCTGAAGGGTGCGGCTGACATGGTCCTGGCCGGTCAGTTCCGAAAAGGTTTGGGGACGGTATTTCCTGGCCAGGACTTCGTAGTGCGTGCCGTTGGTCAAGAGATCAAACCTCGCAGGTCATCTGTCGCCCCGACGTCCCGTCTGTATGATGGGTGGGGTGAGTCATGCGCAATCGCGTTGGTTGAAAATTAATCCGCCTCAAAAACAAGTTGCAGGTGGATATGATAGCCGGGCTTGCCCGCGGCACACGGCGAGGGCCGCTACCGTTGCTTCCTTCCGGACCTGGCGGGGTTTGCGGCTTGTCGTTGCGCGAGGCCCGGCTATCATATCCACCTGCAATGTCTTTAACCTATAAAAAAATAAATGGCGGAGAGAGAGGGATTTGAACCCTCGGTACGCTTTTGACGTACACACGCTTTCCAGGCGTGCTCCTTCAACCGCTCGGACATCTCTCCGCAAGTGCGAATTCGAAATATAATTCATGCTGAACAATTTGTCCAGCATTTCGTTCAAATACTGTTTGCTCTTGGATGAAAACAGCAAATCGTTGTACTCTGCCCAAAAAAACCTATGGACCGGAGGAGTCTGTATCTCCCATGAAGATCGTGATAATTACGGCCATGCCCGAAGAGAGCGGGGCTGTCATGCAGCGGGCGGAGTGCCTGGAAACGTCGCTGCCCGGCGGCCGCAAAAGCTACCGCATCCGGCTTGCCGGCCATGAGGTTACCCTGTTGGAGGCCGGCATGGGCATGCTCAACGCTGGATGGGGCGCATCGACCCTGGCTGCCGCAGAGCCGGATCTGATGATTTCGGCGGGGTTCGGGGGGGCCGTGCTGGAAGGCCTGAAGGTGGGGGATGCGGTCATGGCCGAACAGGTGCTGCACTGGAGCGGCTCGGAATTGGAGACGGTCGCCGTCGGCTTCTATGGCCGTAACGCCGTTGCCGACGCCCTTTCCATTCGCCGCGGCGCCTTCATCACCAGTGACGAGATCCTCAACAAACGCTCCCTTGCGCAGAAGTTGCCCTCCGGAGCCGTCAATCCGGTGGTGGAAATGGAAAGCGCCGCCGTGGCCAGGGTCGCGGCGGCGCACGGCATTCCCTTTCTGGCGCTGCGCGTGATTAGCGACCCCTGGAACGAGGAGCTCGGTTTCAGCATTGACGAGTTCTGTGACGACGGCATGCGCATCCGCCCCGCGAAGGTGCTCGGCGTCATCCTGCGTCGCCCGCGTATCATCCCCCAACTGATCCGCCTGGCCCGTAACAGCCGTACCGCCGCCGTTGGCCTGGCGCGGACGATGGAACGGCTCCTGCGCCGGATCTGAGCCTGAAACGGCTTTTAACCACTGAGATCACACTTTTACAAAAACTGTGTATGCTCAGTGGTTTAATGCCTTTGGGGGCTGATTCCCGCTTACCGACCGGACTCCGGCGGGAGCACCCGCACCTCATCCATGGACCGGACGACACCGCCGGTGATGACTCTCGCGAAAACGCCCTCCCTGGGCATGATGCAGTCGCCGGCCTGGTAATAAATGGCGCACCGGGTATGGCACTCCTTGCCGATCTGGGTGATTTCCAGGACGGTCTCCCCCACCTGAAGGCGGGCGCCAAGGGGGAGGCCCACCAGTTCGACCCCGCTCGTGGTGAGGTTTTCGCCAAAATCGCCCGACGCCACTTCCAGGCCCAGGCGGCGCATCTTTTCCACGCTCTCCACAGCCAGCAGGCTCACCTGCCGGTGCCAGTCGCCGGCATGGGCATCGCCCACGATACCGTGGTTCTCCCGCAGGACCACTTCCCCAACCGGTGTCTTCCGTTCACCTTTTTCTGCGCTGACGCAGGTGGCCACAACGTGCGGCATCTCACCCTCCAATCCCGGACATGGTAAAATTCTTGTGGCTGTAGCCGTCCCGGGTGATACCGTGCCGTTCCGGTTTGGTCATGACCACTTCCCTCAGCGCCCGTTCCAGCCCTTCGGGATCGGACGGCCGCAACCAGCGCATCAGATCGATTTTGGCATCCGAGAACAGACATCCTCTCGCCTCGCCGGTGGATGTGACCCGGATGCGGTTACACTCGCTGCAGAAATGGCCGGAAACCGCGGTAATAATGCCGATCGCGCCCCGGGCACCGGGAATGCGGAAGTCACGCGAGGGGCCGGAGACGTTCCCCCGGTCCACCTCTTCCAGGTCGTATTTCGTGGCGATCCTTTCCAGGATCTCGTTGCCGGAAATGCAGTAGCGTTGCCAGCCGTTTTCCTTGACCGCCGGCATGTACTCGATGAAGCGGACCGTGTTGCCCCGGTGCAGCGTGAGCTCGGCGAAATCGAGGATCTCGGCATCGTTGATGCCGCGCATGGTCACCACGTTGAGCTTGGGATGGGGAAAACCGACCCGTTCGGCCTCGTCCAGACCGGCCATGACCTTCCGCAGATCGCCTCCCCGGGTGATTTTCCTGAAGGTGTCCGCGTTGAGCGAGTCGATGCTGACGTTAAGGCGCTGCAGTCCGGCGGCGTAAAGGTCGGCGGCCATTTCCTCCAGGAGGGAGCCGTTCGTGGTGAGGGTCAGCTGGCGCAGGCCGGGAATGGCCGCCAGCCGCCCGATGAAGCCGGCCACGCCGCGCCTTACCAGCGGCTCCCCACCGGTTACGCGTATTTTTTCGATTCCCAGACGCACGGCAACTTCGGATATCAGGAGCAGTTCCTCATAGCGGAGCACAGCCTTGTGTCCCTTGTCCACAATGCCCGCGCTGGGCATGCAGTAGAAACAGCGCATGTTGCAGCGGTCGGTGATCGACAGGCGCAGGTAGTTGATTTTTCTTCCCAGCGAATCGGTCAGGTTCATTGTTTGATTGTCGCTTGTCTTCTGGATAGTCGGCACACAACTCTCCGGATATTATCCTAAATTCGGTAGCTGGGGGCTGCCTGCGTTCGGCCGGGCGCCCGATCCGTTCTTCAGGGGCCATGAACCCGAGTTTAAATGTAAAGCAAAGCATTGCCGGATGCAAAGTAAAAGCGGAAAACCTTGACGTGGGTCATGTATACTGCTGAGCGATACCGGCATACTTGCACAAAAGAACGGCATTTACATACCTGAAATGTGAGGAGAGCGTTTCATGTTAAGAAAGATTGTAAAAATTGATCCCGACAAATGCAACGGATGCGGCTTGTGCGCGTCGTCCTGCGTCGAAGGCGCCATTACGATTGTCAACGGCAAGGCGACCCTGGCCGCGGAAAACCTCTGCGACGGGCTGGGCGCCTGCCTCGGTGAGTGTCCGCTCGGTGCCATCACCATCGAGGAGCGCGAGGCCGATGTCTTTGATGAAGCCGCGGTGGAACGGCATCTGGAGTCCCTGGCCGAATCCGGGCCGATTTCGGAGCCCGGTCCCGCTGCCGGACGCCACCATCACCGGCACGGCGGTTGCCCCGGCACCCGCGCCATGGCCTTCGCGCCACGTGGGGATGCCGTTGAGCGCGAACCCGGAGAGGAACGCCGGAGTCAGCTGGGACAGTGGCCCGTACAACTCTCCCTGGTCTCCACCAGCGCCCCCTGCTTCCAGGGGGCTGACCTTCTGGTCACCGCGGACTGCGTTCCCGTGGCCTATGCCGGTTACCATGAGGATTTTCTCCACGGGAGGGCCGTGGTGATGGGATGCCCCAAGCTGGACGACAACAGCTTCTATCAACGGAAACTGACCGAACTGTTCATCAAATCAGACATCAGGAGCGTGACGGTGCTGAGAATGGAAGTCCCCTGCTGCGGAGGCATATCCGCCGCGACCCGCCAGGCCCTGGCCGCCTCCGGCAAACGGGTCCCTTACCGGGAAGTCGTCATCGGTGTGCGGGGAGATGTGAAGGAATCAGCCTGATACGTCAGGATTAAATGGCAAAAATGGATTTAATGCCTGCATCCGATGGCGTCTCCACGCCTCCGGCAATCCTGCGGAGGACAGGCAGAATGGGTGGTTGGTATCATAACGCTGGCGTACAGCCCCCGCTTTTCAGCCACGGCAGCGTTTCGGCGTCACTGATTCAGGATTGAATTATCCGGCAAACATGCTATCAGAGGTGTAGTTGGTAGAATTTGGATTCAAGGAGGCGCCTGATGACGAAGATTGAATTAATTCAAACGGATATAACCAAGCTTGCGGTGGATGCCATTGTCAATGCGGCCAACAGTTCGCTCCTTGGTGGCGGCGGAGTTGACGGCGCCATCCACAGGGCAGCCGGGCCGGATCTGGTGCGCGAATGCGCCACCCTGGGCGGATGCCCGACTGGTCAGGCCAAGATAACCAAGGGGTACCTGCTTCCGGCCAAACATGTCATCCACACGGTGGGGCCGGTCTGGCATGGCGGGAACAGGGGAGAACCGGGACTGCTGGAGAACGCCTATCGCAACTGTTTTCGGGTCGCCCGCGAGAACAACCTGACCAGCATCGCCTTCCCGGCCATAAGCGCAGGAATCTACGGCTATCCCATGGCCAACGGCGCCCGGATCGCTCTTTCCATTGCCAGGGAGGAGACGGCAAAGGGGGGATTCGACCGGATCATTTTCGTCCAGTTCGGCAGCCATGCGCAGCAGGTTTATCAGGAGGTGGCGGCCAATCTCGGTATCGTGTTGCAATCATGAATTACCACGAGTGAAATCACGTAGCGATGGATTCAGGCAGTCATTCAGGGTCTTGCCGGATAAGGGCGGCCTGGATATACGAAATACGCGCTGTAACTATTGGCCGGCATAATCCGTTCGCACCCCCCAGGAGAACCGTTGCGTCGAGAGCGACAGCGAATCGTCTCATTGACCCTGGCGTCGGGATAGAGCGCCAGACGTTCGCTCCTGCCTTTACCCCCAACCCACAGCGACATCTCAATTCTGATAATGGATTACGGAAAGCATCTTTTCTTGACAAAACAGCCACCTGCAGATACATTTAGCAGTCCGGTGGACGCGGGAAAGCATGTAAAACACCCCGCTGACAAAATAATACATACAGATTGGTAACGAGAGGAGTCCCGCATCATGGCTGAAAAATACATTTTTACCTCCGAGTCGGTATCCGAAGGGCATCCCGACAAGGTCGCCGACCAGGTATCGGATGCCGTACTTGACGCAATACTGAAACAGGACACGAAAGCCCGCGTTGCCTGCGAAACCATGGTGACCACCGGAATGGTGGTCGTCGCCGGAGAGATCACAACCTCAGCCAGCGTGGATTTCCCTTCCACGGTTCGCGAAACCATCAAGGAGATCGGGTACAACGATTCGGCCATGGGGTTCGACTATGAAACCTGCGCGGTACTGACCTCCATCGACAAGCAGTCACCGGATATCTCACAGGGCGTTACCGAGGGCGCCGGCCTGTTCAAGGAGCAGGGAGCCGGCGACCAGGGGCTGATGTTCGGATACGCATGCAACGAGACCCCCGAACTGATGCCGATGCCGATCCAGCTCTCACATCAGCTGGTGAAAAAGCTGGCGGATGTGCGCAAGGCAGGGCTGCTGACTTTTCTGCGTCCCGACTCCAAATCCCAGGTTTCGGTGGAATACGTGGACGGCAAACCTGCCCGCATCGATACCGTAGTGGTTTCCTCCCAGCATGCGCCGGACGTCACCCACAAGCAGATCGAGGAGGGAATCATCGAAGAGGTGATCAGGAAGGTTATCCCGGCCGGACTGCTTGACTCCGCCACCCGCTATTTTGTCAATCCCACCGGCCGTTTCGTCGTGGGAGGCCCCATGGGCGACTGCGGTCTGACCGGCCGCAAGATCATTGTCGATACCTATGGCGGCATGGGACGTCACGGCGGCGGCGCATTTTCCGGCAAGGACCCCTCAAAGGTCGACCGTTCGGCCGCCTATATGGGCCGCTACGTGGCCAAAAACCTGGTCGCCGCCGGGCTGTGCGACCGTTGCGAAGTGCAGGTGGCCTACGCCATCGGCGTGGCCCAGCCCGTTTCAATCATGGTGCACACCTTCGGAACCGGCAAATTGCCGGAATCACGTCTTGCCGAACTGGTGCGCGAGGCATTCGACCTGCGTCCCCGCGCCATCATCGAACAGCTCGACCTGCTGCGTCCGATCTACAAAATGACTGCCGCCTACGGCCATTTCGGCCGCGAACTGCCGGAATTCACCTGGGAGAGGACCGACAAAACCGCAATCCTCAGGGAAAAGGCCGGCTGCTGAGAGATCTGACCGTATACTGAATCTGCGTTCCCGTATCTGGTATAATGCAAGGCCTGGGGCGGTTGGCACAACCGCCCCGTTTGTTTTATCCCTGATTCCGTAACGCCGGAAAGCCGCGGGCTCCCGCAAGAGACGGGGCTTGAAATTACGATTGCCAAAGATGTTTTCCTCTCTGTTCTTTATATCCGTATGTGTGATGACATGTCTTTTTGATTCGGGGAGAAGAGGTGGACAATCAATCAAAAGGAGCTGTCATGTCAAATAGTTATAAGGTTGCGGTTCTGCCGGGAGACGGTGTCGGACCGGAAGTCATGGCGGAGGCGCTCAAGGTTCTGGACGCCGTCGAGAAGAAGTTCGGCGTAACCTTCGAAAGAACGCGCGCCAACGTGGGTGGCGCAGGTATCGACAACGAGGGAAGGGCCCTGCCCGAATCCACCGTGAGCATCTGCAGGGACTCGGATGCCATACTGTTCGGCTCCGTCGGCGGCCCCAAATGGGAAACCCTGCCGCCGGAGGAGCAGCCGGAGCGCGGAGCGCTGCTGCCACTCCGCAAAATTTTCGGCCTGTACGCGAACCTCCGTCCCGCCATCATCTTCCCCTCGCTGACAGGCGCCTCATCCCTCAGGGAAGAGGTCATTGAGGGCGGCTTCAACGTCCTGGTGGTGCGCGAACTGACCGGAGGCAGCTATTTCTCCCAGCCCAAGGGGATCGAGGGAGAGGGATGCGCAAGGGTCGCGGTCGATACCATCCGCTACAGCGTCCCCGAAATCGAACGCATTGCCCACGTGGCGTTCCAGGCGGCCCGGAAGCGCGCCGGAAGGCTCTGTTCCATAGACAAGGCCAACGTGCTCTCCACTTCGGTACTCTGGCGCGAAATCGTCACCAATATCTCCAGGGAATACCCCGAAGTGGAACTTTCCCACATGTACGTGGACAATGCCGCCATGCAGCTTGTCAGGCGGCCCAAACAGTTCGACGTCATTCTCTGCGAAAACATGTTCGGTGACATCCTCTCCGACGAGGTAGCCATGCTGACCGGCTCCCTGGGGATGCTTCCCAGCGCTTCGCTGGCCGATGGAGCCTTCGGCATGTACGAGCCGTCAGGTGGTTCGGCTCCGGACATCGCGGGGAAGGGAATCGCCAATCCCATTGCCCAGATCCTCTCAACGGCCATGATGCTCAGGTACTCCTTCGGCCTCACCGAGGCCGCGGACGCCATTGACAACGCGGTGGCACGGGTGCTTGACGATGGATACCGCACCCATGACATCCACCAGAGGAGGCCGGGTGAGAAACTGGTCACCACGGGGGAGATGGGCGACGCGATAATTGCCGCGCTCTGATCGCGGACAATATTCTAATTCAGGAAAAGGAAGGCAACGATGAAAGTCGGAATGGTCGGTTGGCGTGGCATGGTTGGCTCGGTGCTCCTTCAGCGCATGCGGGAGGAAAACGATTTCGAAGGTATTGAACCGCTCTTCTTCACTACCTCCCAGCAGGGCCAGCCGGCCCCCATGAACAGGGGCGTTCTGATCGACGCCTACAACTACGAGGAACTGAAGCAGCAGGACATCATCGTCACCTGTCAGGGGGGCGGCTATACCTCCAAGGCCCACGCCGAACTTCGCCGGCAGGGGTGGCAGGGATACTGGATCGATGCCGCCAGCACGCTGCGCATGGAGCCCGCATCGGTCGTCGTGCTCGACCCGGTCAACCGCAACGTGATCGACGCCGCGCTGGCCAACGGCCAGAAGGACTTCATCGGCGGCAACTGCACCGTCAGCCTGATGCTCATGGCGATGGGCGGCCTCTTCCGCGCCGGACTGGTGGAATGGGTCTCCTCCATGACCTACCAGGCCGCATCGGGCGCCGGCGCCCCCAACATGCGCGAACTGCTCAACCAGATGGGCGTCCTGAGGGATTGCGTGGCTGATCAGCTCGCAACCCCTTCCTCCGCCATTCTGGACATCGACCGCCAGGTCACCGCAACCATGCGCAGCGACAGCCTCCCCATCAAGGCGTTCGGCTATCCTCTGGCGGGCAACGTGCTCCCCTGGATCGACAGCGAGGTTGAGGACGGCCAGAGCCGCGAGGAGTGGAAGGGATTCGTGGAAACCAACAAGATCCTGGGAACCGCCACCCCCATTCCGGTTGACGGCCTCTGCGTGCGGGTCGGCGCCATGCGCTGCCACAGCCAGGCCCTGACCATCAAGCTCAACAGGGATCTCCCCATCGAGGAGATCGAAAACCTGATCGCGAATGACAACCAGTGGGTGGACCTGGTGCCCAACACCAAGGCCGAAACCCTGGCCAGATTGACGCCGGCGGCGGTTTCCGGAACCCTGACCGTACCCATCGGCCGGGTGCGCAAGATGAGGCAGGGTCCCCGGTACATCTCGGCCTTCACCTGCGGCGACCAGTTGCTGTGGGGCGCCGCCGAACCGCTGCGCCGCATGCTGCGGATTCTGCTGGACAGGTAGGGGAGTATCACGCTTGCAGAAAAAAAAGTGGAACATAGCCGTAGTAGGAGCGACCACCGTTACCGGTGAACAGATAATCGCATGCCTTGAGGAGCGTGATTTTCCCGTCGGGAAAGTCACGCTCCTGTCCGGTTCTCCCGGAGCCGACGAAGACTCCCCGGCGGTCCGGGAGCTGAAACACGACTCGTTCAAGGGGATCGATATCGCCTTTTTCTCGGCGGAGAGCCGACTGTCCCTGCTCTTCTGCCCCTATGCCTGGAGTTCGGGAGCGGTCTGCATCGACACATCCGGCGCATGGCGCATGGACCCGACGGTTCCCCTGGTGGCGCCGGATGTCAATCTCCAGGCCATAGAAGGTTTCAACGCCAGGGGGATCATCGCCGTACCCGCGGCCAGCGTCATCCAGATGGCAACGATCCTCAAACCGCTTCACGATTTCGGGACCATCAGGCGTGTCGTGGTTTCCACCTATCACTCCGTATCCGGCAGCGGCAAAAGGGCCATCGAAGAGTTGCACGGGCAGGTGCTCGAACTCCTCAACGCCCGCATGCCCGAAAGCCAGGTCTATCCCCACCGCATCGCCTTCAATTGCCTGCCCCAGGTGGGGTCTTTCAATGACAATGCCTACACCAGCGAAGAGATGAAACTGGTGGACGAAACCCGCAGGCTTCTCGGACCGGACATGGGGATTACCGCCACGGCGGTCCGGATTCCGGTCTTTTACGGTCACTGCGAGTCGATCAATGTCGAGACGGAGAGAAAGATCGACGCTGCCCAGGCCAGGGAACTGATCAGCCATGCGCCCGGTTGCGAACTTCTGGACGACCCGTCGGACCGGCTCTACCCCATGGTATCCGATGCCGCAGGCCAGGATCTGGTCCAGGTAGGGAGAATCAGGGAGGATGACTCCATCGACAACGGTCTCAACCTCTGGGCTGCGGCCGACAACGTCCGGCTCGGCGCGGTCAGCGCGGTGCGCATCGCCGAGGCACTGGTGGGGAAGCATCTGAAATAAAAAGTGACTGCTGGATATCCAGAACCGGAATCGCTCCAAACAGGAGCGATTCTTGTTTTTGGCATTTATATTTCCGCCAGCATCCGCCAGCGTGTTATCTTTTATGGATGACGATATAATGTGCAAATATTCCGAACAGAAATCTGTATCCATGAACAAGACCGATAAAAAACCCGAACTGCTTGCCCCCGCCGGTTCCCTGGAATCCTTCTTCGCCGCCATGGAAAAGGGGGCCGACGCCGTCTACGCCGGACTGCGGGAGTTCTCGGCCAGGGCCAGGGCGAAAAACTTCACCCTGCCCCAGATAGAGAAGATGCTGGCCTACGCCCATGCCCACGGCAGACGGATCTACGTCACCCTCAACACCCTGGTGAAGGATCGGGAGCTGCCCCAGCTGGTGGAAACCCTGGCTGCCCTGGCGGGGATGCGCGTCGATGGTGTGATTGTGCAGGATCTGGCGGTGGCGCGTCTGGTCCGCAACCACTTTCCCTCCATCCCCCTGCACGCCTCCACCCAGATGACCATCCACAACACGCCCGGCGTCAGGATTCTGGAGGAGCTGGGCTTTCGGAGGGTGGTGCTGGCGCGGGAGCTCGCCGTGGATGAGGTCGCGGCCATCGCCGCCGCGACGCCGCTAGAGATCGAGATCTTCGTCCATGGAGCGCTCTGCTTCTCCATCTCCGGACAGTGCTTCTTCTCCTCCTACCTGGGGGGGCACAGCGGCAACCGGGGACGCTGCGCCCAGCCCTGCCGCCGCCTCTACAGCCACCGGGGCAAGCAGGGGTACTTCTTTTCCACCAGCGACCTGTCGGCCATCGACCTGCTGCCGGAGATCATTGATGCCGGGGTCGCCTCCCTCAAGATCGAGGGGCGGATGAAGTCGGCGGAATACGTGGCCGGCGTGGTACAGGCCTACCGGCTGGCACTGGACGCGCCGGAGCGTTCGCGGAAAGAAGCGCTCGCGGAGGCCAAGGAACTGCTGAAATACTCGTTCGGACGGACCCCCACCAGGGGTTTCCTCGCCTCGCAGCAGCCGGACGACATCGCCAACCCCTGGCAGAAGGGGGGCACCGGACGGTTTGTGGGGCTGATCAAGGGGGTAAGAGGCAACAGGCTCTCTTTCGAGACCCGTGACGCCTTATACGTGGGCGACCGCCTGCGCGCCCAGCCCAAAAGCGACATGGCTGGCCAGGCCTGGACCGTGCGGGAGCTCTACCATAACCGCAAAAAGGTGATGGAGGTTCGCGCCGGAAGCCTGGCAGAGGTGGAAACCCCCTTCAGATTCGAGCCGGGAGACGCGGTCTACAAGGTTTCCTCAAGGGACTCCTTCACGATCAGCGAAAATGCCTGCCTGCGGCGGCTGGATGCGGTGGGGATGGAAAAACTCCCCTGCGGGCTCAGGCTGTCCCTCGTTCCCTCCACGACAGCCATTGAGACCGGAAACGCCGCCGATGGCGGGAAGCCCCTGAATGGGACAGGCCATACCCTGCTCATCACCGCCGAAGTTGCCGGCTCCCGGTTCGAGATGGCGTTCACCATGGGGGAACTGGAACCGGCGCGCACCGCTGACATGCGGCAGGTATTGCAGGCGCAGTTCGCCAAAACAGGAGAAGCCCCGTTCCGCCTGGAATCCCTGGAAGCCCCCGATTTCCCATCCGTACTCATTCCCGCCGCGACTTTCCGGGAGATCCGCGCCGGACTGTACGCCGAACTCTCCGCCAGGGTCTCGCTCAACACCCTGCGGGAGAGCGTCGCCGCAGCCAAAACGGCTGCGCTGCGGGATGTAATGAGGCCCCGGGAAGAGGTGATTCACCAGTCCGGCGGGCGGGAAACCCTGTACGTGATCATGGACAACGCGCGGGATTGGCGCTTCCCTCTCCAGTCGGGTGCGGACCGGACCATCCTCCCCCTCCACAGGGCGGCCATCCACCAGCTCCCCTCGGTCGTTCCCAGAATGCGCGGTTCCGAGGAACGGATCATCTGGCAGCTCCCCTTCATCATCTTCGACCGGGATATTCCGCTCTACCGCGACACGGTCAGACAACTGCACGGCGCCGGATTCCGCCTTTTCGAGACCGCTAACCTCTCCCATTTCGCCCTGCTGAAAAAGCTGGAGGGGATCCATGTCTCCACCTGGCACCGCTGTTTCACCCTCAACAGCCAGGCCCTTCTTTCCTGGATGGAACTCGGCGCGGAGAGCGTAACGCTTTACATCGAAGACGACGCGGACAACCTGGAAGATCTGCTGACGGCGCGGGTGAACATCGAGCGCCGGGTCATCGTCCATGCCCCCCTGCCGGTCATGACCACCAAGGTCCGCATGAAGGATGTGCGCAGCAACATCCCCCTGCAATCGGACCGGGGGGAGGAGTACTGCGTCATTACCCGTGACGGCCTGCAGACGATCATCGCCTCCCAGCCGTTTTCCCTGGCCGGGCGACGGAACGAACTGCGGCGGAAGGGGTGTGTTTCGTATCTCATCGACCTGCGGCAGACAAAACGTGAGGCCTGGGCCGACATCATGGCTGCCTTCAGGGCCGGCCGCTCGATTCCCGGAACGACCGAGTTCAACTATTCCGGGGGGCTGGTGTAAAAACGTTGTGTTTTCCTTCAGCCTTCAGCCCAATTACCTGGATACGAATCATGAAACGTCTCCTGCTGGCTCTATCGTTACTCCTGCTGACAAACGGCGAGGTTCTTGCCGGACCGGTCGTCGAGGGGATGGTGCGCGCGGTGTACGACGGCGATACGATACTGCTGGCAACCCGCGCACAGAGCCGCTTCAAGGTCCGCCTGTACGGTATCGACGCGCCCGAGGCCGGCGGGCCCGATTCGCCGGGGCAACCGTTCGGAGGAGTCGCCAGACGAACCCTGATGTTCAAGATCATGGGGAGGGAGGTCTCGGCGGAGGTTGTGGAGAGCGACGAGTACCGGCGGGCGGTGGCTGTCATACGTTATTCGGGCCGGGATATCAACCGCGAAATGCTGTCCGAGGGGATGGCCTGGGCTTACCGCCGGTACCTGTCCGGCCCGTACGCATCAGACTACATCGAGGCGGAATACCAGGCTCGCGCCAGCCACAGGGGACTCTGGCGCAGCGCCAACCCCGTGCCGCCGTGGGAGTTCAGGCAGAAGCTGAAGAGAGAACCGCGCTCCCGCCGGCGCTGACATGGGATCAATAATCCATAAGGCATCGGCTTATGCGGGTATAATCTGCGAGAGGCTTATTAATAACGCAGAAACGTAATAGCGGGAGGAGACCAATGGGCAGCACGGAAGCGTCCAACATCGTCCTGATCGGCATGCCCGGCTCGGGGAAGAGCACCGCCGGGGTGCTGCTCGCCAAACTGACTGCGCGTGATTTCGTCGACACCGACCTGCTGATCCAGACCGCCGAACAACGCTCACTACAAAGCATCCTCGATTCCCACGGCTACCTGGAGTTGCGCCGGATCGAGGAACGGATTCTTCTGGGACTGCAATGCGCAAATCACGTCATCGCCACGGGAGGAAGCGCGGTCTACAGCCGGCCGGCCATGGAGCATCTGGGGAGTAACGGAGTCATCTGCTATCTCAGGGTTGATCTGGCCGTGCTTGAAGCAAGGGATCTGAGTCTGGATACGAGGGGGATCGCGAAACGCCCCGGCCAGAGTTTCGCTGACCTGTATGAGGAACGATGCGCGCTCTACTCGCGCTATGCCGATCTGGTTATCGACTGCTCCGAACTCACCCACGAGGGGGTCTGCGAGAGCATCATCAACTCGCTGCGGTGAAACAACGACCCATTTAGACTCTCCTGCATAACTTCCGAAAACGGCCACCCCGCCATAAGGGATGGCATGTCATTCGTCCGGTTTTGCAAGATCCTGATGTTACCCGGATTCAGGAACTACTCAATCAGCAGCATGGAGTAGTAGCTCGTCCTCCCCTCCCCATCACCCGGAATAGCCATGGAATAGCCGTATTTGGAAACGGTTGCCGGAAGATCCACCCCCAGTCCTTCGGGGTGGGGCCGGCCCATTTTCTTGTTGCGGCAGGCGGCGCGGCCTCCCGCGCATTCGCGGCAGAGGTTGCAGCTGTCGATCAGGAGCATGAAGGCCTTGTAATAGCCGGCGTCGCACACCGAACGCTCCAGTTCGAGAAGGGAACGGTTCAGCTTCCGCGACCGCATATCCTGTTCTTCTGGATCGCTGAAATTGTGGGAAAAACGGAAAAGGGTTCCGAGGCGGTATTCGTCGAAGAACCTGCGACTGTCATCCAGCGAAATGATGTCGGTGGGGCATGAGGCCGAACCGTAACTGTCGCAGCCGAACATGTATTTCATGCGCACCCATTGGGCTACCACGATTTCCCCGGGTTCGATCCAGCAGAAGTCGGAAAATCCCCTGCTGAGGAAAATTCTCTGAAGCTGGGTCTGGTCGGCCATGGCGGAGGCTCCTTATTCCGGGTTGCATCGTCAGATTGCCGTAGAGACGCATTGCAATGCGTCTCTACGGCGTCATCATGAATGCAAATTTGTGTTGTTGTGAATCCGGACATTTCATGCCTTGCATGCCTCGGCCCGGGCGTTTCAGAGTATAGCGGAACGCCCTCTCCGGTGAAAAGTCAATTTTTCCCTTCCCATGTAATCCGGATCACATCCCGCGCTGGTTTTTCATTCCCCCAGGGACCGACCATTGCCCACCTAAGCCGGACAAGCCGGAACCAATCAGGATAAAATCAAAGGCAATGGCACGCGGCAAAGGCCGGATTCGAACGGATTTACGCTGATAAGACATCTGTATTCGCATGCTGAAGATAATCCGTGTCAATCCGCTGCATCTGCGAGAAGCCGCGTTCTATTGCCGTTCAGGTCTGCTCATTTATTGTAAAGACTCAAGTCGTAAGCGACCAAATACATGCGCTTCCCTTCACTTTCACCGGACCGTGGTGTTTTCCGTGATCACCCGCGGGTCCATGAAGTGCGCCAGATAGTCGGGGCCGCCCGCCTTGCCGCCCAGCCCCGACATAGCCGAGCCTCCGAAAGGCTGGCGTTCCACCAGGGCGCCGGTGATCCTGCGGTTGAGATAGAGGTTGCCCACCCGGAATTCGCGACGGGCCCGTTCCAGATGCTCCGGGGTGCGGCTGAAGATTCCGCCGGTAAGGGCGAACCGGGTGGAATTGGCCCACTGGATCGCCTGGTCGAAATCGCGTACGCGCATGACCGCCAGCACCGGTCCGAAAATCTCCTCCTGGGCGATGCGGTGCTCGGGAGTGATGCCGCCGATGATGGTCAGCGGTGTCCAGTATCCCTCGCCGTCGGGAACCGGGCTGGAGTAGAGCAGGGTCCCCTCCCGGCTGCCGAGTTCGACGTAATCCAGAATCCTCTTCTGGGCAGCAGCCTCGCACACCGCGCCCATCCGGAAGGAGGGATCTTCGGCCGGGCCGATCCTCCACCCCCCGGCAGCTTCCAGCAGCCGCTCTGTGAACCGGTCGTGCAGCTCGTCCAGGACAATGACCCGCGAACAGGCGGAACACTTCTGCCCCTGGAAGCCGAAGGCGGATGCGAGCAGATGGGGTATGGCCATGTCCAGATCTGCGGTGCCATCGATGATGATGGCGTTCTTTCCCCCCATCTCGGCGATGACCCGCTTGATGTTCCTCTGGCCCTCATGGACCCGGGCGGCGCGCTCGATGATGCGCCGTCCCACATCGAGGGAACCGGTGAAGGCGATCAGGCTGACGTCCGGGTGATCCACCAGATGATCTCCCACGGCACTCCCCGTAGCGGGAACGTAGTTGAACACGCCGGCCGGCAGACCGGCCTCGGTGAAGATCTCCACCAGGTGATGGCCGACGATGGGGGTCAGGCTGGATGGCTTGAAAACCACCGGATTGCCGGCGACCATGGCGGCCGAAGCCATGCCCATGCTGATGGCCAGGGGGAAGTTCCAGGGAGCGATGACCACCGCAACCCCCCGGGGCTCGTAGAGGTACAGGTTCGACTCTCCGGCGGCGCTGCCGAGCCTGCGGGGCGCCGCCAGCCGGACCATCTCCCGGCCGTAGTACTCAAGGAAGTCGATGGCCTCGGCAACATCGGCGTATGCCTGATCCCACTGCTTGCCGATCTCCAGAACCTGCCAGGCCGAGAGTTCAAAGGCGCGGCGGCGGGTGATCTCCGCGGCCCTGAACAGGTATGCGGCCCGCTCCGCGGGATCGGTGTCGCGCCAGGCGGGGAATGCGTTATTGGCGGCCCCGATTGCCCGGTTCAACTGGTCGATGCCGGCCAGACAGGCCCGGCCGATAAGTTCGGAAGGACGGGCCGGATTGACGGAGGGGAGCAGGTCATCCGTCCTGACCTCTTGACCGTCGATGAACAGCGGCCAGGTCCGTCCCAACCGGGAGCGCACGAGGCCGATGGCGGCGGCGAAGGCGTCCCGCTGTCCTGGGTCGCTGAAGTCCGACAGGGGGTGGTTGGCAAAGGGGGGCAGGCTTTCCGGGATGATGGTTCTGTTTATGGTTTCTCTGCCGTTCATATGGCCTCCTTGATCAGCAGGAGTGTGCTTATATCAAAAGGATACCCCTGTTCATGTGCCTGTAAAGGGAAAGGGCAGCGCCGGAGTGACCGGATATCCGGTTTGGAGACAGCAACCGTGAAGTTCGATTTCCCTCAAATCCGGATTATGTTCCTTTTCCGGAAGAAACTTCGTTGTCGAGAAACAACGCCTCTCCGATGCTCCGACCCACCATTCCCGTATTCTCTCAAGCACACATATTCCTTCCGCTTGACAGCCCGCTTGCCGTACGCATATACATGAACAATTTCTTCAAACGGGCTCAAGCGACGCGGCTATACGCGTGGAACGCGCCAAATGCGGGCGGTTATGATGATGCGCCCATCATCACGAACGCCGCTTTCCCGCCCGCCGGGGACCGGTTGGCAAAAGCCCCCATAATCAGTCCATGTTAGTTTACGGCCAGCCTTAACAGGTGCGCCGATTGCGGCCTGGAGCTGCCGGATATCCATGACGCAGCATTGCTGCAGGAACGGATGGCTGACGCCTACCGTGCGGCAACCAGCCTGCTGAGTGGAGAAGAGATTCGCCGTCTGCGGCAGCGTCGCGGTCTTTCCCAGCAGGCGCTGGCCGATGAGCTGGGGATGTGCATGACCGGCTCGACCTACGCCGCTCTCCCCATGGGACCACAACTCAACAATTATCGTGACCTGGTTGACGAGATTCTCAAGGCTGATCCCGCCCGGGTTCAGCCGCTCAACGCCCGGGAAGAGGCCATCATGGCCGGGGTAGCCAAAACATTCCCGACGAACAAAGCCGTGTTCGACGCATCACTGTGAAGCGATCTGGCGGGACTGTCCGACCGGAGCGATCATTTCCTATTCCCTTGCGGCCGGGCTGACGGAGATGCCGCGGGTTGGGGTTGATGTTTGAAAAATTGTTGCGGCCGTGGGGCTGTTCGGGCTTGAACCGTTTGCTTATGCATTCGTAACACCCCACCCTTTCCGGTGGCTACCGAACTGCAATCTCGCCAAAAACGGATCTTGCCGCATCCGTTCCAATTCCATCATCTGAAACAGCAACGCCGCAGGGGCTCTCCCCCGCGGCGTTGAAAGTTGCAAGAAATACAAGGAAAGATAGTCAGTCCATCTTCACCGGCACCCTGGCCTTGAGCACATACTTGCCCCCCTTGATGGTCAGCAGACAGAGGGGGGATTTGACCGGCTCCCGGTTGGGACGGATGGTGATGGTGCCGGAGACACCCCTGAAGTTCCTGGTCTGGGCCAGGGCGGTCTTGAACAGCTTGGGATCGCTGCTTTTGGCGCGCTTCATGGCATCGGCCAGCATCATCAGGCCGTCATACCCCTGGGCGTCGAAGAGCCCGGGCAGGGCACCGTTGAACTTCTTCCTGAATGCCTCGATGAACTTGGCCGTTTCGGGCGAGGCCTGCTCGGGGGAGAAGCCGAGGGCGGACATGGAGCCCTCAACCGAGTCGCCGCCCAGCTTGATGAACTCAGGCGAGAAGAGGCCGTCCCCCCCGAACATGTTGGCCTTCAGCCCCTGCTTGCGGGCCTCCTTCATGATCAGAGCTCCCTCGGTGTAGTAGCCGGAGAAGAATATGACATCCGGATTTTTGGCCTTGATGTTGGTGACCTGGCCGCTGAAATCCTTGTCCCCGTCCTTGATCTTCTCGTCGGCCACGATTTCAAGCCCCTTCGCCTTGGCCGCGTCGCGGAACGTCTGGGAAAAACCGACGCTGTAATCGTTGTTGTCCGAGGTGATGATGGCTACCTTTTTATACCCCAGCTGGTTGGCGAAGTAGTCGATACAGGCGGGAATGGCCACGCTGTCCAGCAGGGTATTGCGGAAGATGTTGTCCCCGATCTCCACCAGCCCCGGTCCGGTGGCCCCGGCCGAGAGGAGCACGACCCCAGCTTTCTGGGCTATGGGGGCCACCACCTTGGAGATGCCGGTGGTGGGATCACCGAGGATCGCCACGACGTTGTCGCGGTTGATCAGTTTCTGGGCCACCGAGGCCCCCTCCTGCTTGTCGCCCCGGTTATCCGCTTCGACGATTTCAATCTTCTTGCCGAGAACTCCGCCGCCGGCATTCAGTTCGTCGGCCGCTATCCGCATCCCCTCCAGGGTCGGCTTGCCGAACATGGCCACGTCACCGGTCAGGGCGCCCATGAAGCCGATCCTGATGGTGTCGCCGCTCCCCCTGGCGGGCGTCGCCTCATCCTTCCTGGAGCAGGCGCCGGCAAGCAGCAGGGTCATCATGGCGAATACCAGCAATGCAGTAATTTTGAATCTCATCGAATCCCTCCACCTGTTGATAATTATTCAGGAACGAAAATGAACCGACAAGCTGCCGGAATTAATCAGATTACTCGTCAAACGCCCCATCCCCACCTTCAAGGGAGAAGCTGGGAGGGGTATGGGGTAAGCAGATGCCATAAGAACAACATGGAACCAATCAACATGAATTGATCGTCTCCGTTGCCCGTTCGGTGATCGCGCCCGCGTCCAGCAGCGTGGCTTCCCCCTCGGAGAGCAGGACGGTACCAAGCGCGAACGGCCGGTCCGACCCCTCCCGCGGCTCCACCTGATCGGCGGGAACGATCCTGATGACCCGCTCCACCAGAAGGGCCAGGGCCCCGATGCTTTCGTGGAGAACGACAAGCTTCTCCATGTCGCGGTTGCCGGAAAAGCCCAGGAAATCCGCCAGATCCATGATCGCCATCACCGAGCCGTGGGAATTCATGGCGCCCCGGTAGTACGGCGGCGCAGCCGGAATCGGCCACAGGGTCTGGGGTTCCCGGACTTCTGCCACCTGTGACAGTTCGAAGGCGAACAGATCTTCCGAGAGGGTGAAAATCAGATATTTGCAGCCATCCCTGTTCACGGTCACGACTGCTCTCCACCAGCCACCTGAAAGCGTTCAACCACGGCTATCAGCTTTTCGGCCAGCTCGGCCAGTTCCCTCGTTGCCAATGCCATGTCCTGAATGGCCGCCAGTTGCTCCTCCGTAGCCGCTGAAACCTGCTCCGTGGCCGCCGCGTTGTCGTCGGCCACCTTGGCGATCTCGTCCACCGCCCTGACCATGCTGCCGGAACCTTCCAGCTGGATCTGGGACAGGTCGGCAATGCTGGTGGCCTTGCGCTCCGTCTCCAGAACGGTCTTGAGAATCTCCTGGAAGGCCGTGGCGGTAACGTCGATATTCTTCTTACCCTCCTTGATGGTGCGCGTACTGTCCAGTATGGAGTCGCGCAACCGGTGGCTTTCCTCGCGGAGGGTCTCGATCATCTCGTTGATCTCGGAAGCGGAACTGGCGGAACCGTCGGCCAGCTTGCGAACCTCCTCGGCCACCACGGCGAAGCCCTTGCCGTACTCGCCGGCCCTGGTGGCCTCGATGGAGGCGTTCAGGGCCAGCAGGTTGGTCTGGCGCGCCACGTCGCCGATGAAGATGGCGATTTTGCCCACCTTCTGCAGCCTGCCGTTGAAATTCTCGAATCTAACCCCGATTTCCTCCTGATGATCAAAAAAGGTCTTGATTTTTTCCAGCGAATCGGTTGCCAGAGCGTCGCCGTGCCGTGCGGTCGCGCTGGTCTCACGGGCGGCGACCGCGGTTTCCCTGGCCCTGGCCGCCACGAGGTCAATGGAAATGGCCATTTCGCGGATGGTCTGGGAGCTCTTCTCCACCATTTCCGCCTGGGTCTCGGCGCCCCGGGAGATCTGTTCGATCGTCTGGGTTACCTCTTCCGTGGTGGAGCTTATCTCCAAGGCGGTGGTGCTGATTTCGCGGGCCGATTCGGTAAGCTGCAGAGAGGTGGTCTTGATATGACCGATCAGATCACGCAGGTTCCGGAGCATCAGGTTGATCAGGTTGGCCAGGTCGTGGGTTTCGTCGGGGATGCGGGAGGGGGCAATGATCACATCGCGGGTCAGGTCTCCCTTGCTGATGGATTCGGCCGCGTCCATGAGTTTGTCTATGTTGGCGGTGAATCGGTTGGAAAAGGCCCACCCCAGGATCAGTCCGACGGTCAGGGCAACGGCGTACCCCAGGATGTTGCTGATCTCGGGGGAATATCCGAGGAAGCCTACCAGGTTGGGACTGAAGGCCACCGCCGCCACCACCACAATAAAACCGAGGATGAACTTGTAACCGATGGGAATCCGCATGCCATTCCTCCGTGTATGAAATCGGGTCAGGGCTTCAGACAAACGCCCGCTTAGCCGGTTTCCACCCGGGAACTCCGGATGAGATAATCGATCATATGACCCTGCGGTAGATCCGCTCCACAGGGCAAAAGGGGGCAAAACGCCGGCGCGCCTTCCCCACCAGCGTCTCCGATTTTCCCAGGACGAGGATCCCGTTCAGGGGGAGAATATCGGCAATGCTCTCCAGAATCCTTTCCTGCTCGGAGCGGGTAAAATAGATCAGCGTGTTGCGGCACATGGCCATTTCGCTGGGTACATACCGCGGGATATGGGTGATGTTGTCCCGGGTGAACGAAACCATCTCCATGATTTCGGGGATCAGCCTGAAATGCTTGCCGTGCGGCCTGAAGTAGCGCGCCATGAATGGGGGGGACACATCTTTCAGGCGCTCCGCGCCGTATTCCCCCCGGCGCGCGCAATCAAGCGTAGCGGCGTCGATGTCGGTCCCCAGGATGACGGTCCTGATCCGTTCAAGCTCCGGCCCGAAGTATTCCTTCAGAAGAATCGCCAGGCTGTACGGTTCCTCGCCCCCCGCGCATCCCAGGCACCAGATCCTCAGGGGACTGTCGGCACGAAGGCCGGCGGCGGCGAACAGTTCCGGAAACACCTGATCGCGCAGTTTGTCAAACAGGGAGGGGTTGCGGAAAAACTGGCTGACATGGATGGTGAGCGTCTTCAGGAGCAGATCCAGCTCTTCACCCCTCCGCAGCAGCAGTCCGCGGTACTCGGCGGCGTCCCGGCAACGGGTGGCGCGCATCCGGATGGCGATGCGGCGCTTCATGCATGAGTTTTTGTAAACCGCCAGACGGAAACCGCTCTTCCTGTTCAGAATGGCGCCGATTGCGGCCAGTTCACCGTCATCGATCCCGCATTCCGCCGCGGGAGCGCCTATGTTCAAGAGAGGGATCATGGATGAATTTCCCGATGGAAAGCGCACAGTATGAGTGATACTATGACACTTCTATCACGAAGCCCCGAGCTGCGCAACCGATGAGAGCAGGCGGCAATTCGTCCCCTGACTGCGGATCAACACCATGGATCATACGACAAAAGAGGACGGACCGGATTACAACCGGCTGCGGCAGTTGCAGGGCATCCTGAACGCCGACAAGGAGGAACTCTTCCAGCACATCCAGAACCAGAGCGGTGAGGCCCTGCTGGCGGTTCTCCGCAATCCCGCCCTCGACGAGAACCACCTGCTGGCGCTCCTGAAACGCCAGGGTCTGGGGGAAGAGATCTTCGTCTCCCTGTATGCCGCCAAACGCCTTCTGGAGAGTTACAAGGTCGTCTTCGCGCTGGCCTGCCATCCGGAAACTCCGGTCCATATCGCCCAGACGCTGCTCCCCAGGTTCTACATCTTCGACCTGCTGAAAGTCTGCCTCATGCCCGGCATGGCGCCCGACCTCCGCATACTGGCCGAGCATTGTATCGTGCAGAGAATTCCCACGCAACCTCTGGGGGCAAAGATAACCCTGGCGCGGCGGGGCACGGCCACCGTGGTGGAGGCGCTGCTGATGGAGGGTACGCCCATACTGGTGGAGGCCTGTCTCTCCAACCCCCGCCTCAGGGAGGGAGCGGTGCACAGATTTATCGCCTCATACCACTCCACGGCCGAAACGATTTCGATGATTGCCCGCAGCGACCGCTGGAAGGCGCGCCCCAACATCCGTCTAGCAATCCTGAAAAACCCGCGCACGCCGGCCGTCTGGTTCACCCTGTTCCTTCCCGGACTCACGCCCGGGACTATCAGGGAACTGCTGGCAGTCCAGCGACTCACTCCCGCGCAGAAGGAACTGCTGCGCGAGGCCCTCAACAATCGCGGAGCCTCCCGATGAAAAACCAGTTATCAGCCGTCACCCTTTTTCTGGCCGTCCTGTTCACCCTTCCCGCCCATGCCGCGCGCTACGTCGTGGCCCGCGGCCCGGCCCCCGTCACCAATATACCGATGATGAGCGAGGTCTTCGGGGGGAGGGACGGCAGAACCCTGAAAACGGACCACTGCGGTCAGGTGCGGGAGCTGGAATTCATCGCCCTTCCGGGAATATTCTTCAGGGTAGCCGGCGAACTGCGGCAGGGAACGGAGGTGGTCTACCGGATCGAGATGGACGGCTATCCCATGCCTCCGGGGTCGATGCTCTACGTGGATGGCCGTTTCATGGAACTTCGCGACGAAAAGCCGGAACAACCGCCCGTTCTCCCTGAGCGGGAGTCGATCATAGCTTACCTCAGCCGATCCGTCGGCGCCCCCTATGTCTGGGGCGGCAATGTGCGGCAGGGAGTTCATGAACTCCTGGGAATGTTCTATTCCGGCGCTTTTTCACCGGCCGAAGAAAAGCGGTTGACGCTGGCTGGGCTGGACTGTTCTGGGCTTCTGTACGCGGCGACGGACGGCTATACGCCCCGCAACACATCCTGGCTGGTGGAATTCGGCGAGGGGATTCCCATTGCGGGCCATGGAGCGACGGAACTGGCCGCCATGCTGGAACCGCTGGACCTGATTGTCTGGAAGGGGCATGTGATCATCGTCCTGGATCGGGACACCGTCATCGAAAGCCGGCTCGACTGCAACGCCCCGGGTCACGGCGGAGTGGTGACGACGCCGCTTGTCCGGCGACTGAACGAGATCATGAAGACGCGGAGTCCGATGGACTCCTGGCCCAGGGAAAACGGAGGCCCCAAGGCATTCGTGGCGCGCAGGTGGTATGGAGTGAAGAAATGCAATTGCATTCAAGTAGAGACGCATTGCAATGCGTCTCTACGGCAATAATCCGTGATATCTTGGTTGCATACGGAATTATTTCTTCCTGCTCTTCTCCGGAACCGGCAGGTTGAGGAGGCGCAGGACCTGGGTCATGTCGTCCCACACCTGCCAGAAGGAATCCATGTCCCCCTCCTGACGCCTGCGCAGCAGGTATGAGGGGTGGAAGGTGGGCATGAGCGGGATGCCGTGGAAATCGCGGAACTTGCCGCGCAGCCTCGTGATCGGATCCCTTACGTTCAGCAGGGTCTGAACCGCGAATTTACCCAGCCCCACGATCACCTCGGGCCCGATGGCCCGGACCTGTCGCAGCAGGAAGGGGGAACAGGCCGCTATTTCCTCCGTATTCGGGTCGCGGTTTCCGGGCGGCCGGCATTTAACCACGTTGCAGATGTACACATCCTCGCGTTTCATCCCCATGGCCGTGATGATGCGGTTCAGCATGCGCCCGGCCTCGCCGACGAACGGTTCGCCCTGAAGGTCCTCGTCCGCTCCGGGCCCCTCGCCCACGAAAACCAGCCGGGCATGGGGATTGCCAACTCCGAAGACCAGGTTCTTGCGGGTGTGCGCCAGATTGCAGCGCCGGCAGTCGCCCAGGTCCTTCCTGATCTTTTCCAGCGATTCCGGATGGCCGACCACCGACGGCGGCGATTCCTCCGGCGGGGCCGGCGTTTCCGGTGAAACCCGCGGCGGACCAGGCGCCTCCTCGCCGGCCATGCCGGCCGGTATCCCCTCCAGCCCGCTCTCCCGGAGCGAGTTCAGGTATTCCCTGAGGGAAGCTGTCATGAGTGATGAAGTCAGGCCGTGGGTCAAGGTCGGTTGCTCCTGTTGAATCGATGTGCAATCTGGGATACCATCATCCCCATGGACTCTAGCAGGAACTGCCGATTCCTGTCAAAGCCTAGGAAGGAAAACATGCTCTTCGTCTGCGCGCTGCTCTTCGCACTGCTTCTCATACCCCAGCCTGCCCATGCCTGGGGAGGCGGCATTCACCTCCAGGTGGGGTTGCACATCCTGGCATGTCTGGAACAACTCCCCGGAGAAACGGCCCGCCTGCTGGCCGCATACCCCTTTGACTATCTCTACGGCTGCATCGCGGCCGACATCACCCTGGGCAAGAAATTCACCCACTATCTGCTGAATTGCCATCGCTGGAGCGTGGGAAAGAAGGTGCTGCAAGCCGCCGGAAACGACGTCGGGCGCGCCTGCGCCCATGGCTATCTCAGCCACCTGGCCGCCGATGTCATCGCGCACAACTATTTCGTCCCGTACAAGATCATGCGTTCCTTTACCGTGGCGACGATGAAGCACACCTACTGGGAGATGCGCTTCGAGACCTTCGTGGACCAGCAGACCTGGGACCGGGCGCGCGAGGTCTGTTCAGCCGATCAGAGAGCCAACGACACGCTGCTCCGGAACGTGGTGACGCCAACCCTGTTTTCGTTCGGGGTCAACAAGAGGATCTTCAATTCCATCATGCTCCTGTCGCGGCTGGAGAAATGGCAGATGGTGATGCGGAGCCTGTCGGACAACTCCCGCTACGTCCTGGCGGCGGAAGACCGGGACGAGTACATGGGCATGATCGAGGACGCCGTCATGGACTTTCTGCGGTATCCGGAGGAATCGGACCTGCTGCTGGCCGATCCCACCGGCGAGCGCGCGCTGGCCATGGCCGAGGCGTTCAGGAGGAACCTGCGCCTGCTCTACAGGAGCGGACGGATTACGAGGGCGGACGGCATCAGGCAGGTGGACGAGCTGAAGGAAAAGCTGCTCAAGGCCATGCGTCAGCCGGAATTACTGGGAGAACTGCACAGCAGGTGAGCGATGGGCGTAAATCATCGAACTGTAAAGGTAGTGTGGCGGGGATCAGAGCCTCACGAAGCGGTTACGGCCGCCGCTCTTCGCCTGGTAGAGCGCCTGGTCGGCCCTTTTGAGGAGTGTTTCGGGAGAATCCCCCACCTCAAAACTGGAAATACCGAGGCTGATGGTCACCCTGATAACCCTGTTGTGGAAAGGGCTTTCCATAGCCTCCACCTGGGTCCTCAGGTTTTCCGCGACCGTTTCCGCCGCGGCTCCCCCGGTTTCCGGCAGGAGACAGCAGAACTCCTCTCCCCCGTAGCGGGCCATGAAGTCGGTCTTTCTCGTAACTGTCACCGCCTTTGACGCCACATTTTTCAATACCAGGTCGCCACCCTGGTGACCATGGGTATCGTTGACCCTCTTGAAAAAGTCGATGTCGATCATCAGAATGCTGAATGCCCGGGCATACCTCTCGTGCCGTTCGCACTCCTCCTTGAGGCGTGATTCCAGGAACCGGCGGTTGTAGACGCCGGTCAACACGTCAATGGTGTTCATCCTGATCAGTTTCTGCTCGTAGGTCGCAAGCTCGGTCACATCCTGAACGATGAGGAACAGGCTGTTAATGGAGTTGTCCTCCCCCCGGATGGGGCCCATGGTGCAGCTCTGCTGCATCAGGTCGAAATGATGACCGAAGGTGCTGTCCGGCTTGAACGGGAACAGAAAGCGGTGCAGCTTCTGGGAAAAAAAGGCGAAGTTTCCGAAGGAGAGAACCGCCTTGCAGTTCTTGTTGAAGCTGGGAGTGCACAGATGGGGGAAGAAATCAAAAATCGGCTCGCCTATGATCTGGTCGGAAGGGATTCCGCTGCGGGCCGCCATCCAGCGGTTCCAGTAACGTACCCTGATCTCCCGGTCAAGGATCACAAGCCCGATGTTGACGGTATCAAAGATCTGGGCGAGCTCGTTTTTGTTCATTCATACTGCTCCATGAAGGCGGCCAGCGCTTTCTTCATCCAGAGGATCGAATCATGGCTCGTCACCAGGAACAGGAAGCCATCCACATTGCGCTCATTGAAGCAGAAAACCGTTTTCAGAACGATCGCCGACGCTTCCGAATCAAAGGTGTTGGACGGAATGGCGTCATTCGGGGCCTTGTCGGTGATTACGCGGGGCGGTGAGTAGGTAACGACGTCACCCAGGAGTTCGGCCAGCTTGCCGACGCAGGCGCCGACGAGGATATTGCCCACCTCCATGAGGGTCTCCTTCTCCAGGGTATCCATGGACTGGAAGCCGAGACCTTCATTCTCCTCGCCAAAGATCGAGATGAGTTCCCTCCCGGCATTGGCATGGAAAATCATGAAAGCGCTCCCCTTGAAATCACCCCAGAAGTTCTGTTCCAGAATACTGATGGTGTCAAGCTCGCTTACCTGGGATATCAGATAATCCGGCAGCTCCTGCGCCCTGAACATCTCCACGTGGGGAACACTGAGTATGACATGAATGTTGATCACTTCGGCAAGGTCCGCCGCCGCCTGGCCGAAGGCTATGTTCATGATTTCCTGGAGAATATCCCTCTCTTCGGTGGTGATTGCATCCGAATAATTCATCATCCTAGCCTATCCGTTCTTCAGCCCGGGACAGCGCATCCTCGACGGTTTCCTTGGTCGGTGGTTTCTTCACAACCATCATGGCGCCCAGGTTCAGGGCATTGCTGATGGATTTTGCCTGGACATCCGCGGTGCAGACGATGATGGTCGCGTCCGGGTCGAATTTCCTGATCTCTCCCGTGGCGCAGAGCCCATCCATGACCGGCATGGTCAGGTCCATAAAGGTCACATCCGGCCGGATATTCCGGTACGTATCCAAACCGGCCCGCCCGTCGCCGGCCTCGAAAAATTCGTAACCACGGTCCTTTGGAATGCAACTCTTCAGAATTCTTCTGGAAATAGGCGAGTCATCGACTATCAGTATCTTTTTGATCATCCCAGCAGTCCGCCTTCCCCGTATTGCATTGATCAATGTAAAACGTTTTTTTATAGCACTAATTAAGCCTGGATACTACTATTTTTCCAGGGCATTCGGGGAAAGTTCGGAAAGGACGTGATCAAGGATAAGCACAGCCAGATCGTTTTTGGACATCAGTGGGCATTCGATTGTCCGGCCGTCTCGAAAAAAGAGCTTGGCGCGGTTGGTATCCACGTTGAAACCCGCATCGCTCCTGCTGACATCATTGGCCACGATCATATCCAGGTTCTTTTCCCGCAGCTTCTTGTTCGCGTGCCGCTCCAGATCATCGGTTTCGGCAGCAAACCCCACTAAGAAGGGGCGCCTCTCCAGGGCTCCCAGTTCAGCCAGGATATCGGCGTTTCTGGTCAAACGGAGAATCAGTTCGCCTTCCTTTTTCTTGACCTTGCCGACGGAGCGCTCGCAGGGGCGGTAGTCGGCCACCGCGGCGGCCTTGATGACCACCGAGCATTGACCGACACGCGCCAAGACGGCCGTCCGCATCTCTTCCGCGCTTTTGACCCGGACCAGTTCGACCCCCGGGGGAGGAGGTAGATTGACCGGGCCGCTGACCAGAATCACCTGCGCTCCCCGACGGGCGGCGCCGCGCGCCAGGGCATAACCCATCTTTCCCGAGGAATAATTGCTGATGAAACGCACGGGATCGATTTCTTCCCTGGTGGGTCCCGCGGTCACCATGACGGTCTTTCCGGCCAGATCCCTGACGGTCAATGCCGAGACCGCGGCCTCGAAGATGACTTCCGGCGCCGCCAGCTTCCCTTCTCCTTCCCACCCGCAGGCAAGAGTCCCCTTTTCCGGGGGCGCGAACAGATAGCCATGCCGCCGCAGTTTCCTCTCGTTGCCCCGGTAGATGGTATTGGTGAGCATGTTGACGTTCATCGCCGGAGCGATCAGCACCGGCGCTTTGGTGGCCATGACCGTGGTGGTAAGCATGTCGTCGGCGATGCCGTTGGCTATTTTGCCGATAATGTCGGCGGTGGCCGGCGCAATCACCACCAGGTCCGCCCGGTCGGCCAGGGAGATATGGCCGATCTCTCTCTCGGCAACAAGGTTGAAGAGCTCGGTGTGGACCGGATTGGCCGAGAGGGTCTGGAAGGTGAGCGGCGCGACGAACTCCACCGCCGCCCGGGTCATGATGACATGGACCTCCGCTCCCGCCTTGGTCAATAGACGCAGTAGTTCCACGGCCTTGTAGGCCGCAATACCGCCGGTTACCCCCAAGATGACCCGCCTGTTCCGGAGCATGTCCACCCTCCTCTCTACCCGACCGGTGTGTGAATCAGAAATACGGGTTGAAACGTTTTTCGTGGCCGATGGTCGTCTTGGGACCATGCCCGGGATACGCCGCGACGTCGTCCGGCAGGGTAAAAAGCCTGGTTCGCACGGACTCCAGCAGCCGCTGGTGGGAGCCGCCCGGCAGGTCGGTGCGGCCGATTGAATCGGCGAACAGCGTGTCGCCGGTTATGACCATTTTTTCGGCTTCGAGGTAGAAACAGCACCCCCCCGGTGAATGTCCCGGCGTATGCAGAACGGTCATGCGATGCTTTCCAAAAACAATTTCCATGCCGTCCGTCAGGAACTCGTCCGGCTGGGGTGAGTTCTCTCCCGGTATCCCATATGCCCGGGCGACATCCGCGGCGCGCCCCAGCATGGGAGCGTCGTCCGCGTGGATCATGAGAGCTGCGCCCAGTCGCTCCTTCAGGGCGCGATTGGCGCCGATGTGGTCAAAATGGCCGTGGGTGTTGATGATATGCCGGATGGAAAGTCCCAGCCTCTCCACGGCGGCGATAATCTCCTCCGGGTCGCCGCCGGGGTCGATCACAACCCCCTTTCGGGTCTCCCCGCATCCGAGAATAAAACAGTTGACCTCAAGCGGGCCGACTTCCAGGCTGTCAAATATCATCCGGCTGTGCTCCCTGTGCTTTGTGTTCTCCGGCTACTGCCGTGTTGACAGAGTATCCTGTCTGGTATAAATTCCTGACGGAAAATGGGGGAGGCCAAAAAATGCAAAAACCTTGGGTTGACCAGGAAAACTGCATCAGTTGCGGACTATGCATCTCCGCCTGTCCGGAAGTTTTCCGGTTTGATGACAAGGGCAAGGCCGAATGCCATGATGCATCCGGAGCTCCCGAAACAGTCATTCAGAACGCCATGGACGCGTGTCCCGTGCAGTGTATCGAGTGGGAGAAAGAGTGAACCTGAAGCAGCCGCCGGAAGGCCCTCGCAAGGCGCATCCAGAAGCTAGCAAAAGACTTTTTTAAAGTCAAGAACACTGCTTCTCCGGAGGAATGCATGCCACGCGGCGCTGATATTTCCATTACGGTTGTCCCGGTCGTGGAATCCGCGGGTTCGGCAATTTATTCGTCGCCGCTGGCAAATACCCGCTTACTATTCGAATGAAAATGTGCTAAGCACAGGCAATGCGCCTTATCTTTTCATTCTTTCCGGATTCCAGCGCCATGCTCGGATCTAACATCTTATTCCGCACCGCACCTTCACCTCCCGGTCCAGACGCCTGGACCGCTGTTCCGCGCCGGCAGTCGGCCGGACAACCGGAAGCCACGCCATGACGACGCGGGTCGGAAAACCTGCCCATTCAACATCCTCGGTCGCTGTTCTGGCCGCACTCATCTGCGCCGGATTTGCCGGCAATTTCTTCGCACCCCACCTGTTTATCGGTTTCAGCTACCTCTTCGGCAGCATCTTCGTCCTGATGACGTTGCGCCTGTTCGGAACCCGTTGGGGCGTAATCGCAGGTATAGTCGCTTTGACCGCTCCCCTTTTCCTGTTCGGTTATCCTTTCATAATGCCGTGGATCCTGGCCGAGCCTCTATTGGTCGGCTGGCTGCTGTCAAAAGGAAAAAGACGCAACCTGATCCTGTGCGACGCCCTGTACTGGCCGTTGCTGGGAGTGCCCCTGGTCTGGATTTTTTTCAGGCATGTTATGCATGTGGCCGTCCCGGTCGCAGCCGCGGCCCTGCTGTTGTACTGGATAACCGGCATCACGAACGCCCTCGTGGCCAGTATTCTGCTGACCCATCTGCCGGGACTGGAAAAAATCGGGGCCCGGGACCTGCCCCTGCCTGTTCCCATTCATCAACTGATCTCCAATGTCCTGACGGCCGCGGTCCTGATTCCCGCCGTTGTCTTCCTGGCCTTTTACGGAAAAGGGGCCGAACGGCGATCTCTCCATACCGTCGCCAACGATCTGGAAAACAGCGCCCGGAACGCCGTTTACGAAGTGAGGATGAGGCTGCCAAAACCGGCCGATGCCACAGGCAAGGTACGATCGCCGGTATCCGGCGCCGACCGTGATGACCGGGGCGGCCCATGGAATGGAATTGCCAGGGATGAACTTGAGAAGATCCTGCTGAAGGCCCGCCAGAACGAGTTCAACCAGCTCACGCTCTTGGACGGCAACGGCAGGATCATCGCCGGCACGGATAAAAGGCGTGCGGCCATGGAGCGGTACATTGCCTGCTCCGACGGCATCCAGAGCAGGACGGCCGTCGGCGACATCTCCCGCTGTACGCCCCGCACGGCATCCTCACTGCCGCTGTGGCAGCAGAACCAGAGGACGACCTATAGCCTCGCCATGGATGTGGCGCACGGCGCTCCCTGGAAAATTGTCGCGGAATCTTCTTACGGACCCTACCAGCTGCTTCTGATCAGGGAGTACGGCAGGGCATTGCCGATCGTGCTCTGCATGAGCATACTTGCCCTGGCGGTGTCGCTGTACACCTCACGACGTCTGACCGAGCCCCTCCTGCTGCTGTCGCAGATCACCACGGATCTGCCCGACCGTATCCTGGAAGGGAACAACCCTCTCCTTCCGAGGAGCACGGTGTGCGAAATCGACCGGCTCAGCGAAAATTTCCGGGCCATGGCAACCGCCCTGGGCACGAAATTTCAGGGAATCTCCCTTTACAACGAGACCCTGGAGGCCCGCGTCAGGGAACGAACCAGGGAACTCACCCGCGTTAACGAGGAAATGAAAAGGGAAAATGCGGAGCGCAGGCTGACCGAGCAGCAACGGGATCAGCTTCTGGATGAGCTGCTGAATCAGCTCCGTCTGCTGCAGAAAATAATCGACGCCATACCCAATCCGATCTTCTACCGGGATATCAATGGCCGCCTCCAGGGGTGCAACCACGCCTTCGAGCAGAACTGGGGGCTGTCCCGCGAGGAGATAGTCGGCAAAACCGTGAAGGACCTGTTTCCGGAGCGGGTTTCGGAAATGTTCAATTCATTCGGTCTGAACGGTCCCGGGCAACCCGAAGTTGCCGTGGTTGAATCCCAGTTGCGCTATGTGGATGGCCGGAATCATGAGGTCATCATCTACAAGGCGACCTATGACGATATCAAGGGCAACATCGCCGGTGTGGTCGGAAATATCGTCGACATAACGCTGCGCAAGAAGGCCGAGGCTGAAAGGGATCGGCTGGTGGTGGAACTGCAGCAGAAAAACAAGGAACTGGAGGGAATCGTGTATGTCGCCTCCCACGACCTGCGTTCACCTCTGGTCAACATTCAGGGCTTCAGCCGCAAGCTGGCCAAAAGCTGCGCCGATATTGAAACAATGACCGCGGAACTGGTGATGGGTGAAGAACGGCGACAGGACCTGGTTCGCATCCTGGCCGAGAACATACCGAAATCATTGTCGTTTATCACCGGAAGCGTTGAAAAGATGGATGTGATCCTGAAGGGGCTGCTGCGTCTCTCCCGTCTGGGCCGGGTTGCGCTCTGCTTTGATACTCTTGACATGCGGTCGATTATGGACAAAATAGTCTCCTCAATGGCTTACCAGATCGACATGGCAGGGGCTCGAATTGAGATGGGACAACTTGCCCCGTGCATGGCGGACGCCGGACAGATAAGCCAGGTCTTCAGCAACCTGCTGGACAACGCCATCAAATACCGCTCTCCGGACCGCCCCCTGCTTGTCCGGGTTTTCAGCGATGAGTTCGAAGAGGGGGTACGGTACTGCGTCGAGGATAACGGCATCGGAATACCCCGCGATCAGCAGGAGACCATCTGGGAAATATTCCAGCGCCTCAACCCGGAGAGCGCCCAGGGAGAGGGACTCGGGCTGACCCTCGCCCGCCGGATCATGTCCCGTCTGGGCGGCAGCATCTGGGTGGAATCCGAGGAGAACTCCGGTTCCAGGTTTTACGTGGTACTGCCGAAGCCGGCTGCTGGGGCTTGAAAATTTCTTTATTGCTTAGAATCTACGCTCATATCTGTCAGGGGATTGCGGCATGGAATTGGTAAACAAGGCGGTAACCATCCTGATTGCCGAGGATGACGACGGACATGCGGAGCTGATCGGTGACAACCTGCTGGAAGCGGGGATCACGAATCCGATCATCCGCTTCAGAAACGGTCAGGAAACGCTGGACTTCTTCTTCAACTCATCCGCCCGGCTGGCGGAGGGAAAACCAGGGCTGTCGCCGGGACAGGCCTACATGCTGCTGCTGGACATTCGCATGCCGAAGGTGGGCGGTGTGGAGGTTCTCCGCAGACTCAAGGCCGACCCGCAGCTCAAGAACATGCCAGTGATCATGCTGACCACAACCGACGATCCCCGCGAGATCCAGAACTGTTACGAACTGGGATGCAACTGCTATGTTACCAAGCCAGTGGATTACCAGCAGTTTTCGGAAATGCTGGTTCGCCTCGGCCTCTTTCTGCTGGTGGTTCAGGCGCCAAGCCTGGTTGAACGATGAACCGGATGGTATAAACCTGAATGGCTCATGGCGCCGTCAGTCGGACGCGCCGACCGGGGCCTGCTCCACCGGCCGGAAATAATTAGTAAGGGAGAGTATGTAATGTGCGGAATAGTTGGATATATCGGCGCTCAGGATGCAACCCCCATCATTCTGGAGGGACTGAAAAAACTGGAGTACCGCGGGTACGATTCGGCTGGAATCGCCACCCTGAACGACTCCGGGGCGGCCATACGCCGGAGTGAGGGGAAACTGGTCCATCTCGAACACCTGCTGCGCGAACAGCCGCTATCCGGTTCGATCGGTATCGGCCATACCCGCTGGGCCACCCACGGCCGGCCTTCCGAGATCAACGCCCATCCCCACAAGGCGGGCTCCATCATCGTGGTGCACAACGGCATCATCGAAAACTACCTGCAACTGCGGGAGGAACTGAAAAAATCCGGCCATGTCTTCAAAAGCGAAACCGATACCGAAGTCATCTCCCACCTGATCGAGGAAACCCTGAAGAGTGAACCGGACTTCGAAAAAGCGGTCCGGTCGGCCCTGGCGCGCCTGGTCGGGGCCTATGCCGTATGCATCCTCAACGAAACGGTTCCCGACACCCTGATCGCTGCCAAACTCGGTTCTCCCATGGTGGTCGGCCTGGGTAAGGACGAGTTTTTCGTCGCCTCGGACATTCCGGCCATCCTGGCCCATACGCGGGAGATGGTGTTCATGGAAGACGGCGAAATGGCCGTTTTCCGGGGCGGATCGGCCCGGTTTGCCACCATATCCGGAGTCCCCCTGGACAAAAAGGCGCGCCATATCGACTGGTCGCCGCTGATGGCCGAGAAGGGGGGATACAAGCATTTCATGCTCAAAGAGATCCACGAGCAGCCCCGCGCGGTTCGTGACACCATCGCCGGCCGGACGCTCGAAGACCGGGGCGACGTCTATCTGGAGGACCTGAACTTCAGCGACGAATGCCTGTCATCGGTCAAACGGATCGTGATCGTGGCCTGCGGCACCTCGTGGCACGCCGCCCTGCTGGGTAAATTCTACCTGGAGGGTTATTGCCGCATCCCGGTCGAGGTGGATATCGCGTCCGAGTTCCGCTACCGCGACCCGGTCATCGACTCCGGCACCCTGATGATGGTCATCTCCCAGTCCGGCGAAACCGCGGATACCCTGGCGGCGCTGCGCGAGGCAAAGTCCAGGGGCGCCATGGTCATGGCCATCTGCAACGTCGTGGATTCCTCCATCGCCCGCGAGGCCGGCGCGGTCATCTACACCCATGCCGGCCCGGAGATCGGAGTGGCCTCCACGAAAGCCTTCGTCACCCAGCTGACGGCCCTGTACCTGTTCACCATCCGCCTGGGGCGCGCCGGCGGCAGTATCGACGCCGCAACGGGAATGAGGATGATCTCTTCGCTCAAGCGGGTGCCGGCCATGCTGGAGGATGTGCTCAGGCTGAACGCCGTAACCGAAAAGATCGCACGCAAGTACATGAACTCGCAGGATTTCCTCTATCTGGGACGGGGAAGAAACTTTCCCATCGCCCTGGAGGGGGCGCTCAAACTGAAGGAGATTTCCTACATCCATGCCGAGGGGTACCCGGCCGGTGAGATGAAGCACGGTCCCATTGCGCTGATCGACGAGAACATGCCGGTGGTGGTGCTGGCGCCGCGCAACAGCGCCTATGAGAAAACCCTCTCCAACATGGAGGAGGTGATCGCGCGCAACGGCCGTGTTATCGCGCTCTGCAGCGCGGGAGACGGGGAGGTCCGCCGGCTGGCCGAGGAGGTCATCGAGATCCCCAGCCTGGATGAGGACATGGACCCGCTGCTGCTCTCCGTCCCCCTGCAGCTCCTTGCCTACCATGTGGCGATGCTGAAGGGCACCGACGTCGACCAGCCGCGGAACCTGGCAAAATCGGTGACCGTGGAGTAGGATGCGCCAACCCCGGCCATGGCGGTGTAGATGCGGCAGCAGATCAAGAACAGGGCGTCCCGGATGGGGCGCCTTTTCTTTTTTCCGTGGAATGGTCGTCCCTGAAGGCCCGACGATCCGTTTCCCCGCCCCACTCGAGATTCGGTGATCAAACTGAGGCATAATGGAGTTGTGATGGAAGGCAAAGCGCTTCGGTAATTCGGACGGATGACAGAGTCCGCCGTTGGGAGATTTTGGGTAGGGGTAGGGCAGTGAGCCGCAGGGTTAAGCATGGTGTCCCAGGAATTGACCAGGATCACACCTATATCAGCTTTTTTGATTCGATAATCGCAGAAATGAATTGACAAGCGATGGCGGGTTCCTCTATCTTTTGATTCGACATACATCGAATCAGGAGTGTTGCCATGAATGCCGTTCAGAGTCTCGCCATCATGAAAGCCCTGGCGGATGAATCCCGTCTGGCCATCGTCAGTTCGCTGCTGGAACAACCGCAATATGCGGAGGAACTGGCAAAGCGCCATGCCCTTGCCCCTTCTACAATATCTTTTCACCTCAGGAAACTGGAACAGGCCGGTCTGATCAGCAGTCGCAGGGAGCAGTATTACGTAGTGGTGGAGGCCAATGAACCGCTGCTTGATACCACCCTGAAAGAACTGGTATCGGCGTGCGCAACCGGCAAGGCGCTGCAGAACGAACGCATCGACGCCTACCGCGCCAAGGTGATAGCCACCTTCTTCCCCCATGGCGTACTGGAAAAACTGCCGGCCCAGCAAAAAAAGCGCCTGATCGTGCTGGAACAGTTTGCCAGCCGTTTCGAAGCGGGGCGGCGTTACACGGAGGCGGAAGTGACCGGCCTGGTCAGGCCGCTGTTCGAAGATTATTGCACGGTGCGCCGCCTGCTCGTGGATGAGGGGATGATCCGGCGGGATGAGAGCGGTTACTGGCGGGAGGCCCGGGAATGCGGACCGGAATCCCTGCCCCTGCCGAAAGCGCGTCAGGCGGGCAACAAAAACGCGGATGAACCACGGAAGCGACGGGCGGAGTTGAAACGCGCCTACAAGGAGAGCCGTCCCTCTATGGGGATTTACCAGATCAGGAACAAAGTCAACGGCAAGCTGTTCATCGACAGCAGTAAAAACCTGG
Source organism: uncultured Pelobacter sp. (assembly GCA_964601865.1). Classification (GTDB taxonomy): domain Bacteria; phylum Desulfobacterota; class Desulfuromonadia; order Geobacterales; family Pseudopelobacteraceae; genus Pseudopelobacter. The sequence continues at coordinate 2,694 of CAZRPI010000005.1, read as the reverse complement.
CCGGCAGCAAAACCAGCCGGGAATTCCAGTTGCGCATGGGGAAAATTCCCTCCAGCCCGAGCCTGCAGAAAGAACTTGCCGTCTATGGTGCGGACGCCTTCGAATTTACGGTACTGGAGGAATTGCCGCCACCGCAGCCGGGAGAACGGGCGGAACGGCAGCTCATGGCCGCCAAGCTGCGCTGGCAGGAGAAGCTGCAGCCGTTCGATGAGCGGGGCTACAACAGCCGCAAGGGGTTCGAGAGAGAAAAGGACACAGCATAATCCTCCCAAATTACAGGTACGCATAATTGCCCCCATTTCCCTGCAACTTCCGACCTGCCAGGTGGCGATGCCCGGGGGGGACCGACGCGGACCTGCCGGGGAATCCGGCAAAAACAGTGGCCATGGAGTGAGATTATCCCGGTTCCGGAGAACGGGAGTGATTCGGATGACAATTATTTTTCCGGATCAATTTCCCTGATCTTGCGGCACGCGTATTCCGTGATGAAATCATCGCCGCACCGCTTTTTTTCAACCGCAAAACCGGCATTGGCGAGCATTCCCCGCAGTATCCAGTCAAAGGTGCTGTACTCATCCCTGATATGCGTTTCGGCTTCCGCCCTGATGGCGTCACCAGCCGCAACATGGAGTCCGGCTATCCAGGAGTTGATTTTTTCCCGGTACAGCTCCGGGGGAAACTGAAACACGACATCGTGGATGTAGAGAAATCCCCCCGGTTTCAGCAGGCGGTTCACCCGCAACAGGGCAATCTGCTTCCAGAAGTCCGGCAGATGGTGCAGCGCCGCCTTGGTCAGCACCAGATCCACCGGTTCACCGCTGTGGCAATAGGTTAAAAAACCCCCTTTGACAAAGGTCAGGTTGGAGCCGTTACCGTGGTTTTTAGCCCGGGCGCGCTCCAGCATGGCCGCCGACACGTCCACGGCAAAAACTTCCCGGAATGCCTGCGCCGCCAGCAACGCCGCGGCGCCGGTGCCGCAGCCAAGGTCTATCACGGTTTTGTCGGCGGTACAATCAAGACCCAGAAACTCCAGCATTCCGTAAAATTCTTTTTCATAGTCACGAAACTTCCGATGCCGTTCATCATAGGCGGCAGCCTGCTCAACGTCGGCATAGTCCACGCCGCAATGTTTACTTTCGTCAAAAACCCAACTCTTCATAAGCTGCCCCCGGAATCACGATTGCCGTGTTTTTGCCGTGTCTCCATCATTACCTGCCTTCAGACCCCGGCGGCAAAGATAAGCTCTCCTTCAGCAGCCTGCTCACGCAGCTTTTTGGCCCGCTGATAATCTGCCGAATGATAGAATTCAAGCGCTTGAGCCATGGATGGGAACTCAACCACAACAATCCGGCGCGATTCCTTTCTGCCTTCGCAGGTAACGACTTCTCCACCGCGGACAAGGGCCTTGCCGTTGAATCGTTCTATAATCGGGCGCGCCGCGTTCAGATAAAGGGAATACCGGTTGCTGTCGATGATGTTTACTCTGGCGATAAGATACGCTGACATTATTATTCTCCCTTCCGTTTCATCAGGCAACTCATGAAGGATTTCGTCACCAACGGATTGACGCTTTGGCTTGACAAACCCAGTCTTGCCACGCCGTCACGGCACAACCGCATCGGTTCAGGCCGGCTCTCTCCGGCGATGCTCCGAACCGTAGACGCAATGTCCCGCAACCAGAGATTGCCATTGTCGAGAGCGGCCGCCACGAGCGCTCCGCGAACCGGATCGGCCCATGATGATATCAACAGGCCGGCATCGCATCGCGCCAAAATTTCCAGCGATGCCAGTGACTCGGCATAATCCTCGAAAACCGGCATTTCCCCCGGTACCGGCACGGCATCGCCGCAGATCAGCACGCTCCGCTCCCGTTGCCACAACGATATGGAGCCGGCCGAGTGGCCCGGCGTATGGAGCGCCGCAAGCGTCATTCCTCCGCCTAAATCCAGCGCATCACCGTGAACCACGCACCGGTTTACCGCCACGGGACCGCCAACCAGGGTATGGAAGCCGGGAACGGGACGCTGTCGCGCCTGCAGTTCCACGTCTTCGATCCAGGCGCGCTCCGCCTCGTGCGCCATGACCCGGCACCCAACGGCATCGACAATCGCCCGGGCCGCGCCGATATGATCCGGATGGCTGTGGGTGAGGATCAAGGTGTCTATCTCCCCGGGGCTCCTGCCGATGCCATGTATGTAATCGAAGATGTCCTGTTCGCATCCCATGACGCCGCTGTCGATGAGGGTTATCCGTCTGTGGCAGATCAGGGTAACCCTGACGGAGCGCGTCACCGCTCCTGCAGGCAGTGGCACCTTGAAATTGATGGTGAGGACGTGGATGGTTCCGGTGAGTTGCATCTGGTGAGACTCCTTCCCGGTAAAATACAAGACCGCGGGGATGTTCCCGCGGTCTTGCGTCTGCCGGCACGGAGCAAACGGAAAGAGCGCGGGAAAGTGGCCCGCGCTCTTTGATGTCATTCAGACAGGCAGCGCCGAGCCGTCACAAGATGACGACTACGATGACTACTGCTGCAATCTGAAGGCTGGTATCTGTCATGGGCACATAACTACTCCAAAGTTGCCGTCCTGTCAAGAACGGCGTCGGTGGCGGTCCACCAGAACTGAATTGCAATTCCATACGGTCAGCGGCAGCGGACGATGACAGTCCCCTGGCGGAACTTGCGTTCAAGCCAGT
>CAZRPI010000004.1:43834-53679 GCA_964601865.1 uncultured Pelobacter sp. | reverse complement strand
AAAATATAATGGAGTGGGTGGGGGGTCATGTTTCAGGCTGGGGGAATTGCACAAAGTAATGAGGAAAATGTTTTTCTCCCATGGGGTTGCGGAGGACCGCGGGCAACGTCTGGTGGGCGGCGAAACCGAGGACATGGGGTGTTGGCGCTTGCCCGTCTCTTGGTGCCGGTCTGCGCGAAGTCAAGCTGCACGCCAACCTCGAACAATAACCCCTAAATATGCGTTGACTTTGGTTAATTGTCGCACTATAAATCCACATTGGGGTAAGCGGCGCTTTCCGTGAGGTTTCTTCCGGAACGTCGGTAACGGTGACGGTGGCCGGCGCTGCTCTCGCGGCAGCTTCCTTCGGGCATCGTGAATTCGGGTAGTGTCAGCGTTTTGAAGGTTCAATGAAAATCAAATATGAAGTATGTCGCCGAAAGGGTGAAACACGGGTAACCGTGTGGCACAGAGCCACCTCCCAGCCAGGGCTGGGCAGAGGGGCAGCCGAAGTGACGGATAGAAGGATCGTTCATCATGAAGACCTGCCTGTTTTTCGGGGCGGGTCTTTTTGTTTCACGGGAATGACAAAATTATGACTTTTACGGTTTTTTTACGGATTAATCAATAGTTGTTGTCCGACCAGATGATTGACCGCTCGCGGTAAATTTCGGCAATATTTCAGGCCGGGCCCATTCAGGTCCGGAGACTGCGGCAGGAGAAGTTCGGATAGAGGCGGTTCCGGATGGCAATGGAACCATGGAAAAGGCAGCAGCGGGAGTCGGCGTTGTCCGTGCGACTGACGCCGAATAAATTGATGCACTCGCAAATTCGATTTGTCATGCCCGAATGACTTTGACGGGCATCCAAGATTTCAGGGGGTATGTGGTAGGTATTGCAATACGCCCCTACCGGGAATGACAATTTGCGAATCCATCAACAATTGACTTACGGGGGAATGACATGGCGAGCGCAAACGAATTGCTGCAGGAACTGGTTAAGGTCGGTGGGGTCAGAACAGCCGTCGTTGTCGGACGGGACGGTTTCGTTATTGACGGGGTATCCAACGGGAGTCACCTTGATACGGAAACGGTAGGGGCGGTCATCTCGGCGGGAATCGGCTCCTCCGAGGTCATGGGAAGGGAACTCAAGGTAGGGTTGATGAGCCAGGGAATGATGGAGTATTCCGGCGGCCTGATCATGATGAGTCTTGTGGGCGATGATGCCATACTCGCCGTTGTGGCTGATACCCATGCCAATATCGGTTATGTCCGCCTCCAGATCAAGAAGCGTCTGGCGGAGATAGAACGTGCGGTCCGTTGAATGGTTTCTAGCTGATGAACATGGCGGTTGGTGAGAGCCGGAAGCCGTGGCCTGAGGAACGGCTGTCCGGTTCCGCAATCCGTTGAGTTTTCAGCGGAGCCGCCGGGAGGAGTGAACTCCATGGAGCATGAAGTGAAAAAGCTGCACAACGTGGCGTACTTCGCCGGAGCGCTGGCCTATGGCGCCGAACGCAACCTCGGCCAGGGTTCCCTTTCCATCTGTTTCCTGGCCGGAAAGAAGTTCGGGCTGGAGGCGGTGGACAATACGGAGCAGACCGATGATCCGGTCAAGGCCCTTGAAATACTCAGCAGAAGCCTGGCGGACAGGGGTATCACATGGGAGTTTGCCCCGTTCGCCGGTGATCGTGAAAACCTGGTCGAGCAGGTTGACGGCGTCAACAGGATGCGTCTTGTCTTTAACACCTGCATGGTGCGCAACGCCCTGTTTACCTTTGCCCACGAACAGGAACAGTCTCTCTGTCAGATGGCCCACGGAGTGTTCGCGGGGGCGATGGAAAAGGTCATCCCCAACGCCGTGGTCAGGCTGGAGACCATCCAGGCCGGACCGAATTCGTGTCTGAAGGAGTTGATCTGGGAGGTGAAGAAATGAGAGCGAAGATCTCCACGGAGTGGCTTTCCGGCTGCGCCGGCTGCCATGTCTCCATCGTCGACCTCCACGAAAAACTCCTGAACCTGGTGGAGTCGGCTGAATTTGTGCGTATCCCGGTTCTGATGGATGAGAAGGGGTATCCGGAGGCGGAGGTGGGCATCGTCGAGGGCGCCGTCCGCAGCGAGCACGACCGGGAGGCGCTGCTGAAGATGCGCAGTAGCGTCAAGACCCTCATCGCCTTCGGCAGTTGCGCGGTTTACGGCGGACCTTCCGGCATCGGATGGCTTTACGACAGGGATGAAGTCGTTGGGCGGGTGTACGGCAAGGGGCCGACCAATACTCCCGATGAACGCCCCGATGACGGCGCCGTCCCGCTGGAGAGGGGGGTCGTTCCGGTTGACGAGGTGGTGGATGTGGACCTCTACCTCCCCGGCTGTCCCCCCCATCCCTACTTCATCGCTGCCGCCATCGCGACGGCCCTGGGAACGAAGGCCCCGGCGCTGACCGGGAAGACGGTCTGCGCGGACTGCAACCGGAAAATGGTGAAGAAAGAGGGGGTTCAACTGAAAAAAGGGGCGATAACCGCTGATGACGCCGACCTCTGCTTTCTCGGGCAGGGGGTGATCTGCCTCGGCTCGGTCACGCTGAACCGCTGCCTTTCACCCTGCCCGGGGATCGGAATCGCCTGTACCGGATGCAACGGTCCTTCGCTGGACATCGTGACCGAACCGCACCTGGATATCCGGAGCCTGGTGGCGAAACGGATGAACCTGCTGTACGGCATACCGGTTGACGAGATCAGGGCCTACATGGAGCGGGAGGCAAAAACATTTTATTCCTATGCCCTCGCTTCACCGGTGATGTACGGGAAACCCACCATGGAAATGCGTGAATGGGCCGGTGACTCCCCCGCCTCTTCCGCTGCCGCCGAAAAGGAGAAACTATAGATGGGACGGACTATCAGGGTTAACCCGGCCACGCGGGTCGAGGGGCACGCCAGGATACTGCTCGACCTTGACGATAACGGCAAAGTGCTGCAGGGCCATCTTCAGGTCCTTGAAATACGGGGTTTCGAGAAGCTCATGGAGAAGATGGAGCTCTTCAAGATGCCCCAGATCATCGCCAGAATCTGCGGAGTCTGCCCGGCAGCCCAGCATCTGGCCTCGGTCACCGCCATTGAGAACGGGCTCGGGGTGAGCGCTCCGCCGGAGGCGAGGCTGCTCAGGGAACTCATGTACATGGGGCACATTCTGCACTCCCACACCCTCAGCACTTTTTTTCTCGTCGGCCCCGATATCCTGCGGGGAATCGATGCCGACGCGGATACCAGGAACATCTTTTCCCTCCTGAATCTGGACCCAGAGCTGGCGAAGAAGGTGCTCCGGCTGCGGAGCATCGGCCAGCGCACGGTGGAAATCGTGGGGGGCCGCGGCGTCCATCCCGTCACGGCGATCCCGGGCGGCATCTCCGCACGACCGGAAAAGGACAGGCTGGAGCAGATCGCGGCATGGGGGAAAGAGGCCATTGCCCTGCTGATCGAGGTGTTGCCGCGGATCGGGGAACGGATGCCCGCCCTGGAGGGGATTCGCGGAGCGGCCACCCTTCCCCCCTTCTCCATGGGGCTGTCGAACGAGGGGTGCGTTGATTTCCTCGCCGGAGAGGCCGTTGTCATGAATGGCCGTAACGAGCCGGTACGCCGTTTCGGAGCGGCGGATTACGCTGAACAGCTCGTGGAGCACGTGATGCCCGCCTCCTACATGAAAACGGTGCGCCTCAGGGGCGAGGAGGAAATCAGTTATTTTGTCGGCCCGCTGGCGCGTCTGAATGTGAACAACTTTTTCAGCACCCCCAGGGCGAACGCTGCACTACAGAGTTTTCACGCCAAGGAAAGGCCGCGGCTGACCGCCGTGGATTACATTGAGGCGAGGGTGGTGGAGATGGTCCACTGCGCCGAAAGGATGGTCGAGATAGCTGAAAAGGAGCTTTCCGGCGGTCCGCTCCGGGTGGGCGCCGAACCGATTGAGGGAAGATTCAGGGGGATGATCGAGTCGCCCCGCGGCATACTCATTCACGACTATTCGACCGACGCCGAGGGACGGATCAGGGAGGCCAACCTGATCGTTGCCACCCAGAACAATTACGACGCCATCGATTCCGCCATCACCTCGGTGGCCAGACACCTGGCGCCGATGAACAACGACGAGCAGCTCATGAACGGCCTGGAATTCGCCCTCCGCTGCTTCGATCCCTGCCTCTCCTGCGCGACCCATACCGCCGGACGGATGCCCCTGGAAGTGCAACTCCGCCGGGGGGGCGAACTGGTAAGGACAGTCTCACGGAGGTTAGTCGGATGATAGAGATCACCGTTGACGAGAAGGCGTGCGTGGGATGCGCCCTCTGCGTGGATTACTGCCGGACCGGCGTGTTTTCATTCAACGAGGAGAAGCAGGTCGCCAGCGTGGCAAACTCCAAAGAATGTTTCGGTTGCCTCGGCTGCTCAGAAATCTGCCCCGCAACCGCCATCGATCACAGGGGAATCACCCTGTCCGAGGCCTACTACCACGACCCGCGGGCGCTGCAACTGGCCGCTGCCATGGGGGCCGCTTCCTGGCGGCGGCCCAACGTGCCCAGGGAGAAGGAGAAGTGGGAGAAAGCGCTGACTGACCTGGGGGTACGCCTCCTCTCCATCGCCTCGGTATTCAAGCAGACCGTGGGCAGCGGTCTTCCCGCGGTCGGCACCCTGGCCGGCCGTACCCTGGCGGGGCAGCTGCCCCGTTACCGCACGTGCGGTTCCCTCGGAGAGGCCCTCCAGCTTGCCCGGGAGCAGTTCGCGCCGACCTGGGAGATCGAGTCGAGGCTGGAAGGGGAGGATCGGCTGTTCATCGAGGTCAGGGGCTGTTTCGTCCGGGAACTGTGCCGGCGCGAGAAGATCGAACTGGGTGGGGAGCTCTGCACCCTGTTCTTCTATTACCTCAACGGCTACATATCCAGAATGGGAAATGCCAGGCTCAGGCTGATGAAGGCCGAGCGGGGTGAGAACGGCTGCGTCTACGAGATGAAACGGTACTGACCATGCCGTCCGCAAAGCTCCCCCTCGCCATCGTGGGCATCGGCAATACCCTTGCCGGAGATGACGGCGCCGGCGTGGAGGTGGTACGCAGGCTCGGAAGGAGCCTCGGCCCGGGAGGGAGAGTGCTGCTGCACGTCCTGGAGGGGGACCATTTCGAGATCTCCGACCTCCTGGACCGGGCCGAACGCTTCATCTTCGTTGATGCCGTGGCAGGGGAACGTCCGGGAGAACCGGTCATTCTGGAGGGCGGTTTTCGCGCCTTCTCCCCCTCGTTCCATCAGACCGACATATCGGCGGTCATGCGCTGCCTCGAAGAGATCGGGGTTACGGAGCCCTTTCCGCGGTGGGAGATCTGGGGTATTACCATCCTCCCTCCTGCGGAGCTCGGGGAGGGGCTGAGTCCGGAGGTGGACCGGGCCGTGGGGTTGCTCAGTGACCGGCTGCTGGAAGAAATAACGGCAACCTGTCGGGAATAGCGTTTCCGAGACACGCCGGCAGTGCGTCTCTACAAATAAAAACGCCGACATGAATGCAATTTGGAATGTCTCCTCCCCCTTTACTCCTTACTCTTCACTCTCGCCGTGCAGCCAGGCGAATACCGCCGCCGCGGCAGCCCGGTTCATGCCCGGTGTCGCCGCGATTTCGTCCAGAGACGCCTCTTTCAGGCGTTGCAGGCTGCCGAAGCGTTTCAGCAGCGCCGCTCCCCGCCTGGACCCCACCCCCCGAATCTGCACGATGTCCGATGTCACCCCCTCTTTTCCCCTCAGCTTGCGATGGTACTCGATGGCGAAACGATGCGCCTCGTCGCGGATGGCCGCCAGCAGCAGGAGCGGGCCGGAGTTCTGGCGGAGCGTCACCGGGTTCCGGCGCCCCACGAGAAAGACCCGCTCGTCGCTCCTGCTCAGGTCTTCGGCGGTTGCATCCCGCTCCACGCGGCTCTTGGCCAGGGAGACGAGGTCGAACTCCCCCGGGAGCCCCAGCTCCTCGATGATCGTCCTCACCGCGTTCAGCTGGCCGATGCCACCGTCAACCACCACCAGGTCGGGCATCGGCTCCCTTTCCGTCTTATCGTTCCTGAACCTCCTGGAAAACAGCTCGGCCAGCATGGCGAAGTCGTTCTGCCCCTCCACCCCGCGGATGCGGTAGCGGCGGTACCCTTTCCTGTCCGGCCGGCCGTTGCTGAACACGACACCGCTTCCCACGGAAAAACGGCCCTGGATGGTCGAGATGTCGTAGCATTCGATCCGCCGCGGCAGCCGGGTCAGGTGCAGCCGCCGGCGCAGCTGTTCCAGGGTCTCCAGGGCGGCGGCGTCCCTTTTGTCCCGCTCCAGCAGCAGGGTGGCGGCGTTTTTCATGGCCAGCTCCACCAGTTCCCGCTTTACCCCCCGTTTCGGAGAAGTGATGACAACCTTTTTCCCCTTCGACTCACCCAGAAGTTCGGCCAGTGCCCCGGCATCCTCGATCTCCAGCGGGAGGTGGATCTCCTCCGGAATGAACGCTTCCCCGGTGTAGTACTGCCTGAGGAAGGAGGAGATCCCTTCGGCGTCGTCCAGTTCCCAGGTCAGGCTGAACTGGCGGCTTCCGGTCATGACGCCGCCCCTGATGAAAAGCAGCGACAGCTCCAGACGCGCTCCGTCGCGGCAAAAGCCGAGCACGTCGCTGTCCCCCCCCCTGGTGACCATCTTCTGCTTCTCCACGGTGACGCTGATGGAGCGAAGCAGGTTGCGCCAGCGGGCCGCCTCCTCGAAGCGCAGGGCATCGGAAGCCTCCATCATGCGATGTTTGAACCCGGCCACCAGTTGCCGGTTTTTCCCCTGCAGGAACAGCGCGGCGCCTTCCACGAGGGTCCTGTAATCTTCGGCCCGAATCAGGCCGTGACAGGGCGCGCTGCACTGCCCGATCTGGTGGTAGAGGCAGGGACGGGCGCGGGCCATGCAGCGGGCCAGCGCATGGTGGCGCAGCGGGAACATGCGCTGCAGTTGGCGCAGTACCTCACGCGCCGCCGATGCCGAGGCGTAGGGGCCGAAATAGCGCGCGCCGTCTCGTGGGACCTTGCGCACGATGGTGAAGCGGGGAAACTCCTCGTCAGGGTCCAGGCGAAGGGAGAAATAGGTCTTGTCGTCCTTCAGCTCCAGGTTGTAGCGGGGGTGGTGCTGTTTGATAAGGGTGTTCTCAAGGAGCAGCGCCTCCTTCTCCGTGTCGGTCAGCACGATATCGATGTCCACCACCCTGGCCATCAGGAACCTGACCTGGTGCCGTGAATCGCCGGACGCGCCGAAATAGGAGCGCACCCGTTGCCGGAGGCTGCGCGCCTTGCCCACGTAGATGATTTCGCCGTCGGTGTCGCGCATCAGGTACACTCCCGGAGCAGTCGGGAAGTGGCGTATCTTGTCTTCCAGATTCATGGCCTGACATACTATCCGGTAGCGGGGCGAATGAAAAGCCAATCCTGCGGGCCTACTGCGGAAGAGGTGTTTTGCCCTTCGACAAGCTCAGGGCGAACGCGGATCATACACTGATATTCCGTTCGTGGTGAGCCCTTCGACGTTGCGCGGGGCAGGCCTGTCGAACCATGACCGGAATCTTTTTGCAAGAGGCTCATGATGTCACTTCTGTTTTTCCCCCACGTCTATATTACCGTGATGCGTGGATTTTGTTCATCAGGGGAGGCGTTGAATCATTTTTCACCACTACCTGCACAATAAATATGCAAGTCAACCTGGTGCGGAATCGGCTCGAAATATAATATTGTAATATCAGTATGTTGCGTATGAGGTCTTTGCTGGTTTGAATTTTGCAGGCGTGCTCAGGGTTGTCCAGGGTTGCGCATTTTGTAAACAAAATACCGGCGGAGGTTGATGAGGATGGAGACCATGTCAACGATGACTGGCCTGAAGAGTAGCGCTGACGTTCTTTTTCTGATGTTGGGGGCGGCGATGGTTTTTGCCATGCACGCGGGTTTCGCCTTTCTGGAGGTGGGGACGGTGCGCAAGAAGAACCAGGTCAACGCCTTTGTCAAGATTCTCACCGACTGGTCCGTTTCGACCATAGTCTATTTTCTCATCGGCTTTCCCATTGCCTACGGAATATCATTCCTGAAACCGGCTGAAGAGCTTCTCGGTAAAACCCAGGGTTACAACCTGGTGCACTACTTCTTCCTGCTCTGTTTCGCTGCCTGTATCCCGGCAATTATTTCCGGCGGCATCGCCGAACGGGCCAAATTCTGGCCGCAGGTCACGGCGGGGGCGGTTTTCGCCGGCCTCAGCTATCCACTGTTCGAATCTCTCATCTGGGGGCAGAATGCCGGTTTGCTGCAGGGGTTTTTCAAATCCCTGGGGGGAGCCGAATTCCACGACTACGCCGGTTCGGTCGTCGTGCACTCCATCGGTGGCTGGATCGCACTGCCCGCGGTCCTGATCCTCGGTCCCCGCATGGGACGCTACATCCGGCAAAAGTCCCATCCCATCCCCATCAGCAACATCCCCTTCCTTGCCCTCGGCTCGTGGATTCTGGCGGTGGGGTGGTTCGGCTTCAACGTCATGAGCGCCGGAAACATTGACAAGATCTCCGGTCTGGTGGCGGTCAACTCGTTGCTCGCCATGGTTGGCGGTGTCCTGGCCGCCCTCGTGGCCAGCAAGAACGACCCCGGTTTCGTTCACAACGGCGCCCTGGCGGGCCTGATCGCGGTCTGCGCCGGCAGCGACATCATGCACCCCCTGGCGTCTTTCATCGTCGGGGGGATCGCCGCCCTGATCTTCGTCTACGGCTTCCATCTGGAACAGGAGGTGCTGCGGATCGACGATGTTCTTGGGGTCTGGCCCCTTCACGGCGTTATCGGCTCCTGGGGAGGGATCGCGGCCGGTATCTTCGGCCAGAAGGCGCTGGGAGGCCTGGGAGGAGTTACCTTCCTATCCCAGCTGGCGGGCACCGTTTCGGGCATCCTCTTTGCCCTGGGAAGCGGTTTTCTGGTCTACGGCATTCTCGCCAAAACCGTGGGCATCAGGCTGAAACAGGAGGATGAATTCGCCGGAGCAGACCTTTCCATCCACTCCATCGGCGCCTACCCGGAGGAGCACGTCCGCTGACGCCGTACTGACGTCTGCAGGCCTGCTCGTGACGGGGCTTGCAGACGTCCCACCTCTTTCCCCTTCTCCCGTTGACACAACTAGTTGAAGATGCTATCTAAGTTTCACGTCTGGAAACTCCGGATGCAAACTGTCTGGAAGCAGCTTTCCGTCAATTCTCCGCGCTCCGATTTACCCTGCCGGCGCAAAAGAAGGGCTACCGTGATGTCATTGAAACTGTTCCGCGCCACCCTGATCCCGCTTTTCATCGCTCTTTTGCTGTGCGTATCACTCGGCGTTCCGGCCGGGTTCTGTCAGGATACCGAAGATTCTCAGATCTTTATCGCCGGTTTCAACGCCTATCAGAGTCAGGATTACCCAACTGCCATCGCCAGGATGGATGAGGTACTGAAAAAATATCCGGAAACCACCCTGCGCGACATGGCGCTGTTCTGGCTCGCCCGGGCCAACTACAAGAGCGGTCACCGTCAGGAAGCGGCCCGCGTCATGTCCCAGTTCTCGCGGGAATACCCCAACAGCCCTCTGAAGGGAACCGCCGAGGAAGAATTGCTCGCCCTGGCGGCGGCCTATGAGCGGGGCGGGCAGCCCGCCGCGTCCGAATCGGGAAGTGCAGCCGGCAAGGCCCGGGTCGAAAGGGAACGCCAGGAACAGGAGAAGGCCGAACGTGAACGCATCGCCGCGGAAAAGGCCGAGAAGGCCCGAGCTGAAGAGGCTGCCCGTCTCGCCGTCCTGAAGGCGGAACAGGAACGTGTGGCGGGTGAAAAGGCAAAAGAGGAACA
>CAZRPI010000004.1:18639-43734 GCA_964601865.1 uncultured Pelobacter sp. | reverse complement strand
AGCTGGCGCGTGAACAGGCGGAACGGGAACGTCTGGCCGCGGAGAAGGCAAAGGCCGCCGAAGCTACCCGTCTGGCCGCTCTGAAGGCGAAGAAAACGCGCAGGGAGAAGGCGCACCTGCGTGAAAAGGCGATTGCCCAGTATCAATCGGTCATTCAGAATTATCCCGATACTAAGGCCGCGGCAACCGCTGCGGCAAAACTCCGCGAGCTTGGCGTCGCCACGCAGACCCCGTCACAGGAGACGGCGCCGGACGGCGGGCAGGTTGTAACCGAGCAGGAACTCAAACTGGAAGTGGTGCAGTTTGCCGCTTTCGATCTCGTCCTGCCGGCAACCCCCAAGACCTGCGACCCGGCACAACGCATTTCCGTTCCTTTCGAGATTACCAACCGCGGCAACGGCAATGATTCGTTCAACCTGGAATCCGTTTTCCCCGCCGAATATTCCAGCAGCTTTGCCGCCGCAGCGGCGCCAGAGCAGGCCATAACGCAGACACCTTCCATCGCCCCGGGGGAAACCTTCAAGGGCTTGATACAGCTCACCATCCCCGCGTCCAGCATCGACGGGCTGCGCATCAGCTATCCGATCAAGGCGTCTTCCGGTTTCTCCGGTGAGGTCACCCAATCCGGTGAGATCCGCCTGACAACGACCGCTCCGCTTCTGCGCGCCATCGTCAAGACCGAGAAAACCCTGCCTCTTCCGGGAGAGAATCTGTCCTATCGGGTGGTCCTGCTGAATATCGGCACCACTGAGGCGCGGGACGTGAGTCTGCGCCTCAGCTTCCCCCCGCAACTGGAGCCTCTCGACAGTTCATCTTCCGGGCTCAGGCAGGAGGGAAACTCCGCCCTGACGCTCGACGGAATACGCCTCAAACCGGGTGAGAGCAGGGAGCTTGCGGCGCCGTTCCGACTCAGGGAGGATTCCCCCGCCGGGCAGGAAATCGTCTGCCGTGCCGAATTGACCGACCGCAGGCTCAATACCGTCGCCACGTTCGTTTCCAATCCGTCCAGTGTCAAAGCGGTCCGGGGTGTCCTCGTCCGCTCGGTTTCCGAAAAAATCGTCGTAATCCCCGGCCAGACGGTTGCCGTGCCGTTCGTTGTCACCAATACCGGCAACGGCCGGGATACGTTCAGGATTACTCCCGATGTCCGGGGTGCGGGAGATGCGATTGTCTTCCACGACCTGAACCGGGACGGCGTCAAGCAGCCCAATGAACCGGTCATCAGTGAAATCGGGCCCCTGGGTCCCAAGGAAGAAGCCAGCATCGTCATGGAAATCAAAACTGACCGAGGCGCCGCCGACAGGAGCGAGGGGCTCGCGAAGCTTACCTTCGTCTCCAGCGGAGACGGCTCCCGCTCGGTTTCCGACTCGTCCAGCCTGACCTACTCGCGGCCGGTCCTCCAGATGTCGATGTCCGGTGCCAACGGACGCCTCAGGCCGGGGGATGTGGCCTCGTTCGACCTTTTGATCAGCAACCGCGGTTCCAGCCTTGCCAAGGTCGTGGACCTGCAGAGCAGCTGGCCGGAACAGCTTGAGCTGGTTGCGGCCGAGCCCGCCAGCAGTTCCGTCGCAAGTGGGAAGATGCAGTGGAGATTCAGGGAAGTGGGTGCCGGCGAGAAACGTACCATCAAGGTGTCGTTCAGGGTCAGGAAGGGCGTCGGCGCGGGCGCCAGCATCAGAGTCAAGAACCTCCTGAGCTACGAAGACCAGCTGGGAAACAGGTACTGACATGAACGGGAACGTTCGCGGCACCTCGTTGGCCTTCCTGCTCCTCTCCCTGGCCGTTCCCGCCTCGGGCCAGAACTATTTCCTGTATACGCCGCAGCCGGTGAAACCCGCCGAAAAAACGGCTCCGAAAGGTAAAGACGGCGTGCTGGTCCAGGAGGTGGAGGTCAGGAAGGGGGATACCCTGTTCGGCATTTCCCGCCGCTTCAGCGGGCGGGGCTCCTATTACCCGCAGATACTGCTGTTCAACGACATCAAGAACCCCCACATGATCCACGGCGGGGAGACGGTCAGGGTGCCGGTGGTCAAAACCGCCCCGGCCGAACAGCCCAAACCCCGTGAGGCCGCTCCACCCCCGAGCAGCCGGAAGGCTGCCGCTCCAGCCCGTCCGGTGGGGGAGATTCCCATCAGCGATCTGAAACAGGCCGCTTCCTCCGGCGTCAGCAAGTCCGCCGCCAAAAACCGCGCGAGAAAACAGCGGGCGCGGAAGCATGCCTCCGGCCGCAGGCAGTTCAGGCGGGCCATGGTGTCCTATCGCCGGGGAGAGTGGAGCAGGGCGATCGAACAGTTCGACCGCTTCCTGGCCGCCAACCCCTCGTCCAGGCTGGCGGCGGACGCGAGCCTGTACAAGGCCGACTGCTACATGAAGCTCTCGGACCAGTAAACTTCTTCCAGCCCCCATCCAACCGTTAGGGCGTGCCGTGAACCGGCACGCCTTTTTTTATGCGTTGACACTGTTTAATCAAGAGGCTACAACGGGACAGGTCGATAGCTGGCGGAACTGTTTATAGATACATTGGCTAAAGGCATGGTTGTGGCATCTTGGTGTGGCGTGTCGTTGAGTCGGTTTTGGAATAATTTCATTTTCGTGTTCACGGACAAGATGTGCCATTTGAGATTCTATCAGGGCTGGTGAAAATGCTGGTTGGTAATATATGGAACGTTTTATAGTTACAGTTTTTTATACGTTTCTCTCCGGAGCCTTCGGTTTGCTTGTAATGATGCTTACCTTCGCAGCTGCCTGGGGCGGAGCCGCGAGTCTTTTTTTTAGCATCTTGGCTGGTATTTCGTGTTTTTATGTAACTTGGTGTTTCACTGGAATCATTGATCAACATTGGTACCTGTTTTCTCTCGCAGTTGCCTTGCCTACGTTAGCCATGCATGGTGAAATTCTTGTTGAAAACCTGAGATTGGGTCATTTTCCTGCTGTTATCGCCATCCCTCTAGTCGTAACTGTCGCTTCAAGTATTACGGGCGGGTACGTCAGGCAGAAAAGAAATGAGAAGGATAGGGCTGCTTATTGAGATGACTGTATGCCGAGAATCGTAAGGACGCTAGCTGACAACTGCTATACAGACTCGGAGTTATAAAATGAGGAAGAAATCTAGGGACGCTTCCTTGAATTTTTTTGGGTACAGTTGTCGCGTCCACACTTTTCAAGTAGTGTAATGTGTGGACACGCCCCCATACAAGTTCATATGAGATCCTTCTCGAACCTGACCCCTCAAAAGCCCTCTTATGGCTGGCCTTAAACGACTTCCATTTCTATTTTAAGAACTACATCCAAAAGAAACGGTACATCATCAACGACTGACCTCCAGACGGTTGCCAGGTCCACACCAAAATATTGATGGATCAGTTTGTCACGGAATCCGGCCATGTCCTTCCACGGCAACAGGGGATGAGTCCCCCTGAAACTTTCCGACAGATTCTTGGTCGCTTCGCCAATGATCTCGAATTGACGTATCACGGCATCCTGCACCAAGCGATTCACCAAGAATGCTTCACCGTCCATCCCACTGGTGTAAGTACATATCCGTTCCAGGGCATCCCTGATGTGTGCAAGATAGACACGATCGTCCCTGACCATCACGAAATCACCTTGAGCTCTTTCCGGATACGCTCTATCAGATAGGGGCTGACCGCCTGTTCCGTCAAAAGATCAATCTTGACTCCAAGCAATTCGGACAATTCGCGCTCGATGCGGATCATCCCCAGAAGGCTCTTCTGCTCTTTGAACCAGACCATGAGATCAAGGTCGCTGTCCGGACGTGCCTCGTTGCGGGCGTATGAGCCAAATACACACACCTTTTCGGCGCCATGCTGAAGCATGTAGCTGAGTATCTTGTCATCAAACGGAGTAATATGTGCCATGGGTTTATCCTTATGACTGCAACCTGCAAACGTCGCCATTCCTCCCGAGCAGACTGTGGCTGCAAGATCGACAACTTGACGCTGACCCTGCCCGGAACGATTACTGCCAGGTAACCACGAACGCCCGCAGCTTTCCTCCCCGGGCGTCCCGGTAGAAAATCGCGTTCAGGTTTTTGGCCACTTGCGCCCGCTGGATCAGGTACTCTTCTTTTTTCTCCGACGATGCTGGGGATATCGATGCATTCCCCGCCAGTTGCCCGATGGCACCCTTCATGAACGTTTCCGGGATACCGTTACCGCCCTGGTCGATGACCTGGATTGCCCTGATGGCGCCTCCCTCACGGAATACCTTGAATTCCGTCGCCCCCCCCCTGTAACGCTCCCATCCGGGATTCGCGGTGCCATACCCCCTGTCCGGATTGTTGCGGGGGATGAAGGCCGGAATGGCCGTGGGGCGCGGAACTGAGGACGGCGCCTGTGCCGCGGCGCCCCGCTGATCGACGGGGGCGGGCAGGGGCGCCCTGGCCATGGTCTTTTGAGCCGCCCCGGTCGCTGGAGCGGTTTCGGCGACTCTGCCGGGAGTGGTGGTGGTTGAACCCGGTTTATTGACCGTTCCGGGCCTGACCGCCGTTGCAATGGCCGGCTTTCCGGCCGGTTTCGGCGGAGACAGCGATATGGTGGCGGCGGATCTGGGTTTCGACAGATAGTACTGTACCGCTGTGATTGCAACCACAACCAGCAGCAGCGGCGCGAGCCAGACCATGAACGTGGTCCGCATCGAACGGGGCTGCTGCGGTACGGCGTGCATCTCCCCGACCCGCGGGTCAACCTGAGTGTCCGGTTGCTCCAGCCTGGAAACGGGAGCGGGCTCTTCCGTGGATATTTCGCTTACCGCGCTTTCAAAGGCGCTGGTAAATTCTGAATAAACCGCCTTCTGCGGCTTCGGGGCATACACGACGCCCTGCTCCTCCAGGGATGGTTCGGCCGTTTCCTCTCCGGCCGTGGTTTCGGGCTTCGATTCCCGGGAAGGCTGAATCCGTGGCAGAACCCCGGCGGCGTCTTCCGGCGCCGGCTCCTGAAGCGTCGCCGCGGGGGCGGTCTCGCCGGCGGGAGGCAAAGCGGTTGCTGCCGTTTCCGGGGGAGTACCGGTTTTTTTGTTCCTGGTCGCCAGGGAGGTGATGGTCGAGCCTATGGCTTCGAGCAGTTCCTGCTCGTCCAGTGAAATGTCGATACAGTCATGGTACAGTTTAACGACATTTTCGCTGATCTGATCGGGAGGAGCGAGCAGCACGAAACGGGTCCGGCGTCTCCCGAGCAGCTTCTTCAGGTGCATGTGGATGATATCGGCGGACAGTCCGGAAAGGTGGGTCTGCACGAAAACCATGGCCGGCTTGGAGGCCGTCAGCTCTCTGCCTCCGTCTTCAAGGCTGCTGGCCACCCGCAGCGGCAGATTGTGATCCTCGGCCAGGCGGCGGAATACTTTTCTTATGTGGGGCTTGTCGGTTATCAGCAAAAAATCGGCCACGCGCATCTTCTCCTCGAAAAAAGCCATTGTACGGTATGGAATTCCCGTTATCAACAGCTTTGTGGGACGGGAAGTCCAAAACGCTCTTGCGATGGCGGATGGCAATCATGTATTGTAATAAATTTGAAATCTGGCGCCAGGTCTGGAACGGAAATGCTGAAACGAGAGTACATTAAAGAGCTTGCCGCAATCGTGGGCGATGACAACATTGCCGTGGAGCGCCATGAGCTGCTCTGCTATTCCTATGATGCGACCCAGAAGGAATTTCTCCCCGATGCGGTCGTTCATCCGGCCAACGCGCAGCAGGTTTCCGCAATCCTCAAACTGGCGAACCGCGCCGCTTTTCCGGTCTTTCCGCGGGGCGCGGGGAGCGGATTCACCGGCGGCAGTCTCCCCAGGGGGGGCGGAGTCGTGCTGGTCACCACGCGCATGAACCGCATACTCCGTATCGATACGGATAACCTGATCGCCGAAGTGGAACCGGGGGTGGTGACCGAACAGTTCCAGCAGGCGGTTGAAAAGCTGGGGCTCTTCTACCCGCCGGACCCGGCCTCGCTCAAGTTTTCGACTCTGGGCGGCAACGTGGCCGAGAACGCCGGAGGCCCCCGGGCGGTCAAGTACGGCTGCACCAGGGATTTCGTCATGGGGCTGGAGGTGGTCCTGCCGACCGGCGCCATTATCCGTACGGGAGGCGAAACCTACAAGGGGGTGGTCGGTTACGATCTGACCAGACTGATCTGCGGCAGCGAGGGGACGCTGGGCGTCATTACCAGGATCATCTTCAGGCTGCTCCCCTGCCCTGACGCGAAGAAGACCATGCTGACCATCTTCGATTCCATCGACGGAGCCGCCAGGGCGGTGGCTGCGATCATCGGCGCCAGGATCATCCCCACCACCCTGGAATTCATGGATTACGCCACTCTGCAGTGCGTGGAGCGGCGTTTCTCCCTGGGCATACCGGCAGAGGGGCGCGCGGTGCTGCTGATCGAGGTGGATGGGGACCGGGACCTGGTGGAGAAACAGGCGCTCCGGATTCACGATATCATCAGGCCCCTGGGACTCGTGCAGTTCCGGGCGGCGAAGGACAGCGCCGAATCCGAGCAGCTCTGGCGGGTTCGAAGGCTCGTGTCGCCATCGCTTCGGGATGTGAATCCGGACAAGTTCAACCAGGACATCGTCGTGCCGCGCAGCAGAGTACCGGATGTCATCCGCCGCATCGAGCGGATCGGGCAGCGTCACGGCATTCCCATCGTCAATTTCGGTCATGCCGGGGACGGCAACATCCATGTCAATATCATGGTCGACAGAAAGGCGCCCGGCATGGAGGAGAAGGCCCATGAGGCGATCCGCGAGGTGTTCCGGGCGGCCCTAGACCTGGGCGGCACCATGTCCGGAGAGCATGGCGTGGGCCTTTCCAAGCTCCCCTATATCGAGATGGAGCTGACTCCGGATCAGATAGCGGCCATGAAGGCCGTCAAGCTGGCCCTGGATCCCAACAACATCCTCAATCCCGGCAAGATGTTTCCATGGTAGACGGCATTCTCATCGCTCCCCAGGAGGCTTGTTAAATATGGACGCCAACAAACAGTTTCAGGAAGTCTCTCTCATCGGACGTTTCCTCTCGATGGAGGCCCTGCTCATGGTGATGGGGGTGGCTTCCCTGCTGTACGGCATCATGAAGGGCTCGCTGGCGCATGTTTTCTGGGGTCTGATCATTATTCCCGGCGTGCTCATGCTGGTCAAGGTCCGCAGGGACCGCCGCCTCAAGCGTCACAACCAAAGATGAACAGAGGATCAATTACCCCATGCCCAATCTAACCGCTTCCATTGTACTTGCTTCCGCTTCCCCCCGCCGCTCCGAGTTGATGGCCCTGGCAGGCATCAATTGCAGCATCGCTCCCGCCCATATCCCCGAGGAGCCCCTGCCGGGCGAACCGCCCGCCGAGCACGTCGAGCGCCTCTCCGCCGAGAAGGCCCTGGCCGCCGCGGAGCAGACCGGGGGGCGCTTTTTCATCGGGGCCGATACGGTTGTGGTGATGGACGGCAGGATCATGGGAAAGCCCGCGGATGAGGCGGAAGCCTTCGAGATGCTGAACACCCTGTCCGGCCGCGTCCATCAGGTCATCACCGGCGTGACCGTTCTTGACCGGGAAGCAGACAGCCGCCGGACCATCAGCGTTACCACGGACGTACTCTTCAAGTCCCTCTCCGAACGCGAGATCCTCGACTACATCGCCACCGGCTGTCCCATGGACAAGGCTGGCGCCTACGCCATTCAGGGGGGCGCAGTCCATTTCATCCGCTCCATCAACGGTTCCTACACCAACGTGATCGGCCTGCCCATGACGGAGCTGTACGAGCTGCTGCTGGACGCGCGGGCGATTCAGTAGCCGGCGAACGTTTTTTCCGCTGCGCGTATCACAAGAAAACTTGTCTCACACGAAGGCGCGAAGACACGAAGAAAACCCGGGACAATAGTCTGAATACACACGAGGCTCTTGCATCGGTCGGACGAAGTTTCCTCCCCCCCCCTGACGGAAGGGGGCTCCGCTTTCAGCGGTTTTTGCGAGAGGCGCGGTGATTTTTGACTTTTTTCGCGTCTGCTCGCCTTCGTGTGAGATATGGCTGCAAAATGAATTCACTCTGAAGCGAGGCATGGAAGATGTCGATTGCTGAACGACTGGCGGAGGTGAAGGGGGAGATCCGGGCGGCGGCGCTGGCTGCCGGCCGCGATCCGGATGGGGTACGGCTCGTGGCGGTCTCCAAGACGCGCCCCGCGGCGGATGTGGCTGCCGCCTTCCGGGCGGGCCAGATCATCTTCGGGGAGAATTACGTCCAGGAACTGCGGGCCAAGGCCGTGGAGGCGCCCGAAGGGGTGGAATGGCATTTCATCGGCCATCTGCAGGGCAACAAGGTCAGGCAGATCGCCGGATTGGTGAGTCTGATCCACTCCGTTGACCGGCTCTCCCTGGCGGAGGAGATAAGCCGCCAGTGGGGGAAGCTGGCGCGAAGCTGTGATGTGCTGGTGCAGGTCAACATCTCCGGCGAGGCGACCAAGTCCGGCGCGGCATCCGAAAACGCCCTGCAACTGGTTCGCGATATCGCCCGGCTGCCCAATATCAGCGTGAAGGGGCTCATGACCATGCCCCCCTTCTTCGATGACCCGGAAGCCGCCCGCCCCTTCTTTGCCGGCCTGAGGGAGCTGGCGTCCCTGGTAGAGTCGGAGCGGATCCCGGACGTCGAGATGAGGGAACTGTCCATGGGGATGTCGGGTGATTTCGGGGCCGCCATCAGGGAAGGGGCAACCCTGGTCAGGATCGGAACCGCGCTCTTCG
Organism: uncultured Pelobacter sp.; assembly: GCA_964601865.1. Taxonomy (GTDB): domain Bacteria; phylum Desulfobacterota; class Desulfuromonadia; order Geobacterales; family Pseudopelobacteraceae; genus Pseudopelobacter. Next base: position 34,996 of record CAZRPI010000004.1, on the reverse strand, counting down.
GGGAGCGTCACTGAATCCGGACGGCGGTGTGAGAGGGGCGATTACCAGAGCTCAACCGCCGGCATCAGGCTTTCCTGGACCTGTATCGCCTGCAGCCAGCACTGGCGGTCGCGGGAGGCGAGTCTGTGGCTGCGGTTGCTGTCAATCTTCCGGTGGTAGACGGTAAAGTCGCCGTTGGAAAAATGGATCACCCGCCCATGCTCCCCGCCCAGATCTCCGGCATCCAGCGGGATACTCTCTTCGGCAAGAAACTCCCTGATGAATCGACAGTTGACCTCGCCGACACAGATGAAGTTCCCCACCTGTTCGTTTTTCCCGAAGATGCTGGCACCTCCGAAGACCTTTGCCCTCAGACAGCGGCGGTCAGCCCCCTTGCGCATCATGTCGTTTATGAGCAGCTCCATGGCGTGTATGCCGTATCGGCCCGCTTCCGAGGCATAGAGAGGAAGCTCCCTGGAATAGCGCCGGTTGCTGAGCATGAAGTGGTTCATGCCGATGATGCGGCGTCCCGGATCGTACAGGCAGGCGGCGACGCACGAACCGAGCAGCGTCGAGATGAGGGTCGGGCTCGCTGATGCGTAGTATTCGCCCGGCGCAATGATAACCCGCTCGTATCTTCCCTTTTTTTCAATCCTCAATTGTCCATCCAGTTATTATCCTAAATTCGGCAGTTGAGAGCTGCCTGCGTTCGCGCGGACGGGCTATTTCCGTAATTCCAAGGCTCATTTCGCTACAGCCGATAAACTCAGCCCTTTGGGCTTCAGACAGTATCGGCTGTTGACGCTCCATTTCGCCAGGAATTACAACTAAATAGCCCTGATGCGCTTTCTTCGGCAGCTCCCAACTACCGTTTCAAGGATTGATCGATCGGCCCCGAGTCCGGATGCCATCGGTCACGGTCCATGTTTTCCAGATATTTTATCACAAAGCGCTGGGCCTCGTTCATGGCGGTCGGCATGTCCCATGATTCGACATTGCGTTCCTTAACCGCATTGCTGATCCCCCTGATTTCCATGCAGTCCACGCCGTAACGCAGACAGACCAGTGCAACGGCGGCGCCTTCCATGTTCTCGACGATGGCGCCGAAACGTTTCGCGAGCGCTTCCCCCCTGGGGAGCGAGCCGCTGCAGGTGGAGACGGTTACAAAACGCCCGCGCATCAGATTGACCCCCAGCTGGTCCGCCAGCTGCATCGCCTTCTCCGCGGCGAGATGCGACATGGGGACTTCGTTGTAGTAGCGCCGGGTATCCCGTGTCAGGGACGGCAGGCCTATCTCGCGCAGCCCCAGCCATCCGCCGGAAGTCTCGACCCCCTCATCTCCAAGAATCTCGGCGCTTGCCACCGCGAGATCGCCCGTTTCAAGGCCGCTGCCCGGATAGGCTCCGCCACAGCCGACATTGATGACCAGGGGGGGGTGATGCCGCTCGATCAGGACCGCCGCGGCCGCCGCGGCATTCACCTTGCCGGCGCCCGCGGCGCAGATCACCACCGGCAGGCGGTTCAGTCTCCCCATCACGGTAGTGAAGCCGGATGTTTTGACTTGGGTAAGGTTTCCGAGGGACTGCTCCAGCAGTTTCATCTCACGGTGAACGGCGACAATGATCAGAACCGGATTCATCATGAATCGCCTCTCCCGGGGCAGAAGCCGTCAGGCCGCGGCGGGCTTTCTCCTGTCCAGTTCAACAGCCGCATAGGCCGAATGGTTGTGGATCGACTCGAAGTTCTCCGTTTCCACGGAAAACCAGGTGATGTTCTCGATCGCGGCCAGACGCAGGTATGCCTCCCGCACCATGTCCTCCACGAAGCGGGGATTCTCGTAGGCCTGCTCGGTAACATACTTTTCGTCCTCCCGTTTGAGAAGCGAATACAGGGGACTGCTGCCGCATTGCTCGATCAGCTCCACCAGATCCTCGATCCAGATGAGATCGCGGTAGCGCACCCGCACCGTCATGACGCTGCGCTGGTTGTGGGCGCCGTAATCCGACAGCTCCCTGCTGCAGGGACAGAGCGATGTCAACGGCACCCTGACCCCCAGCACGAAATCGAGGGTTTCGGTCATGGAGGCGCTGAACTCGCAGGTGTATTCCATCAGGCTTTTGGCGCCCGAGACGGGCGCCCGTTTGTCGATGAAATAGGGAAACTGAATCTCCAGGTGGGCGCTTACGGAGCCGAGCCGGCTCTTCATCTCCCTGAGGATCACTTCCAGCTTGTCGTCCAGCGCGATCTGGTCCCGATGGCGGTCGAGGATCTCCACGAAACGGCTCATGTGGGTCCCCTTGAACTGGTGGGGCAGGTCCACATACATGTTCACCCGCGCAACCGTATGCTGGAGTGAATGCTTCTTGTCCATGACCACGATGGGATAGGTGATATCCTTGACCCCAACCTTTGAGATGGGAATTCTGCGGTAGTCCGGCCGCTTCTGCATGTCGGGCATGGCTTTTGCCGGGCGTGTGCCGCCTTCCGTCCGTTGTGTCGTCTTTTTCATGCACCTTCTCCGGGATTCTCATCCCGCTGTTCGGAATTTGCGCCGGCATCAGGAACCGTCAGCCGGGTGATTTCCTCCCAGATGCGGTCACGCCCCTCCCGTGACAGGGCCGAAAAGTGAAGCAGTTCGGCCCTGTCACGTCTGATGGCCTCCGCTATGAGGGCCGTCTGCCTGGACAGGCCGGATCTGGAGAGCTTGTCGCACTTGGTCAGCACGATAACCGGCGGAATTTTATAGGAGGTCAGCCATCCCAGCATCTGCAGGTCGCCATCCGAGGGGATGCGCCGGATATCCAGGATCAATACCACGGCCCTGAGACTGCTCCGTCCCGCAAGATAGGTTTCGATCATCGGCCCCCACTGCCGGCGCAGCTCGGGCGGCGCCTTCGCGTAGCCGTATCCCGGCAGGTCAACCAGAGTCAGCGAGCCGTTGATTTCGAAAAAGTTGATCAGCTGCGTTCTGCCCGGCGTGGAACTGGTGCGGACGAGGGCTTTCCGGTTAGAAAGGACGTTGATCAACGATGATTTTCCGACATTCGATCGTCCGACGAAGGCCACCTCCGGAGGCCCGTCAGGAGGATAATCCTTTGGTTTTGCTGCACTTTTTATGAATCGGGCACTCGTTATCTCCATGCGTCTCCTCCGTGGTCGGCATTATAATGCTCCCCTCTCCACGGATACAAGCGGTTATTTCTCCCCCCGTGCCGCATCGAAATGCTATGGCGTTTGCTGCCGTTGTGTGGTATAAAAATTACGTCTTGGTTCCTTTCCTCTAACAGGTAGGTTACAGGTCCCGATGATACCCTGCTATCCCGATATAGAGCCGTTTGCGGTAGTTTTCGGAGTGATCCCCCTGATCATACTGATCTTGCCTTTCCGCGCCGGATCCCATGGTCAGAAAGTCTGGGTCACGCACCGCGGGGATCCAGCACAACCCGGAAAACACCAGGCGCTTTTTATTCCTTCCAGCATCAGCTCAGATACTTATTCCATAGTAAAAAATCGATACCGCAATATTCCGACTTGTTCCGCCTCCCGCCGCAATCGCCGTGACGATATGCGCCGGCTGGGCGGAAATCGTGCCAGGGGGCCGGAGATTTTCAATTAACGATCAGCAGGAGGAATGCACATGGAGAGCGTAAATACGAAAGACCGCCACGGACACACGCCGCTTATCAATGCTGCCAGAGACGGCCGGAAAGACTCTGTGCTTGACCTTTTGAACCGCGGCGCCGATTTTACGGCAACCAGCGTGAAGGGTAAAACCGTTCTGCACTACGCCGCAGCCAACGGCCATACGGAAATCGTCAGGATCCTCGTTGAGAAGGGGGCTAATCCGGATGCACGCGACCGGGAGGGGCATACCCCGATGATGCTGGCGGCCATCTACGGCTGCAGTAAGACCATTCAGGTCCTGCTGGATGGCGGCGCGAGCCCGACCATCAAGACCACTGCCGGCACAACGGCGGCCCAGTATGCCGAATACAACAACCACCCCCTGGCGGTCGCCCTGCTGAAAAAAGCCGAGCGGGCCAAGCACGGCAACGCCTGATCCGGTCCGGATCTTTTCGCTAAACGCGGATGATCCCGGATGTTCGCGGCTGCGCCAGAGGGACCACTACGGCGATCCTGATCAACCGGGCCTGTACTTTAGCCCGGTTCTGGAATCGGCCGGAAGAGCGCGGCCACGCCGGTCACGGTCATCCGCGTTTTGTTTCCGTCCCGGAGTGACGGCAAACGAACCTGGAATCCGGAAGGCGAAGAGGATTTAAATGACGGACTCGACAAAATTGAACCTCGATGATATTGGCGTCCTCAACACCTGCGCGGCCATCGAAGAAACATGCGCGGCAATTTATCACTACTTTTCGGAATGTTACGGCTCTGTTCCGCGCCTGGGCCAACTGTGGGAGAAGACGGCCTGCGAGGAGGATAACCACGCCAGGCAATTCCAGCTGGCATCCCGGCTTCGCGGGCAGGGGATAGCCTCGCTCAAGTCCGATCCTGACAGGGCAGGGAGCATACTGGACAGGGTCCGGTCGGTGCTTGAGAAGGTAAGGAAAAGCCCCCCTTCCCCGGGCGAGGCCCTGCGGCTGGCCATCAAGATGGAACGATCGTTGAGCGAATTTCACATGGATGAAATCGCGGTGTTCGAGGATCGGGAACTGGCCAGACTGTTCGAGTCCATGATGAAGAACGACCGGGAGCACATCAGAACCCTGGAACTGGAGTATGAGGCCCGGCTGCGCGATGGCCGGGAGTATGGCGCCTGTTGACTAACAACCGCATGACTCTTCACAGAATAGCGGCGCCTTTGACGCGGGTATGATCCCGGCCCGTTCGCCCCGCTCCATCAAACAGTGGATGGCCCGCACCCCCTCATCGCCCAGCTCGACCGAGAAGTCATTGACGTACAGCTGAATATGCGCCGCGCAGACTTCCCCGCTCATCTCCTGTGCATGCTCGCGGATGTACTGCGCCGCAAGCTCCGGGTTGGCGCGGCCATAGGCCACGCCGTCGCGCAGGGCGCGCTCCACCGCGGCGATGGTTTTCCCTCCCAGAGAACGCCTGGCAACAATCCCCCCCAGCGGAATCGGCAGACCGGTTTCTGCCTCCCACCACTCACCCAGATCCACCAGCCTGGTCAGGCCGTATCCCTGATAGGTGAAACGGGATTCATGGATAATCAGGCCGGCGTCGGCATATCCCTTCAGGACGGCATCCATGATCTCGTTGAAGGGCATCACCAGGAAGTTTTCCAGGGCCGGGTCGAACAGGCGAAGCAGCAGCAGAGCCGTGGTATGACGCCCCGGCACCGCGATGGTCCTGCCCCTCAGGTCGGCGACCCCGATGTTGTCAGCCGTTACCAGCAGCGGCCCGCAGCCGCGCCCCAGCGCGCTGCCCGAGCGGAGGAGTGCATAGTCGTCGCGGATATGCCCCAGGGCGTGATAGGAAACCTTGGAAACATCAAGTTCCCGTCCGAGCGCCAGGGCGTTGAGGCTTTCCACGTCTTCCAGCCGTTCCTCGAAGGAGATGCCGCCGGTGTCCACCAGGTTGTGGACCAGGGGGTAAAACATGAAGGTGTCGTTGGGGCAGGGGGAAAAGCCGAGGGTAAGTCGTTTTGTCATGTCCATGCATCGCTCCGAAAATGAATTCCGCCGGGCCGGTCTCTACGCGTTTTCCCGTCCGACTCCATACCTTTCCCCATAGCTGTCCACCGCCTGCCCTATGGTGGGGAAAAAAATCTCCGTGCCGAGCCTGGCAAAGAGGCCGTAACGCTTGAGATGGTCCTTTACCGGCCCCTTCATCTCGGCGAAGTACAGTTCAATGCCGGCCCGCTTCAGCTCCACCTCCAGTTCGGCCAGAACGTCGGCGGCGGTGATGTCCACATCCGTGACCGGCTCCGCTGCCACCACGATCCATCTGGTCGGAGTGGGCGCGGTGGAGACCGCCCGGAGGGCCTGCTCGCGGAACATCTCCGCATTGGCGAAGAACAGGGGCGCGTCCCAGCGGAACAGGACCAGGCCCGGGATGAGGTGCGCCTCGGGATGGCGCGCGATGTCGTGGTAGCCCCGCATGCCGTCCACGCGCCCGAGTACCGCGCAATACGGCCGCCAGGCCCGCCAGATGAACATCAGCAACGCCATGCCGACGGCGATGAACAGACCCTGGATGACCCCGATGGAGACGACCCCCAGAAAGCAGATCATGGAGAGGAAGAATTCGCCGCGCCGCAGGTCGTACAGGCGCCGGACGCGGGAAATCTGGAAGATGGAGGCGCAGGCCGAGATGACGACCGCCCCCAGCGCGGCGGCCGGGAGGTTCCGCATCAGGCGGGGAGCGAAAACCAGAAGGATGGCGACGCACAGGGCGCCCACCACGCCGGTCATGCGGGTTCTGGCGCCGACCGCCTCCGCCACCGGTGTCCGCGAGACGCTGCCGCTGACGGAAAAACCCTGGAAAAACCCGCTGGCCACGTTGGCCAGCCCCAGGGCGATCAGCTCCTGGTTTTCGTCCACGTAGTAGCCGCCGCGCATGGCGTACGATCTGGAGAGTACGCTCATGTCGGCAATGGAGACCAGCGCGATCGCCAGGCCGCCGGTACAGAGTTGGCCGAATTCCGCGACCGTGGCCGTGGGGATGCGGAAGGCGGGCAGCCCCTGGGGCAGGATTCCCACCACCGCCACCTGGGCCTGGCGCGCCAGATCGAACGTCACCACGGCAAGGGTCGCCAGGGTCACGGAGAGCAGGACTGCCGGGAAGCGCGGCGCCCACCTTCGCATCGTCTGAATGGTTGCGAGGCAGGAGACGCCGATGGCGCAGGAAACCCAGTTGACCCGTCCTGCCACAATTCCCCGGCCAAGCTGTTCGGTCAGACCGAAAAAATCGTTCCCAGCCACGGAAAAACCGAGCAGTTTCGGAAACTGGCCGATCATCAGGGTCAGGGCGATGCCGTTGAGATATCCGTGGCGGAGCGGTTTCGAGAGCAGGTCGGTCACGAATCCGAATCTGGCCAGACCGACAAGGATGCAGATGACGCCCGAGACGACGGCCAGGAGAGCGGCAAGCGTGACCGCATGGCCGGTGTCGCCCCTGGAAAGCGGCAGGATAGTGGCGCCTACCAGTACGGTGACCGCGGAATCGGGGCCCACGATCAGGATGCGGCTCGGCCCGAACAGGGCGTAGGCCAGAAGCGGAATGATGGTGGCGTAAAGCCCGTAGATGGCGGGCAGTCCGGCCGCCTCCGCGTAACCGATCCCAACCGACGCCAGCAGTGCCGTCAGCGTCACCCCCGCCGCGGTGTCCTGGAAGAACAGGGCGCGGTTGTAGCGTCCCAGCAGTTCCAGGCCCGGCGCCCAGCGCCGGATGCCACGGGCCAGGGGGCGACGGAGTCCGGTAAAATAAGGTTCAAGTGTGGGCAGGAAGAACCTCCGAAAACGGAATCGGACGCGGTTTCAAACCAGCAGCCTGCCGTCGTCGATGATGATCCGTTCGCTTCCGTCGGCCGTGACCGCCGTCAGGGTCGGCCGGTAAAAGACGAAATCCTCATGGAACGGCGCGCTGATGTTGCCTCCGAACCCGGTGTTATCACCCAGCGCCATGTGGATGGTGCCCAGGATTTTTTCCGCCTCCAGCACGTTGTCGGGACGACTGGCCCTATCGTTGGTGCCGATGCCCAGTTCGGCGAGGTTGCGGCAGTTGGCGTTCTCCGCGAACCTGGCCTCCAGGGTCGAACGGTACCGGTCCTTACCCTCGATGGCGGTCACCACCCCCCGTTCAACGGTCAGGCGCAACGGTTCCTCAAGCCTGCGGGTCGGGCCCCATTCGATCACCATGACTCCGCGGCTTATCCCCTCAAGCGGGGCCAGATAGGCCTCGCCGGCCGGAAGATTGCCGAAACTGCCCGGAGCGGTCAGAAGGCCATCGTCCCCCTCGGCGTAGCGTTTCTCCTTGCAGATCATCATGTCCGTGCCGTTGGGGGTGGTTACGCGGACCCATCCGGCCCGGTTGACGGCGCCGACCAGTCGCTCCGTCCGTTCGGCCAGGGCTTTCCAGTCAACCGCCATGGAGGTGTGGAACATATCCGGGTCGAAATGGGGGAGACTGGCGAATCGGGCGCCAGCGGCGTTGGCCAGCGCACGGTAGCGCGTGTGGCTGGTGGAGTTGTTGCTCATGGCGATGATGATAGCCGCGGCGCTCTCCCTGTGGGCCAGGACGATTTCCCCGGCTCGGGAGATGTCAGCGGTCGTGGCTTCCTTGGCAAGCAGTCTTTTCAGCAGCCCGGTCCCGGCCAGTTCCTGCACGGCCTCCTCGCCGAATGTCGCGGCCCAGACCGGTTCGGGAGGTTCTACCCCCGATGCGGTTGTGGCGGGAAATTCCACGAACGAGGCCCGGCCCCAGACCCGGTCGGCGAATCCGGCCGCCGCGCGGGCCGTGGCGTTCAGGCGGATACGGCGGTCACGGTCGGAATCGGTCGGGGTCTCGTCTTCCCGGATGGTGTCGCTGAAAACCAGGATTCGTTCTCCCGGACTGATTCCCATGTTGGTCTCAAATAGTGATCTGAATGCCGCATCGAGATTGCTCATATTGGCTGTTCTCCTGGTAAACCCGTTGTAATGGTTTTCTCTATACCACATAAACCGCCCGGTGGAAACCGGGTGGCCGTGGAGAGCGTCTTGAGGTGATTTTTCTTGCCTCCCGCATTGGCGTTGTGCAACCATGCGGCCATATCAGTTCGGCTCTCCGCCATCATGGCAATCTGTCCGCGGCATATTTCGGAAGTGTGCCTGAACCAGGGGGAAAACAATCGATGACGGGTGCATTCATGGAGGCGTCGCGGGAAGGGATGTGCGTCCGTCGGAAAGAGACCGGGTGTGAGCAGACCTGACAAACGCAAACATATTGATCCGGTTGCGGCGGAGATCAACCTCTGCCCGCACGTTCGTGATCGCGGCAATATCCTGTCGGTCTGCCTGGTCTATCCGAACAGCTACCACACTGGGATGAGCAACCTGGGTTTCCAGACGGTATACGCCCTTTTTGCCTCAGCCGCCGGCATTCTCTGCGAACGCGCCTTTCTGCCGGAACGCGCCGGCCCGGACGGACGGCGCCGTGACGGCGCTCCGATCCTCTCCCTGGAGAGCCGCCGCCCGCTTGCGGATTTCGACGTCATCGCTTTTTCGGTTTCATTCGAGCCCGATTACGTCAACATCCCCCTCATGCTGTCCCGATCCCGTATCCCGGTTCCCGCCGCGGAGAGGAACGGGTCCCATCCCCTGGTTGTGGCCGGAGGCGCCGCACTCTTCATCAACCCCGAGCCGGTGGCGGATTTCATGGACCTGGCCTGCATAGGGGAGGGGGAGGAGATCGTTCCGTCCCTGGTTGCCGCGCTCATGTCGCCGGACCCTGTGGGCCGCCGTGAGCTGCTTCTGGCCCTTTCCGGGGTTCCCGGCATATACGTTCCCCGTTTCCATCACCCGCTCCATGAATCGGGAAAGCTGACCGGTTTTCATACGGAGCCGGGAGTTCCCGGAGTTGTGCCGCGGGTCTGCGCACGACTGGAACGGCATCCGCCGGCCCAGTCGATTATCCTGACCGAAAACACCGAGTTCGGCGACATGTTCCTGGTTGAGGTGAGCCGCGGCTGCCCGAGGGGCTGCCGTTTCTGCAGTTCGGGTTTCATCTACGCCCCATTCCGGCAGCACTCCCTGGAGTCCCTGGTTGCCGCCGTGGACCGGGGACTTCGGTATCGGAACAGGATCGGACTGGTGGGCGCCGCTGTGTCTGACCACCATGCCATCGGCCTGCTCTGCCGTCATATCGTGGAGCGCGGCGCCGGCGTCTCGGTATCGTCGCTGCGCATCGACCGGCTGGACCCGGACATGCTGGATGCCCTCGTGGCTTCGGGCCACAGGACCATCGCCCTTGCGCCGGAGGGCGGTTCCCAGCGCCTGCGCGACCTGATCCGCAAGAACCTGACCGAGGGGCAGATCCTGGAGGCCTGCGACACCATCATCTCCCGCGACATACTTAACCTGAAGCTCTACTTCATCATCGGTCTTCCCACGGAAACCGAGGCCGACCTGGAGGAGCTGGTCAGGCTGGTCATGGCCATCAGAACGAGGGTGGTGGAGCGGGCGCGGGCCAACCGCAGGCTGGGTGAGATCGTCCTTTCGGTCAACCCGTTCATTCCCAAACCCTTTACTCCCCTCCAGTGGTGCGGCATGGAACCACTTTCCTCCCTGGAACGCAAGGTCAGGATGCTGGAACGGAGTTTCCACGGGGTCGCCAACCTGCGGTTCAAGATGGAAAGCCTGAAGGGGGCCTATCTCCAGGCTCTGCTCTCCCGCGGCGACCGGAGCTGTTCCGCCCTGCTGGCCGGGATGGCGGCAGGCGCAACCCTGAAAAAGGCCGCAAAGGCCTGCGGCATCGACACGGACGCCCTGGTCTGCCGCGACATCCCGCCGGGCGAGCCGCTCCCCTGGGATCTGCTGGGAACCGCGGACGGGGATACGCTCAGGAGGGAGTTCGCGCGCGCTTTCCCCGGCGGTTTCGAATGACGCGCCGAGGGGCTTCCATCCCGGTTCGCCAAAAACATGGTTGCATCTCCGGCCTCAAACATAGTAATTCTTGACAGGCTTGCCGCAACGCAGGACGGGGATTCGGGGCCTGCCCGCATTGTTTGACTCCACAACACCTCCGTACCACCGGAGCAGCTGATGGGATTGCGCATTTTAATCGCAGAAGACGAACCGGTTGCCAGGGCCGTTCTCGAACTGCTCTTCAAACGCTCCAGCTACCGGGTTGATTTTGCTGAGGATGGTTTTCAGGCGGTTGAGATGTGGGCGACCGGAGTCTATGCCATGGTGCTGATGGACATACAGATGCCGCGCATCGATGGCTGCGAAGCCGCCCGGACCATCAGGGAGAGGGAAAAGGAAACCGGGGGGCGCACCCCCATCGTTGCCATGACTGCCCACAGCAGGAAGGAAGAGGTTGAACGCTGCCTCGCCGTGGGGATGGATGCCCACATCTCCAAACCGCTCGACTTTACCCAGTGCCTTCAGTTGATCGAACGGGTCCTCAACCGGAGCCCTGACGGGACCTGTCACCGTTGAGACCGGCTCCGGAAGCATCCCTTTCCAACTTAAACCATGAAGATCGTGCCGCCATGGATGTTCCGGGGAATGTGGCGCATTGGCCGCGCAAGCCCTTCACTCCGGCAGGCCAGCTCCGCCGCCGGATGCCTGAGCGCTGCCGGGAAATGCGATGGAAACGAGGGTTCCGGGCCCCTCGTCCCCGACCAACAGTCTGCCCCGCAGCTGCCTGACGAGGGTGTTGACCAGCTGCAGCCCGAGGGTCTCCGTGTTCCGGTAGTCAAGGCCGGGCGGCAGGCCGATACCAGTGTCGGCCACCGTGAGGTTGATCCAGCCGTCCGTGTTCCTTCCCATGTGAATGGAGATTTCGCCGGCCTGGTCACCGGTAAAGGCGTGTTTCAGGGAGTTTGACAGCAGTTCATTGACGATCAGGCCGCAGAGAATGGCCTCGTTTATTTCGAGGACTCCCCCGGCGCCGTTCACGTTCAGGTTGATGCGGCCGGAGTCCACCGCGTAGGAGTTGAACAGAAACTGCGACAACTCCCTGATGTACTCCCCGAAGTCAATGGAGCTGAAGTTCTTCGTGCCGTAGAGCCGCTCATGAATAAGGGACATGGACCTGACCCGGTTCTGGCTTTCCCGGAGATAGGCGCGGGACCGTTCGTCGGGGATGGCTTCGGACTGCAGGTAGAGGAGCGAGGAGATGATCTGAAGGTTGTTTTTGACCCGGTGATGAACCTCCTTCAGAAGAACTTCCTTTTCCGCGAGAGATGCCTGCAGCCGCTCTTCGGTCCGTTTGGCCTCGCTGATGTTGCTGAACATCGCAATGCCCGCCGGTTGGCCCCGGTATTCGATGGCTCCGGCCGAAACCGTCACCCATCCCGTGGTGCCCTCGCTGTTCAGGAATCTCAGCTCGTAGCAGCCGGGGGGGTGCTCACCCCGCTGCCGCGCCATTCCTCTCTCCCTGACAAACTGTCGGTCTTCCGCGACGGCCCACTCCCAGAAGTTCATCTTCAGCAGTTCTTCTTCGCTGTAACCGAACAGGCGGGTCGCGGCGGAATTGACATAAACGATCCCTTCCCCCTGATAGACGATGATGGCAGTTGGGGCGGTCTCGGCAAATACCCTGAATTTCTTCATATTCCCGTCCTCTCATTTTCATTTAACAGCGGATCTTTCTCTGAAACGGATGAAAAATCTCATCCATCACCTTCCGCAATCAGGTCCATAAACAGCTCCACCACCGCGGGATCAAATTCCCTGCCCTCCTGCTGGCGCAGATACTCCCGCACCCGCTCTTCCGGCCATGCGGCGCGGTAGGGGCGGTTGGAAGAGAGGGCGTCCCACACGTCCACAACCGCGAATATGCGGGCGGTCAGCGGAATCTCTTTTCCCTTGAGCCCCTTGGGGTAGCCGCTCCCATCCCAGCGTTCATGGTGGTAATAGGGGATCTCCAGCGTCGGCCGCAGAAACTTGATCGGTGAGATGAGACGGAAGGCGATCTCCGGATGGCGTTTCATGATGGCGAACTCCTCGTCGGTCAGCTTGCCCGGTTTCAGCAGGATGCTGTCCGGAACCCCCAGCTTGCCGATGTCGTGCAGCAGGGCGCCGCGCCGGACATGGATCAGTTTCTCGCTCCCCAGCCCCATTTTCCGCGCGATGCGGACGGTCAGCTCCGTAACCCGTCTGCTGTGCCCCTCCGTTTCCCGGTCCCGGTAATCCAGCGCCCGCGCCCACCCCTCGATGGTGGTGTCGTAGGCCAGCAACAGCTCGGTATGGGAGTTCTGGAGGTTTTCGAACATTTCGGAATTGTCGATGGCGATGGCGGCCTGTCCGGCCAGGGCTTCGCTGAACATCAGCCAGTCCTGGTCGGGGTGGAGCGGAGAGCGGTGTAACAGTCCCAGCACCCCCTTGACAGCCCCTTTTGCGATCAGCGGCACACCCACGTATGCTTTGAAATCTTCGCTGTCGATGAGTTTCCTGAGATATGTTCCCTCAGCCGCGATGGAGAAGTCGTTGAGAATGAGCGTCCTGCGCTCCTTGGCCACCCGTCCTCCGCAGTATTCCCCCATCCTGACGCAGGCCAAGTGGATGTGATCCGTATGGAATCCCTGGCCCGAAACGTAATCCAGGGTCTGTGTTGAGGGGTTGAGCAGGAGCACCACGCCCGCATCCACATTCAGTTGTTTCAGCGCTTCCATCAACAGCACACTGAGGGTGACGTTCAGATCCAGGCTGCTGTTGATGGCGTTGTCGATGCTGCGCAGGGCCGTCAGGTTGTCCGTATGGCGCTGGAGTTTTTCCTGCGCTAGCTTGCGGTCCGTAACGTCCCGGAAGCAGCCGAAAAGGAGGCTTTTGCCGCCAAGCTGGATGTGGGAGGCGCTGATGTCGGCGTAGAATATGGAGCCGTCCCTCCTGAGAACCGGCAGATCGGTCGCCAGATCCGTTTCGCCGCGAACCTGCAGCTCGAAATGCTCCATCACTCCGGGGAGGGCATCGGCCGGGTGAATATCCCTGACCGTGAGCTGCCTGAGTTCCTCCTCGGTGTAGTCGAGCATGGCGCGCATGCTCTGGTTGCTCAGGATGAAGCGTTTGCTGTGGATATCCGCCACCAGCAGGCCGTCCGGACGGGACTCGAACAGCGTCTTGAACTTCCGCTCGCTCTCCCGCATCTTTGCCTCGGCCTCCTTGCGTTCGGTGATATCCGTGATCAGGCCGTCGTATGAGAGCAGGAGTCCGTCGTTATTCCGGTGGGGGACGAGGGTGTTCCTGATCCAGCGGATCGAACCGTCCTTGTGGACAATGCGGTGTTCAATCTCCAGCGCCGCGGGCTCGGACAGGATCCGACGGTTCAGGTCGAGAACCTGGGGCCGGTCATGCCCGTAGACGATCCTGAACCAGAGATCGGGGTCAGCCGCGTACTCCTCCGGCGAATAGCCGGTAATCTTCACGCAGCCGGGGTGATGTACGGTCCGGGTATTCCCGTTTTCCGAGAGGAAGACGGAGTAGCCGTAGTTGGTTACGGACTCCAGCAGCCTGCGGTAGCGCTCCTTGCCCTCATGGAGTTCCTTCGTCTGGTTTTCGACCCGTTCCTCAAGCCGTCGCCGGTAACGGAAGCTTTCGTCAATCAGCCGGGCCCGTTCAAGGGAACCGCATATGATGCTTTTCAGTTCTTCCTCACTGAACGGCTTGACGAGGTAATCCCAGGCGCCGCTGCGGATCGCTTCGATGATTTCCGGGTAGGTGCTTTTCCCCGAGATGACGATGACCGGCGTCCGCGGGGATAGTATCCTCAACTCGCGTATGAAGGCGAGTCCGTCCATCTCGGGCATTTCCAGGTCAGTCAGAATCAGATCGGGATTCTCGGCGATGAACAGCTCAAGCCCCTCCCGGCCGTTCTCCGCCTCCAGGGGGCTGTGTCCCATGGACAGGACGATTTCCCGCAGGAATAATCGAGCGAACCTTGAATCATCGACGATCAGGACGGATGGCGAATCGTTCATTACAAACTCTTTAACCGCGAACGACTCCGGGGTCGTGCGGAGTGGGGATCAGGTGGGCGTCGCGTCGAAAAACGGGAAAATACTGCCGGGAGCCGATGGCGCTTCTCGTGGCGTCGCTCAATGGTGAGAATTATATCCGATTAATTTCCGGTCGCAAGGATTGGAAAGATTTTCTGGAATGCCGGCAGACGCAAACGGCGTCGTTTTACCGGTATCGCGATTCATATCCTGTAACAGGTCCAGGCGGGGGCGCTCCATTTCCGTTGCTCCTCCGCCGTAATCTGCTACTATAACCCCCCATGACGCGCAAATCATCCTTCAACCTCCTCACCGTCCTCGGCCCGACAGCCTCTGGCAAAACCCGGCTGGCAGTGGCCCTGGCGGGAGAATTCGACGGCGAAATCATCTCGGCCGATTCCCGCCAGATTTTCCGGCGCATGGATATCGGCACCGGCAAGGATCTGGCCGAGTACGGCGAGGTTCCCCATCACCTGATCGATATCCTGGAGCCGGGAGAGGAGTTCAGTGTTTTTGCCTTCCAGCGTCTCTTTCTTGAAGCATTCTCAGACATTTCTTCCCGGGGGAGGCTGCCGGTCCTGTGCGGCGGCACGGGCATGTACCTGGATGCCGCCCTGCGCGGCTACCGGATGGTGGAGGTTCCGGAGGACGGGGGCTGGCGGGCGGGGCTGGAAGGGGTGAGTGATGGGGAACTGGCGGAGCGGCTGCGGGAGCTGCGACCTGATCAGCACAACAGCACCGATCTGCTGGACCGCGGGCGGATTATCCGGGCGCTGGAGATCGCCCGGTTCCAGGCCGCCCGCGAACCGGATGATGATCCTTTTCCCGATCTCCGTCCCCTGGTGATCGGCATCCGCTGGGAGCGGGCCGAGCTGCGCCGCCGCATTACGGAAAGGCTGCGGCGCCGTCTGGGGGAGGGGATGATCGACGAGGTACGGCGCCTGCATGAAGAAGGGGTGCCATGGGAACGGCTGGATTACTACGGTCTGGAGTACCGCTTCACGGGGTTGTATCTGCGGGGGGTATTGAACGGGAACGATCTGTTCCAGAAACTGAACAGCGCCATCCACGATTTCGCCAAACGCCAGGAAACCTGGTTCCGCAGGATGGAGCGCCATGGCGTGCCCATCAACTGGGTGACGGGGGAGGGGGAACCGGTGGCGGAGGCGCGGAAGCTGGTCCTGGCACACCTGCATCCGGATCGCTGACGTTTTCCGGTCTGTCATCGTCCTGAACGCCTCGGCCGGGGCCAGGTGGTGCGCCGTATCAGTTCCTGTCCAGCTGTTCCCGGATCTTGCCCAGGACGCCGTTGATCGTGAACGGCTTGATGATCAGTTCGTCGTTCTCACCGATCATCCCCTGGTTGCGTATGATGTCCACCGAGTATCCGCTCATGAAAATGGCCCTGACGTCGGGATTCATCGCCCTGATCTTCATGACCGTCTCCTTGCCGTTCTGCCCCGGCATTTCAACGTCGCACAGGACCAGCGCAATCTCCCTGTGCCTCCTGAAGAGTTCCACCGCCTCCCTGCCGTTGTCGGCAATGAACACCCGGTAACCAACCTTCTCAAGGATTATCTTAAGAGCGGCCGTTACCTGCTCCTCATCCTCGGCGATGAGGATGCTTTCGAGGCCGTTGACGCTTCGCATGGAACCCCGGCAGCCGGCCTCTGAATTTTTTGCCGGGAGTTCCCTGACCGGTTCCGTTTCATTGGTTTCTTCGTATAGGTTCATATTTTTTCTCGGAAACAG
>CAZRPI010000004.1:0-18539 GCA_964601865.1 uncultured Pelobacter sp. | reverse complement strand
GAGGGGGATGGATAATATCTACCGTCCAGGACAATCTTGCTGGGCAGAATTAAAAAAACAGGCGGATTATACCAGTTCCAGGGCGTTGAAAAAGTAGGGAATTTCGAAGGCCGCCGTTTCCGGGGCATCGGAGCCGTGAACGCTGTTCCGCGACAGGCTGACCGCAAAATCCCTGCGGATGGTGCCCGGGGCCGCTTCTTCCGGATTGGTGGAGCCCATCAGCTTTCTCCAGTCGGCAATGGCGTTCTCCTTCTCAAGGCAGAGCACGATCACCGGACTGCGCGACATGAATTCGCAGAGGTCGCCGAAAAACGGACGTTCCCTGTGCACGTAGTAGAAGCCACCGGCCTGCTCCCGGCTCAGCCTGATCTTCTTCATGCCGACGATGGCGAAACCGTTTTCCTCAATTTTTTCGATGATCTTGCCTGCCAGTCCGCGTTCGACCGCGTCCGGCTTGATGATGGCGAATGTCCGTTCCATTTTTCCTCCGGGGGTTCCAGATTCAGATTCAGCTAATCCGGATATCACTCCCCGCAAGGGGCTGTCAAGCTTTTTGGGCTCCGCCGTTCAGGCTGGTCGGCATTGTTAACGGCCACCCTTGCGCTTTTCAATCGCAATCATTACTATTTAAGCAGTCTGTTTCGAGTTTAACGCCATATGTGAGGAAAAGGACGTATGAATACGCTTAAGACAACGTTTCTGATGGCTCTGCTCACGGTTCTGATGGTCATGGTAGGCGGAGCGGTGGGCGGCAGGCACGGCATGACCCTGGCCTTTGTCATGGCTGCCGGGATGAACTTCTTCTCCTACTGGTTTTCCGACAGGATGGTGCTCGCCATGTACGGCGCGCAGGAAATAACCGAATCCGATGACCCCCGCTTCTTCGCCATCGTGAGGCAGCTGGCCCAGCGCGCCGGTCTCCCCATGCCCAGGGTGTACCTGATCGATTCGGACACCCCCAACGCCTTCGCCACCGGCCGTAATCCCGAACATGCCGCCGTGGCCGCTACCACGGGTATCCTGCGCATTCTCAACGAACACGAACTGGCAGGGGTCATGGCTCACGAGCTGGCCCACGTGAAGAATCGCGACATCCTGGTGCAGACCATCGCCGCCACCTTCGCCGGCGCCATCACCTATATGGCTCACATGGCCCAATGGGGCGCCATGTTCGGCGGCGGGCGAGGTAATGACGACGACAGGGGAGGCGCTTTCGGCCTGCTCGCGATGGCGATTCTGGCGCCCCTGGCGGCCATGCTGGTCCAGATGGCGATCTCCCGCTCCCGCGAATTCGGTGCGGATGCCGGCGGAGCTGGTATCTGCGGCGATCCCCTTTCCCTGGCGAACGCCCTGCGCAAGCTGGAGATGGGGAACCAGAGGTTCCCGATGCCGCAGGCAAGCCCCGCGACGGCGCACATGTTCATCGTCAATCCTTTGGCCGGCGGTGGCCTGGCGTCGCTCTTCTCCACCCATCCGGCCATGCCGGAACGCATCGCCCGCCTGGAAGAGATGGCGAGGACCCACCGCAATTGAGCGCCGCCGTCCTGAATGCTGCCAGCCCGCGCGAGGCGGCCTGTGCCGTCCTCCTGCGCCTCCGGAAGGAGGGGGGCTACGCGGATCGCCTGATGGACCGCGAACTGGCCGGCGGGCAACTCTCCGGTCCTGACCGGGGGCTGTTCGCCGAACTGGTTTTCGGGGTGCTGCGTCGTCAGGGCACCCTGGATCACATCCTTTCCCAACTGCTGACCCGGCCCCTTGCCGGGCTGGCCCCACAGGTCCTCATCTGTCTGCGGGTGGGGCTGTATCAGCTCGTCTATCTGGACCGCATTCCCGAATCGGCCGCCGTCAACGAGGCGGTTGCCATGGCCAAGAAGAGCAGCCACCGCTTCGGTGGCCTGGTGAACGCAGTACTGCGGAACTACCTGCGGCGAAGGGAGCTTATGGTTTTTCCCGACCCGGTTTCCGCGCCCGCGGAGTACATCGCTGCCCGCCATTCACACCCGCTCTGGCTCGTTCGGCAGTGGATCTCCCAGCTGGGCGCGGCCGAGGCGGAGAGACTGGCGGAAGCCTCGTCCCTGCAGCCGTCCCTGACATTGCGGGTCAATACGCTGCGCATCAGCCGTGACGAATTCCTGCGGCGCATCGTCCAGAGCGGCATTCAGGCGTCTCCCGGCAGGTATTCGCCCCATGCTGTGGTGGTGGAAGGGGGACGGCGCGCCATCCGGGATCTTCCCGGCTTCCAGGAGGGGCTGTTCACGGTGCAGGATGAGGCCTCCCAACTGGCCGGGTTGCTGCTGGAACCGCGACCCGGCCAGCTGGTCCTGGACGCGTGCTCGGCGCCCGGGGGAAAGGCGACCCACCTGGCCCAGCAGATGGATGACCGGGGTGAGCTGCTGGCCATGGACATCTCGAAGTCTAAGCTTTCCCTGGTCCGGGAAACCGCCGAACGGCTGGGGATGACGATCATTCATACCCGTGTCGCCGATCTTCTTAACAGCGCGACGCTTCCGGAAGGGCTTTTCGATCTGATCCTTCTGGACGCCCCCTGCTCGGGGCTGGGGGTTATCCGCCGCAACCCCGAGGCGAAATGGCGGCTCACCCCCGCCGATATCTCCCGCCTGGCCGAAACCCAGAAAAAGATGCTGAAGAGCGCGATTGCCATGCTGAAGCCCGGCGGCAGGCTGCTTTACTCCACCTGTTCCACCTCCCGACAGGAAAACGAGGATGTCGTGCACGATTTTCTTTCACGGCGGGACGATTGTGTGCTAGAGAATCTGAACGAATGTTTTCCCTCCTGGCGCGATCTGTTTTCCCCGGAGGGGATGATGCGGGCCTGGCCCCACCGCCACTCCATGGACGGTTTTTTCGCGGCCAGGCTTTATAAAAAAGCAGACCTGGATACGTGACGCCGGAACGCCGGAGAGTCCGGAAACGCAAAGGCAGAGGCCTTCCGGACCGGCGCAGGAGTGGTGGAGTCACTGATTCAGGACAGAAACCTGTCCGGAGCATGATTCATGAAAAAGATAGCCCCATCGATACTGTCCGCCGACTTTTCCCGTCTGGGCGATGAGATCCGGGCGCTGGAAGCCTCCGGCGCCGACTATGTCCATGTGGATGTCATGGATGGCCATTTCGTTCCCAACATAACCATTGGTCCGCTGGTGGTGGAGGCGGCCCGAAAGGTGACCGGACTCCCTCTTGACGTGCATCTGATGATCGAGCGTCCGGACTCCTACATCCCCGATTTTGCCGCCGCCGGTGCCGACATCATCGTCGTGCATGCCGAGGCGGTCCACCACCTGCACCGTACCGTGCAGCTGATCAGGTCCCTTGACAAACGGGCCGGCGTCGCCCTCAATCCCGCCACGCCGCTGAATGTTCTCGATTATGTGCTTGAAGATCTGGATCTGGTGCTGCTGATGACGGTTAATCCGGGTTTCGGCGGCCAGAGCTTCATTCCGGCCTGCCTTCCCAAGATTCACGCCCTGAGGGCGATGCTGGACAGCCGTGGTTCCGAGGCCGAACTGGAAGTGGATGGCGGAGTGAAGGTCGCCAATATCGCCCGGATCTCCCATGCCGGTGCGGATGTTTTCGTGGCGGGGAGCGCGGTTTTCGGCAGCCCCGACTACGGCGCGACCATTGCCGAGATGAAGCGCCTGGCCCACGAAACGATCCTTTAGTCTCTTACGACTTAGAGTTTTTACAATAAATGATCGGACCTGAACGGCAATAGAACGCGGCTTTTCGCAGATGCAGCGGATTGACACGGATTATATTCAGCATGCGAATCCAGATGTCTTATCAGCGTAAATCCGTTGGAATCCGGCCTTTGCCGCATGCCATTGCCTTTGATTTTTTCCTGATTGGTTCCGGCTTGTCCGGCTGAGGTATATGCTGCTCTTTCTGGTGGAACATGGCCGCTGATCTGAAAATCCTCTGACGCCGGTGTTCCGGCCAAGCCATGGCGACCGTCGGTATCCCCGTGCTTTTTTCCGGCGGGACGCGCCGGGTTGCGGGGTGGTTTTTACATATAGCTCCAGGATGGAATTTTCGAGGGGGAAGCGATAATGAGAATCTCATTTCACAAATATCTGGTTTTGATATCAATAGCCGCAATCATGACCGTTCTGGGAAGTGCGCCGGTTCGGGCGGCGCAGTATTCCAGGCTGGGCAAGCCTCCGCTCTCCGAGCGCTGGTTCGGGATCTACGTGAACAACGAGCGGTGCGGTTTCTACCGCCAGGTCATTGCCGAAACCCCGGATGGTTACCGCATGGAGGGCGATGTCAACGAACGCCTCAAGGTGATGTGGTTTTCCAAGGAGGCCGCCTCGCGCGAGGTTTATCAGGTCAATAAGAGTCTGGCGCTGCGTTCCTTCGAAATAGAGCAGAACATCAATGGCCTTCCCACCCGCATCACGGGGAAGGCGGGAGATTCCATCCTGAAGCTTCAGATCGAAAGCGGCGGCAAGACTACCGCCAAAGTGCTCAGGTTCAGGGGGGAATTGTTCCCCGGCCCGGCGCTCAATCTCTATCCGATGATGCGGGGCATTCAGGCGGGCAAGACCGTCAAGATACTGACCTTTGACCCCGAAGACATCCAGGTGAAGGAGGTTGCCATAACGGTTGTCGGAGATGAAGCCGCTCCGGACGGGCAGCCCGCGCTGAAATTGCGCAACAACCTGTACCCGCTGCCCAACGACATCTGGATGGATGCCCAGGGAAATACCATCCTGGAGTCGGTGCGTGATGACCTGGTGATAACCAGGGCCGAGGACTCCAGGTCGCTGGCGGCGTACGTGGCCGCGCTTACCATCTCCCGCAAGGCCAGGATCAGCGGTTTCAGCCTGGTGCAGCCCGCGCCTTCCCTGAAAAATCAGGAGAAGCTCAGGGGACTCTCCCTGGAGATCAGTGGCTGGAACAGCTCCCTGCCGCTTCTGCAGGAGGGGGGGCAACTCGTTGAAAGGGCAGGGGAGGGGAAGATAACCGTTAAGACCGGTACGGCGGTTCCCACGGCGTCTCAGAAGGGTCCGGCTTCGCCGGCAGCGACCGACCAGACAAAGTATCTGAAGCCTGCCGAGGGGATCGAGTCGGAGGCGCCGGAGATGGTTGCCCAAGCCAGGAAGCTGGCCGAGGGCAAGAAAAACGGGGGTGAGATTGCCAGGGCGCTGGTAACCTGGACGACCGAATGGCTGAAGGAAGGGGTGGATGACGGCGACGGGGCGCTGGCCAGTCTCCTGTCCCGCAAGGGCAATTGCCAGACCCATGCCAGGCTCTACACGGCGCTGGCCCGCGCGGCCGGCATTCCCACCCGCTATGTTTCCGGACTGGTCCTGCTGGAGGGGAAAGGTTTCTTCTATCACAGCTGGGCCGAGAGTTTTCTTGATGGTCAGTGGGTAGCAGTTGACCCCACCTACAATCAGATGCCTGCTGATCCGACCCATCTTAAATTTTTTGAAGGGCATACCCGGGAAGATCTGGCGCCGATCGCCTCGATCATCGGCAAGATCGGCATCAGGGTGCTGGAGGCAAAATACTGAGCAGACAGTGCGTCGTTGTCTTGACCGGTTGTTTCCCCAGGTTTTCCGCATGTAACGGGAGTAGGGCGCAGGAGCGGGTCCATGTCGTTTGAGGGCGAGAAAAATTGCAGCGGATTGGAGGGGGGTGACCAGGTCACGCCCCGCCCGCACATGGTCATCCTGGTGGTTTCCTACAGCGACGACACGAGGCAGGCGCTGGTGGCGTCGCTGGACGCCCACAACGTTTCCAGCGTTGCGTGTTCGACCTTCCTCGAAGCCGAAGAACACTCCCTGCATGGCCTGTTCCACGGACTGCTGGTCGATCTCCCCTCCATGGTAAAGGCCAAGGGGGAGGAGAAAATCGTGGCCTATACCCTGGTTGATTTCTATCCCTCGCTCCGGGTCAGGGCGCTCGGCTCAACGCTCGTCCCCATGGCCATGCCGGGCAGCGCAAAGCAGGACAGCAGCCTGGCCGGCTTCCTCACCAAGACCTGTCCCGCGTTCAAACCGCGAATACATCGGGTGCACAAACGTCATCCAGTCTGCTTTTTCACCGTTATCCGGCACAGAGAGGAGGATTTCAGGGGGTTTACCCTTGATATCTCCTGGGGCGGGATGTTTATCGTTCACATGCGGCCCGAAAGGTTCGGCGTGGGCGAGTGTGTGGATGTCCATCTACCCCAGTTCGACAGGAACGTACGGGCCGAAATCCGCTGGATCATGCCGTGGGGCGTCAAGAGCGCGCCCGGCATCGGCGTCAGATTTCTGGAGATGGAGGAGGGGCTGGAAAACATGCTTGCGGGTATCCTGAGGACCCGCAAGGAGTTTGACCGTGACCGGCTGTCGATGGGATGAAACGAAATGATTCCGCCCAAAGGCCGTAAGACCTCAAGGTGTCGCGGTTTTTTGCGGTAAATCGCTTGAATGTTGTCCGACTGGGGCGCCCTGCCATGTTTGCTCGTATTCCCGGACCAGGGCACGGGCCCGTTTCCTCATCACAGCCGTCCAGGGACCCACGGCGACCAGCCGCATATTGCCCGGCGCAAACACCGTCCGCGCCGTTTCCAGCAGGTCCCCGCCGGTGATGCGCAATGCCTCCTGCCGGTCCTCCTCGATACTGCGCACGACTCCCATCAATTCCCCCCATCCGTAACGCCCGCCAAGTTCATAGGCCGAATCCCGGCTGAATTCCAGGTCGTACAGGTACAGGGTGCGGACGCGATCCAGTTCCGCCTGCTGAACCGGTTCCCGGCTGATGAGCGCCAGCTCCTCCAGCGTCACATCTATGGCCTGAACCAGGGTCTCCGGGGATGTGGAGAGGTCTATGGCCAGACAGCCGGTCTCCTCGTAGGCTCCGAGCGCTGCTTCCACCGAATACACGATGCCGAGTTCCTCCCGCAGCCGCAGATGGAGACGGGAACTTCCGCCGCCGGCCATGAGGCGCCGCAGCAGCCGCAGTCCCATGAAACGGGGATCGCCCCGGCGCAGCCCGAGGAAGGCCATCTGCAGCGTCATCTGGCTGTCGGAGTCACGCACGAAGCGGATTTGCGGTGAATTGCGCAGCCTGCCCACCTGGGGAGACGGGGACGGCTCGTTGCCGCGCCAGCCGCCGAATGCCTCCGCGGCCGCCTCGAACACTCCGCTGTCGGGCACGGGGCCGGCAACCACCAGTACCGCCCGTGACGGAACGTAATGGGTGTTCAGATGTCTCTCCAGGTCGCCCCGGGTGATTCCGGTGATGCTCTCCAGGGTGCCGACGGTCGGCATCCCCAGCGGGTGGCGCGGCCAGAGGAGGCGGCTCGCTATGGTGTCGGCGTTGATCTCCTCTCCCTGCTCGTTCAGGTCCTCCCGGGCTTCCTCGGTAATGATCCTCTTCTCGATTTCCACGTCTTCCAGGAGGGGGCGCAGGATCATGGAGGCGAGGATCTCCATGCCGCGCCGGTAGTGATCGGGGTGGATCCGGGAGTAGAAGCAGGTTGAGTCCGCGTCGGTGGATGCGTTGGGCGCG
The DNA here is from genome assembly GCA_964601865.1 of uncultured Pelobacter sp. Taxonomy (GTDB): domain Bacteria; phylum Desulfobacterota; class Desulfuromonadia; order Geobacterales; family Pseudopelobacteraceae; genus Pseudopelobacter. The sequence continues at coordinate 11,015 of CAZRPI010000004.1, read as the reverse complement.
CCGCCTATCGCCTCGAAGGCGTTCTCTATCTCCTGTGAACAGCTGAATTCGGCCGTTCCGCGGAACAGGATGTGCTCCAGAAAATGGGACAGCCCCTCCTTGCCCGCCGGATCGTCGCGTCCACCCACTTTCAGGTACAGGGCCAGTTCCGCCGAATGAAGGTGCGGCATTTCGACGCAGACGACGCGTAATCCGTTGTCCAGGGTATGGATGAAGGGTCTGATCATGCCAGCGCCTTTCGTATCAGTTCAATGCGGTCACGGTACCCTTCCGGCGACAGGATCCTCTCGTCATGGGGTTCGGACCAGATGGGGCGGGGCCAGAGCGGTTCGGACGCGAAGCGCGGCACCAGGTGCCAGTGCATGTGGGGAACCATGTTGCCCAGGAGCTCGTAGTTGATCTTGTCGGGCCGGAAAACGCCGTGCAGCGCCCGGGCCACCCGGCTTACCTCGTCCATCAGTTCGGCCCGCTCGTTCCCGTCGAGATGAAAGAGCTCCGTTACATGGCGTCTGGTAAACAGCAGCGTGTAGCCGGGAAAGAACTGGTCGCGGTTGAGGGTGACGAACGAGTGTTTCAGCTGGATGACGCGCAGGTCGCAGTCGTCGTCCCAGCGACGGCACATGGGGCAATCGTTTATAGTCATGACTTCCTTTCAGTGAATGCATATGTGATGACACCGCAAAAAGTCCTTTTCGCCCTTCGGCAAGCTCAGGGCGAACGGACTTTCATGCCCTAACTGACTGTAATGCCGTTCGTGCTGAGCTTGTCGAAGCATGAACCAAGGCAGTGTTTTTGAGAATTTGCGAGAGCATCATATGTGGGTCTATGCAATTTCACAATCGTTATCACACGGGGGCACGAAGACACGGAGACGGAGAAGATGCGGTTATTCTCTGTGCTCTTTGTGGCTTGGTGCGAGATCCGGTTTTTGTTTTTTTATCATGTCAAAGACGCTCAGGTGCGCCAGCGTGTCCGCAGCCGGGCCAGTTCCCTCCCGTCGCGCTGGTTGACGATCTGGTGCAGGCAGCATGCCGACTTCCCTGAATCCTGGACGGCGCAGCGTGATACCACCGTTTCCCCGTAGAGGGCTTCGGCCCGGAATGAGACCTCCAGTTCGGACAGCCTGCCGGCTGCCACCTCGTTCGGCACGGCTTCCAGCGCCCAGCCGGCATAGACGGTGTTGTTCACGTGACTGTTGAGATCCAGGTCGTTGCGCAAGACCCTGAATGTCAGTTCCGGTTCGGTTGGACCTGGAAAAAGCGGCAATGGCGCAAAATCGTCGTCCACCGCCCTCTGCGGCAGCAGCGGGTAGGGCGGAAGGTTTCCGGCCAGCCTGACGGGGCGGCGGGTGGCGACGCTGATCAGGGCCCAGGATGTGGTGGCCCGCCCCAGCGGTTGACCGTTTCCGTCGTGCAGTTCGTATTCCCGGTTGGTGAAAATGCCCTCGCGCATCGCCGGCCAGGTCCGGAGCCGTACGACTTCCCTGCTGCGCGGATAGCGTTCGACGATCAGGTGGATGCGGGAAACCACCCAGGCCAGTCCTTTCGGGCGGAGGTGGGTCGCGGAAACGCCCAGCTCCAGAGTGTGCATGCTGGCCGTAGTCTGCATGAAATTAAGGAGTTGTACCGGTCCCAGGTCGCCGTTGAAATCCAGGTCGTGGAATAGGACCGGGAATTCTTTTTCAAAAACCGGAGAGAAGGATTCTCCGTTGAGATCATTCATATCTGAGGGCCTCGATCGGGTTCAGTCCGGCGGCTTTTCTCGCCGGATAGAAGCCGAAGAATATTCCCACCGCCGCCGAAAACAGGAAGGCAACAGCGATGGATTTCGATGATATGAGCGTCGGCCAGGAGAGGAGCCGCGAGACGACCGCGGCGCCTCCCGCGCCGAGCAGGATGCCGATTAGACCACCGATCATGGTCAGTAGAACCGCTTCGGCCATGAACTGCAGCAGGATGTCACGCTTTCTCGCGCCGATGGCCATGCGGATTCCGATCTCCCTGGTGCGCTCGGTTACCGAAACCAGCATGATGTTCATGATGCCGATGCCGCCAACCACCAGCGAGATGGAGGCCACCGCGCCGAGGAGGAGCGACATGGCGCGTGAGGACTGTTCCGCCACATCCAGGATTTCGGACAGGTTGCGGGTGGAGAAGTCGGACTCCTTCCCCTCCGTGATGCGGTGCCTCTGGTTCAGGAGGCTGTTGATCTCCTCTTCCGCCCTGTCCAGCAGATCCTCGCTTCTGGCCTTGATGATCAGCGATCCCACCGTATTCGGGAATGATGAGCGGACCAGGTTGCGCTGGGCGGTCCGGAGCGGAACAAAGACCGTGTCGTCCTGATCGGTCCCCTGGGGTGATTGCCCCTTGGGTTCCAGCACCCCGATGACCGTGAAGGGGATCTTCTTGATCCGGACCATCCTGCCGAGGGGGTCCGCCGACCCGAACAGGTTCTCGACAACCGTACGGCCGAGCAGGCAGACCTTGGCCGCGCCGTCGACGTCCTGCTGGCTGATGCTCCTGCCGCCGCTGACCCCCCATTCGCGGATTTCGAACAACTCCGGAGAGGCGCCCATGATGATGGTCGACCAGTTCATGTTGCCGTACACGACCAGGCCGCTGCTGCGTACGGTCGGGGCAACGCTTGCAACGGAGGGACACTCGCTGGCGATGGCCCTGGCGTCGTCGCTGGTAAGGCTCTGGGCTCCGCCGCTCCCGGTGCGCAGCCCGCCGCTTGTGGTTGAGCCGGGAACCACCAGGATGATGTTGCTGCCGATGCTGGCGATCTGCTGCGAGATCACGTAGCTGGCGCCCGCTCCGATCGCCATCATGGTTATGACGGCCGCGATGCCGATGATGATGCCGAGCATGGTCAGAAACGAACGCATCTTGTTGGTGCGCAGGGCTCTCAGGGCTATTTTGAGGGTTTGCGGGAAGTCCACGGATCAGTCCCCCGTATCTCCGATGATGAGCCCGTCCCGAAAGGTGAGCCTTCTCCCCGCATGGGCCGCCACGTCCGTTTCGTGCGTGACCATGATGATGGTTATACCCTGTCCGTTGAGGGTGGTGAAGAGGCTCATGATCTCATCGGTGGTGGCGCTGTCCAGATTGCCCGTGGGCTCGTCCGCCAGGATCATCGCCGGATCGTTGACCAGGGCGCGGGCAATGGCGACCCTCTGCTGCTGGCCGCCGGAGAGCTGGCTGGGGTGATTGTCCTCCTTGCCGGACAGCCCCACCTGTTCCAGGGCCGCCATGGCCCGCGACCGGCGCTGTTGCGAGGGAACACCGGCGTAGATCAGCGGCAGCTCCACGTTCTCCACCGCCGGGGTGCGGGGCAGGAGGTTGAACCCCTGAAAGACGAATCCGAGTCTCCTGTTGCGGATGTGGGCCAGCTGATCCTGGTTCATCGAGCCCACATCGATGCCGTCCAGCAGGTATCTGCCCGATGTGGGGCGATCCAGGCAGCCGAGGATATTCATGCAGGTGGATTTGCCGCTGCCGGAAGAGCCCATGATGGCCACGAACTCACCCTTTTCGATGGCAAATGAGATTCCCCTGAGCGCCTCGAAATTCTGGCCCCCCATGATGAAGACCCGGCGGATATCGGTCAGCGAGATAACCGTGCCCATGGCTAGAAGCGTGGTCCCATGCGCTGGGAAGCACCCATGCCGCCGGTTGCCTTCTTTCTGGTGTCGCCGCCCAACTGCTCGACGATGACGGCGTCCCCCTCCCGGAGATTTCCCTCCACGAGTTCGACGCTGCTGCTGTTGGCAATCCCGGTTTTTACCGGCGCAGCCACCGGTTTTCGATCCCTCAGCGTATAGACCTGCTGGCCGCCGGCTCGTCGTCCCGGTCTGCCCGCCCCGTCGGAGCGGGGACCGGATGCCGGGCGTTCATTTCCGGTCTTTTCACCCCTCTCCTTCGGCCTGAAACGAAGGGCGGACAGCGGCACCCTGAGCACGCCGTCCTTTCTCGCGACCTCGATCGAGACATTGGCGGTCATGCCCGGCTTCAGCCTCAGGTCGGTATTGTCCACGGTGACGAGCACCACATAGGTGACCACATTCTGGGTTATGACCGGCGCGCTTCTGATCTGGACGACCCTGCCCCGGAAAGGCTGCTCCGGATAGGAATCCACCGAAAAGGTCACGTTCTGGTTCTCATGGATACGGCTGATATCCGCCTCGTCCACGCTGACCTCGATCTGCATCTTGGTCAGATCCTGGGCGATGGTGAAGAGGGTCGGCGTCTGGAAGGAGGCTGCCACGGTCTGTCCCACGTCAACCGCCCGGGAAATGACCACCCCGTCCACCGGTGAGCGGATGATGGAGTACTTCAGATTGGTGCGGGCCTGCATCAGCGCCCCCCTGGTCTGGGAGAGAGCTCCCTCGGCCGCCTTGACCGCCGCCCTGGCTGCCATGGCGGATGTCTCGGCGGTATCGTAGTCACCCTGGGAAACGACGCCATCGGCCAGGAGCTTTCTGTTGCGCGTCAGCGTCCGGTCCGCGTCCATGCTCGTTACCCTGGCCTTCTGCAGGTTGGCCTGGGCAGTCAGGTAGTTGCCGAGCGCCTGTTCCACGGCCGCCCTGAACAGTGAAGGATCGATCTCCGCGATGGTCTGTCCCTTTTTTACCCTGCTATTGTAATCCACATACAGTTTCTGGATGGTGCCGGATACCTGGGTACCCACCTGGACCGTGGTTACGGCGCTCAGGTTGCCGGTGGCCGAGACGGTGGCAATGATGGTTCCCCGCGTGACGGCGACGGTTCTGTACGTGACGTCGGATTTGCCGCTGAAGTAGATGAATGAGGCGATTCCGGCGCAGCACAGGATGCCTATGGCGAGGAGGATATATTTTTTCATGAAAGTCTCACGGGGAAGAGGCGTGCCGGACAAGCGGGAATGATAGCAGAAAACCCGCAAAAAAAAAGCCCCGTGTCCGGGGACCGGGGCTTTTTCACGGGATGCCCGCCGCCGTCAGGCGGCGGGCTTGCTAGGACAACCGTCCTTGCAGTGGGATACCGGGCGGATTCTGAATTTTTCGGTCCACATGGTTGAATCTCCTTTCGAGGATAAAGGTGCAACAAGATAGTTTTTATCTTAATACTATTTGGAAATTTGTCAAAAGTTTTTTTTACCGGTCGCGATAAGGGCGCCACCACGGCGGCCCAGGATCAGCAGGCAGCGGTTTGTCGCGTTTTTGCCCGGTGAAATCAGGACCGGTTCATTTGACGCATTCGTACTGGTAGATGGCAATCAGCGCTCCCAGTGGTAACGTAAGGACAATCCCGATACAGAACAGAAGCAGGCCAGCACAGGAAACCACCGATCCGACCATGTAGGCCAGCAGCCAGGAAATGAAATGGTTCTGGATGGAGTTGATTCCCCATTTGAAGGCATCCACCGCGCCGTATCCCCTGTCGATGATGACATATGTGCCCGGAAAGATGAGGAACCCGAGCAATGTCGCCGCCAGGGAACCGAAAAAGGGTACGATGTGCAGCACGATCACGGCCGCCAGGAAGAGAATGAGGTAGATAAACAGATTGGCAAAACAATCCCACGCATTGAAAAGATCCCCGATCCGGGCCCTCCCCTCTCCCCGGGCGACCTTGATCAGTGATCGGGTGTAACCGGCGATGAAACCGATGTTGGCGATGGGAATCCAGGCAATCAGCATGAAGACCAGGGTCAGAACGGCCAAATCCGTGAATTGCGCCTTCCAGGCATTGATAGCCCGTGTCAGCAGTTCACCGAAGTCGTTCCCGTTCGATATGACTGTTTGCGCGGGAGCGCCTCCAATGGTCGAGCCACAGTGTTTGCATTTGACGGCGCCGGGAAGAACCTCTTCGTTGCAGAAAGGACATTGCATAATTCCGCTCCATGTAAGCGTATTATCCAGCGTGACTGGCTGGTTAAAGCGATGTTCCGCGCTGTGGACATAACAAGAGAGTTTAGACGCTTCTTTGTATTATTTATGCATTTACGGAAATGGCAAGCACTGCGGCAGGGATTTTTTGGGGGGCGCGTCACGCATAGACGCCGCACAGTTAGTTGGACATCCCGCGCGTTCAGAAAACACGACAGCGTCTTCGAAGCCCCAGAGGCGCTTCCAGGCCACAACAGCGGCGGGGCCTGCTGTGCGCGGGATGCCGTTTCCGGGCTCAAAGCTAGGTTGCTTGCCCGTAGTCGTCCGCTCCCGGGGCTTCCGTCAGCCCGGTTGTCGTGATTTGTCCGCGTGTTGAGCGGCGATTGCGCGTGAAACAGGCTCACCCCCTGCCGCTGCCGGCAAGTTCGAGAGTCTTGCGGAACATTTCGTTGGTCCTCTCGACATACTCCTCCATCGGCACAAGCTGGCGCCGGACGGTTTTCAGGAGCCGTTCGGCAATGACGCCTTCGGTTATGAGCTGCCTGCCGGACTCCCGTGCGGCCTCGATGACGTCCTCCACCGGCAATCCCTTCTTGAGCATGGTCTTGAGCGCCTGGCCGTGGGGGCGCAGCAGCGCTCCCGCAAACTCCCTTCCCATGTTGCGGCATGCGGCCCTGATGTGGTCAACGAGCGGGGTGAAGTTATCCAGTTCCCAGAAGGCGCAGGATGAAACCAGCACGATTTTTCCCGGCTTCACTCCCTCGCGCAGCGAGTGGCGGCAGTGGCCGTCACGGATCTCGAAAAACGGATCAAGCAGCGGCATCATGCGGTCCACGACGTTTTTCAGCGGGCCTGAGATTCCGTCGACGAACAGCGGCGTGGCGAAGACCCAGATTTCGGCCGCCGCGAAACGTGGGAGCAGCCGTTCCATGTCGTCCTTACGCGAACAAACCCCCGGGGTTCTGAACCAGCAGGCGAAATCACCCCTGCAGGGGGAAACGTTGAGGGTAGTGGTGTGGAAGAGCTCCACTTCTGCTCCGGCGTCCCTCATGCCGTCTAGAAACGGCGTGAGTATCTTCGAGGTAACCCCGTGCTCCGCTTTGGGACTGCCATTGATGGCGACGACGTTCATGTCCTGAAGATCCTTTCCGGTTTCCGCCCGGTTGCGGACGGTAACCCTGATTCAATAACCTGCGCTTGATTACTGCCGCCGGCCTGTCTGACGGCAGACTGTAATTTGCGTGTAATTTGCGGGAAGTTGCTTGTCAATCAACTTGTTTTTTCAATAACCCTGTCACGCAAGGCCGGATCGCCTCTCAATACTTCTCTTCCCCGTTTTACCGCGATTGATGCGCCTGCCGAGCCGAGCCCCGCCGCTTGTCCGGCTTCCCTTGCCGTATAGCCGTACTCATGAACCGCGAGACAGCAGAAGATGGCCCTTGCCCGGGCAATCTCCCGCTGATCCTCATTTCCGTGCATGCTCCGTTTCAAACCGCCGCCAGTCAGATCGTCACGATGTCCAATGGCTACTCCGTCGGCGACAAACTGCCGATACCCGCGCAAAGCGCGCGTTCTTCCTTTCCCGAAATGCGCCAGCATTTCTCCGGTTTCCTGCCCCTCCAGGTTATGGTGACCGAGCAGAACCGCGTGGCCGCTCCAGGGATAGCGTTCCAATGCTTCCAGATCGGAAACCATGCCGGACCGCAACGGATTAAGGTGGATGTAGCGCACCAGTTCCAGCAGGTACGGCTCATCTTTGCAAAGAATGGACTTGTAGCGGTTCTGGAACAGATGTCCGGTCCGCTGGTACTTGCGGTTGAAATAGACGGCATACCCGGTCAGCAGACGGCGCATGGTTTCGGACAGGGAAACGGTTGTGGGCATGGGAGATGCGGCAGGGTCAGGACTTGATAACTTGAATTCACCCCCCCCATACTCAAACAATCAAGTCCTGTCCCCGCAGCCTGCCCCCGATGGATTATTAAATGTCCAATGTCCGGGGCTGACCCCTTTACCTCTCATAACCGAAAAGCTTCCCGTTCTGATTCGCTCCAGATAACAGTCGAAGAGGAAGGTATTCGTCCGGCGTACAGCACCGGGACGCAGGTAACTGGCGTACAGCACCGGGACGCACGTACAGCACGGGGACGCAGGTAACTTATGTAACTTATTTTGCCTGCCGCCCTGTTTTGTCCTCTTCTATCGCCTTTTTTACCGCAACATGGCTTCTACCGGTCAACCTGGCAAGCATCGAGAATGTCGCGCCTGCCCTTTCATGTGCTATTGAAAAAAACTCCTTACGAGCGCTGCTGATTCTCCGGTTCCGGCTCGGACCAAGTAGTTGTTCCTTGCTGATTCCGCTTTTTTCCGATACTTCGCGCAAGATGTCGTCGATTGATGACATCCCGGCCAACCTGTAATTGTCGTTGTCCAGCAGCACCGATTCGACGAAATTGCCGCTGCCAAGAATCCGTTCGTCTGAAAGCTCACGCTCGTCCGGTTTTTGTGTTGTTAATGCCGCAATTCCGCTACTGCTCCTGATCAGGCCCCCACCGCGCAACTCTTCCCTTCTTCCTTGATGCAGCCCTGCGGCCACGAAACCATCATAAGCCGGGATGGACTTGTTTCGCTTGTCCGAGAATCGCGATAAGACTTCGTTTACGTCCTGCGCGTCGTATTGCCGTTTACCCATTATCACCGAATGCCCTGTATACGGATGCCTGGCCAGCCCTTCCATGTCTTTGACGATGCCGCACCGGACAGGGTTCAAGTGTATATACCTCACCAGTTCAAGAAAATATGTTTCTTCTTCCACAATTATGCTCTTGAATCGATTCTGGAACAGATGCCCCTGCCTTTTATGGCGCAGGTTGTATCTGACCGCATGACCAGTCAACAGTCGTCTCATCGTCGAGGAAAGATTTTCTTCACCGGATCTCAGCAACAGATGAAAGTGGTTCGACAATAATGCCCACGCATAGAGCTTCGGGCCTCCGGGTTTGCCGACTCCATCCGACAGACGCTTCAAGAAGCCCTCCCGGTCATCATCGTCACGGAATATCGCGCAACCTTCTATTCCTCGCCCCATGATGTGATATATCAATCCCGGAACATGTAATCTCGGTTGTCTCGGCATTATTGCTGCCTGCCCATTTGGTCCGACTTAACGACTACCGCAAAAAGTTACATAAGTTACCTGCGTCCCCTGATATCTTTTGAGTTGTAGGGTTTGCTGGCATAGATATATTGAGATGTTGATTATAGAATTTGTCATCATTCGCCTTTGTGCTCTTTTGGTTGGAAACTTCCTTTTTGGGGTGGGCGGAGGGTTTTGCGGGTTCGCTTTGGGGTTGAGTCTGAGGAATTGCGTAAAAAGCACGAACGGTATAAATCGCAGCGATGATTGTAAAAACGACTCCGACGCTGGTAATTATTTCGATCCTGTGTTTGACCACCGTCCTAGTAAACCTCGCTAAGGGTGAGGAGGGGATTTCCTCTGTTTCAAACGGATAAGTATCGTAATTGGTAATTCTGAACTTCGGTTCATACCATTTTCGCAACTTTGACCAAAGAGACATACAGACTTCCTTTTCAAATTTGATTCGTATAACGTCGCGACCGGGTCTACTGGTCTTGTTGGGAATCCATCTCCACTTTTTCACTTTCGATGGCTGACTCCTCAGTATCCACCTCGGGGGTTTTACATACAAGATTCAGCACTTCACTCTTTACTATGCCAAGGTTGAACGCATTAGTGAGGTTGTGGCGAAACTCCGATGGAGTTTCAGATACCCATTGATTTGTAACGGTCTTGCCCTGAACCTTCGTAGCTGCGGCTAGCAAGATGCCAGCGTCAATTCCTGGTTCATAGTAGGATTTCCTCAAAAACTTGGGCAACTCGTCTTCTCTCGGTTGTATCGTTGCTGGGTAAGGATTTCCTGGCCGGTAAACAACAGAGAATAGAGAAACTGTCCGACTGCTTGGTATGTGTTTAGCGTGTACGAGAATCAAATCATTGTCACTTTTCGACTTAGCGGTTTGCAAAATCAAAGTCAGCAACCCGCCACTTTGTGCTTCCCAATCGCGTTGTGCCTCTTGAAGGATTTCTATCGGCGATTGTGTGTCATCTAACTTAAGTCCTGCCGGAAAATAATTACTCATTGGCTTCCTCTCTTAATGTTAATAGGATCGGGAAATGATCAGATGCATTCCTTGAATCAGGCCGGCCATTATCATCCTTCAGCGAATAATTACCAGCAGAGGTCAGTATTCTCACACTGTCAAACATATTGACAATAGAATGATGAATGACAACTTGGTCCAACATATTCCACCCGTATGGTCCCTGGTTGCTGGTATCATAGACAGTGCCTGCAGGGCCATCTGTCAGGTCACCAAGCAAACTCCACATAGGATTGTAGAAGAAATCATAGTTTTTATTTAGATGCCGCCGTACACCTTGCTTGACACACTCTTTTGTCATCATAGCGTTTAAACCTGCCGCTAAGTTCATACCGCGATCATAAGGGTTCATATTAAAGTCACCGAGTAGCAATACCTTCTCAGTTCCTTGCTGTTCCTGTACTAATTGTATTTCCGATGAAAGTAAGTGTGCAAATTCCTGACGCGATTCGGTATCGTAATTGCGGATGTCAACTCCATGAACTAGCATCAACAAGATTTGTTGTGTCCCAAGATGAAGCTTACGTACGCTCGTACGGAAGCCATTGTGTACCTCAGACATATCCAGCCTGGCTTTACGACGGAAGCAATGGAAACGCTTTTCAGAAATAAAGTTTGGAACTAAAAAGTCTGGGGACACCGCTGCCTTTAGCTCGCGTAGAGTGCTATTACTGGAAACACTATTTTCGTTCAAAACTACAACGTCTGCTGTCGTCGCGGTAGCAAGCGAACAGACAAGTTGTGTGAGGTCTTTATTGTTGACGTTCCAGAAAATTATGCGAAACAAATGCAATCCTTTTGCAGTGAAATGATACTAAATGAGTACCTTGACTACTCCACCGTTATTTCCCTTATATTGTTTTGATTCAGGCAACAATTTAACCCTCATCTGCTCATTTTTATCTTGCAGCCAACACTTTAAGTTTATGCGGTGCGGAGCCACCGCATAAACTGATGTTGCACT
>CAZRPI010000003.1:7103-57612 GCA_964601865.1 uncultured Pelobacter sp. | reverse complement strand
AGAGCTCCTTTTCGCCGTATGGTTTCAGCTCCAGCGGGTAGAGAATCTCCAACCCCTCCTCGAGTATACTGTCATTGACTCCCTCGATATTCTGGACATGAAAATGCATCGTAACGCCAATGCCCCGGGGAAAGAGCCCCAGACGCTGCTCCAAAACGGGATGGGCCCTGATGACGTCACTGTCATCCACAAAAATGATTGAAATGCCGTCCATGTCCACGAGAAGGTGTTCCGGGGCGCCGGGAGTGGTCAGCGAACGCTGTACGTTCAACTCCAGAATCCCGGCATAAAAGGCTTCCGTAACGGCGAGATCGGAAACCGACAGCTGAATTGAATGACGCGAACGATGGGTATTCATTACAAACCGCCAAACAGGTATGACGCATAGCCCGAGATTTTCGAAAGCCAGTTCTGGAAGATTACTATTCCGAGAAGCATCAAGAAGATACCCGTGAGAATTTCGAAGATTCTGATAAACCGCTTGAAACGGTTGAAAACGAAGAGAAAATGGTGCAATGCGATTGATGAGAGGATGAATGGAATGCCAAGTCCAAGGGAATAGGCGAGAAGCAGGGTGACCCCGTACAGGACCCTCTCTTCCGTTGCGGCAACCATGAGTATGGAAGCCAGAACCGGACCGATACATGGAGTCCACCCCGCCGCGAAAACCAGTCCGACCACGAAACTGCCAAGATATCCGGAAGGCTTGCTGCGCAGTCTCACCCTTGTTTCACCAAGCAGTAGTTGCAACGGAACCAGCCCGGTAATATGGATACCGAAAAGAAAAATCAGAATACCGCCGACCTTCACGATGACGTTGGAATGTTGCTGAATGAGAGACCCGATCAGGGTGGCCGAAGCGCCCAGCATGGTAAATATGGCCGTGAAACCGAGGACAAAGAAGAGCGAGTGGAGAAAGGTCTCCCGACGGATCAGGCGGTCGGGATGTGAGGCATGAAGGTCCTGGAACGAAAGCCCCGTGATGTACATGACGTATGACGGAATCAATGGAAGTACGCAGGGCGAGAGGAACGAGAACATTCCGGCGCTGAATGCCACCGCGTAATTGACTTCCTGACCGTGCATCCCCCTACCCCATCAGTTCATTAATCATGGCAATGACTTCAGCGGCGCCCCAGTCAACTGGGCCCACGATCTTTTTAACAATCAAACCTTTTTTATCGACGATAAAAGTATTCGGAAAGCCGGAGACACCATAGGAGGCAGCCGCCCTGCCGTCCGGATCGGTATACGTCGGCAGATAATAACCGTTTGTGCGAAAGAATTCCTCGACTGCCGCCTTACCACCCTCATCCAGGGAAACGGCAACGATCTGAAACGGCCTCCCCTTCATGATGGTATTCAGTCTCATCATGGATGGAATTTCCTCACGGCACGGTGGACACCAGGTGGTCCAGAAGTTGAGCAGCACGACCTTACCCCTTAGATCCGAAAGCCTTAATCGGGAGCCATCCAGGCCGGACAAGGTTATTTCCGGAGCGGGTCTGCTTTCCATCACGGACGGGGAAGTTTCAGATAGTTCCGTGCCTTTACGGTCGCACGCCGCCGTGATCAGGATAACCAGCAATGCCAGGAGCAGAAACAGGGGCCTCATAATATTACCTCCAGAACACCGGAAGCGCGACGGTGTCACCCATACTACCGGTTGCGGGTAATGACATATTCGGCCAGTGAGAGCAGCGCAGCACGGGCAGGAGAGTCTTCGTATGCTTCCAGCAGCCTGCCGCACTCATCGATATAGCCTCGCGCAGCGGAAATCGTATAATCAATGCCCCCGGAGCGTTTTACCAGAGACGAAATCTCCCTGAAATCCTCCAGCGTCATTTCATCTTTTGCAATGACGGCCGCAACCCTGTCCCGTTCACCATCGGAGCAGTTGCGCAGGGCATGAATCAACGGCAGCGTGACCTTTCCCTCTTCCAGATCATGACCGATACTCTTCCCGAACTCTTCCTCACTGGCAATATAATCCAGTGTATCATCCATCAACTGGAAAGCCATTCCCAGGCTCATGCCGAAATCCGAGAGGGCCATTCGATTTTCAGGTAAAGCGCTCCCCAGGATGGCGCCCGCCTCGCAGGCTGCCGACATGAGAACCGCCGTCTTGGAGCGCACCACGCTCAGATAGCGCTCTTCAGTCAGATCAAGCTCCCCGGTGCAGAGCAGCTGCATGACCTCTCCTTCCGCAATAATGGTGGTCGCACCGGAGAGAACCCGAAGAATCTCCATGTTGCCAACGTCAACCATCAGAGAAAAGGATTTGGAAAAGAGAAAATCGCCTACCAGCACGGAAGCCTCGTTACCCCACAGGGTATTGGCGGAGGCAAGGCCGCGCCGGAGAGTGGCGCGGTCCACCACATCATCATGGAGCAGTGTGGCGGTATGGATGAATTCGATGACACTGGCCAGGGGAACGGCCCTTGCGCCTTCATAGCCGCAGAGGCGGGCGGAGAGAAGCAGGAGCGCCGGCCGGATGCGCTTGCCGCCACTGGAGAGCACATATTCGCCGACCTTTCTGATCAGGTGAACATCGGACTCCAGATCTCTGCGAAATTGCTGTTCAACGAGTTTCAGATCATCGTCAATGAGAATCAATGCGGCATGCATCCGGTGTTCCCTTGTAGAAAAACGTGTTCGATATCCCGGGGCAGAGTCTCCAGATCAATACAGATTGCGGCGGGAACCAGGGTATCGAGTTCGTTGAGACTCTTTCCAAGCAGCCTTCTCGACATTTCCCTGAACAGCAGTAATTCCTGCGCAAACAGCTCCTTGAAGGGATGCCGCAGGCCCGGCAGACCGGCGGGGTCCCGGTCGATAAAATTCATCGTGCACCAGTCGTCAAAAAGCTCTTCGCCATCGACATCAATCAGCGGAATGCCGTTCAGTCTACAGGTCATTGGCCGATGATCATAGATGAGGCATTCTCCTCCATCGGAAAGAAGGACGCAGGGGGTCGGATCGTCCTCGGGCATGAGATTGTCCCACAACGATTCCGGAAAAGAATTGAGCAGCCATGGAGAGCTGAATCCGGGCAGGCGTTCGGCGGATTCATTCAAGCGGGACAGGGCCTTTACACGGACCCCCGATTTAACGGATTCGGACAGCAGCTCAAATCCTCTTCTCGCATACAGGGCGTCGAGCAGCGTAATGTCGAACAACCCGCGACAGCAGGCGGAACAGCCGCGCCGGCATCCGACCCGATCCCTATGGTTGTTCGCCGACTCCGCAAACCAGCCGTCCACCTCCCGCAGCAACAATCCGTACCGATCAAGCACTTCGTCCAAAACGGCATCCCTACATGTAGACCATAACCTTGAGATTGATGGTGCCATCGGCATTCCTGAAAGGAATGGTTACCCCCTTGCACTGGACGTTGATGCTGGTTGTTTCATCCTCAACCGGAGGTTCGGAGATGGCGCGCAACTGACCGGAAACCACGAGCGGCAAACCGAGGGCGACACTGCCGTACTGTTCGTGATACTTTGTCTTGAACACTCCGGCAATATTGTTGGTCAACTCCCCCACCGCATCCCGGATGCACTCATCCTCGGCCTCATCGACCATCAGCAGTTCCTTGGCCACGATCTGGGCTGATTTCCTGTCGGTGGCAATGATGATATACCCCACACGGTCACCGGCCACGCCAACGATTCCCGTGACATCCGAATCGACCGGGTCAACCCTCTTTTCAACCTTTCCGGCCAGCAGGTCAATGTTCATGTAACTCTTGAACGTATCCTGGGTGGCCGACAGAATGGTGAACATGATCTCCTCAAACGAAATGGCTGTCAAAGCTGTTTACCCTCCATGTGAAGAAATGGCCTGCATTCGGAAATCAAAGCCGATTTCGGGATCAGCCCGAAGACCGGGCATCACCGCCGGCAGGGCGCTGCTACTCCCACTCGATGGTTGCGGGAGGCTTGCTGGAAATATCGTAGACCACCCGGTTGATCCCCTTAACCTCATTGATGATCCTGTTGCTGATGCGCGCAAGATCCTCGTACGGCAGGGGGTACCAGCCGGCGGTCATGAAATCCTTGGTTTCCACGGCCCGCAGGGCCACGACGTACTCGTAGGTGCGGCCGTCCCCCATGACTCCGACGCTTCTCACCGGCAGGAACACGGCAAAAGCCTGGCTGATCTTGTGATAGTGACCCGAGGAGTAGAGTTCCTCGATGTAGATGGCGTCGGCCCTGCGGAGGATATCGGCGTACTCCTTTCGGACCTCGCCGAGGATGCGCACCCCCAGTCCCGGTCCGGGAAACGGGTGGCGCCATACCATCTGGCGCGGGAGGCCGAGCTCCTCGCCGATGGCCCTGACCTCGTCCTTGAACAGTTCACGCAGAGGTTCAAGGAGTTTGAGCCTCATGTGCTCGGGGAGCCCTCCCACATTGTGATGGCTCTTTATGTTGTGAGCCTTTCCGGTCCTGGCCCCGGCTGACTCGATGACGTCCGGGTAGATGGTTCCCTGGGCGAGCCAGCGGGCATCCTCGATTCCGGCCGCCTGCTCATCGAAAACGGTGACAAACAGGTTCCCGATGATCTTCCGCTTTTTTTCGGGGTCCGTCTCACCGGCCAGAGCGGTCAGGAAGCGTTCTTCGGCGTTAACCCTGATCACCCTGACGCCGAGGTTTTCGGCAAAGGTGGCCATGACCTGGTCGCCCTCCCCCAGCCTGAGGAGACCGTTGTCAACGAAAACGCAGGTCAGCTGGTCGCCTATGGCCCGATGAATCAGGGCCGCGGCAACGGAGGAATCAACCCCTCCCGACAAGCCCAGTATTACCCTCTCCCTGCCGACCTGCCGGCGGATGCGCGACACCGCATCCTGAATAATATGACCCGGCGTCCAGTTGCCGGCGCAGCCGCAGATTTTTCGGACGAAAGTATCAAGCAGCCGCTCTCCGAGGGGAGTGTGATTCACCTCGGGATGAAACTGAACTCCGTACAGGTTGCGCCTGACGTTCTGGATGGCGCACACGGGAGCATTCGCGGTATAGGCCACGACTTCAAAATCCTCGGGGACCCGGGAGACATGGTCACCGTGACTCATCCAGACCGAGCTTAGCCCCTCCGCGAAAAAACCGTCAAACAGGTGTCCGGGCCGACCGCAGCTCATGAGTTCCGCATGGCCGAACTCCCGCTTGCCCGCAGGTACGACCTCTCCTCCGAAATGACGGCTCATCAGCTGCATACCGTAGCAGATCCCCAGAACCGGAACCCCCAGTTCGAAGAGATCTTCAGCCACAGCCGGCGCTCCAGGTTCATAAACGGACTTCGGACCTCCTGAAAGAATGATCCCGGACGGGGCAAATGAGCGGATCTCCGCTATCGGCATATCGAACGGGTGCAGTTCGCAGTACACATGGGCCTCGCGCACACGCCTCGCGATCAGTTGGGTGTACTGGGAACCGAAGTCGAGAATCAGGATTTTCTGCCTGTGGATATCAGTTGCCATCTTACCCCCCCAGCCTGTAATTGGGGGCCTCTTTCGTTATGGTAACATCATGCACGTGCGACTCCCTGAGACCGGCGCCGGTAATCCGTATGAAGTGCCCCTTCTCCTGAAGCTCCCTGATCGTGGCGCAGCCGGTATACCCCATGCCGGAACGGAGGCCGCCGAGGAGCTGATGGATGTTTGCCGAAAGCGGTCCCCGCTGGGGCACCATCCCTTCGACTCCCTCGGGAACGAGCTTGACCTCGTCGCCTACGTCGGACTGGAAGTACCTGTCCTTGCTGCCGTCCTGCATGGCTCCGATGGAGCCCATGCCGCGGTAACTCTTGTAGGTGCGGCCCTGGTAGAGCACCGTATCCCCGGGAGACTCTTCGGTACCGGCAAAGAGCGAACCTATCATGATGCAATCGGCTCCCGCGGCAACTGCCTTGGGCAGATCTCCGGAAAACTTGATGCCGCCATCGGCAATGACCGGTATGCCGTATTTAACCGCGATCCGGGAGCAGTCACGAATTGCCGTGATCTGGGGAACACCGACGCCGGCCACCATACGGGTCGTACAGATCGATCCGGGACCGATGCCGACCTTGATTCCGTCGACCCCCGCCCTTATCAGCGCCTCGGCGGCTTCGGCCGTGGCGATGTTGCCCGCCACGATCTCGGCGTCGGGGAAGGTGGATTTGGCTCTGATGATGGCATCGATCACCCCCTGGGAATGGCCATGGGCGGTGTCAATGACGATGATGTCCGCTCCGGCCTTGAGAAGGGCCTCCATGCGGAGTTCCATGTCGGAGGTCGGCCCGACGGCGGCGCCGACCCGCAGGCGTCCCAGACTGTCCTTGCATGAATTGGGGTACTTCTTCACCTTCTCGATATCCTTGATGGTGATCAACCCCTTGAGGAACCGGTCGTCATCGACCACCAGCAGTTTCTCCACCCTTGTATGCTTCAGGTGATCCTTGGCCTGTTCCAGGGTTGTTCCCACCGGTACGGTAACCAGGTTGCGCTTGGTCATGCGCGCGGAAATCGGAAGCTCATAGTCGGTCTCGAAACGGAGGTCCCGGTTGGTCAGAATGCCCACCAGCTTGCCGTTCGGCTTCGTGATGGGAACTCCGGAGATGCGATAGCGGGACATGATTTCCAGTGCCTCGCTGATCTTCTGGTTCGGGCGCATGGTGATCGGGTCCACGATCATGCCTGATTCGCTTTTTTTAACCTTGTCTACCTCGAAGGCCTGCTCGGCTATGGAATTGTTCTTGTGGATGATGCCGATGCCACCTTCCCTGGCCATGCAGATGGCCGTACGCGATTCGGTCACGGTATCCATGGCGGCGCTGACAAGGGGAATATTCAGGTGGATGTTGCGGGAAACTCGTGTGGAAAGATTGGCGTCTCGGGGAAGTACTGTGGAGTGGGCCGGTACAAGGAGGACATCGTCAAAGGTCAGACCTTCGGTTATTTTGTCTTTTGGCATAAACGGCTCCCTGCGCGAGATAAATTTTATAAAAGTTAGTACAGCGGTCAGATCAAGTCAAGCAAAAGGAACGGATAAAGCACGGCGGATGCTGCTGCCGTGCTTTATGAACTGGAAATTCGGACCGGTCAGTTCTAGAAATCCTCGAAATCCTCTGCCCCCCCTGCAGCCATCTTTCTCTGTGACATGTTGAGCACCCACGATGCGATTGAAGCAGATGAAAGCGGCGGCGGCAGCCTCTTTACAATCGAGCGCAGGGAATAGAATTTGCGGTACATGTTCCTGATCTCCTCCAAAAGCTCCTCAGGAGTAAGATGTGCCGGTCTGATGCCGACGGAAAGTCCGGGCCACCTGTTCAGGTTATCCGGGTCCAGTATCCTGCCGGCGGCAAGATATCGGTCATAAAGACCTGTGCCCCTGTGCGGAGAAAGCGGATTGAAAAACGCCGCATGCACCCTGTTCTCCTCAAGAAATTTGAGGGTGTCATCAAATACCTCTCTGGTATCGTTGTCCATGCCGAATATCAGGTTGAACGAGAAACTTATATCAAGATCTCTCAATATCTTTATCACGTCCTTGATTCTTGCCGCCTTCGTAGTCCGCTTCTTCATGGCGTCAAGCGTCTCCTGCCTGATGCTCTCGATGCCGAGGTTTATGTGGAGCATGCCGCTGCGTTTGGCGAGTTTCATGAATTCCAGGTCCAGCACTCGGTCAGCGGTCCACAATGCGGACCATCTGATCCTGAGCGGGATCAGTTTTTCCATCAGCTCCATGGTCCGGGACTTGCTGCCGGCAAGTGTACTGTCGGCAAAGAAGATCCGTTTGCCCCCCGTGAATCTGATCTCCTCGATAACCTCATCAACAGGTCTCATGCGGTACTTTGCCCCCAGATACATGCGTTCGGAACAAAAGTCGCACGAATTCGGGCAGCCGCGGGACGTCTGAACAGCCACGACATGGAATCTCTTCAGATTGGCGGTACCGATGAGATCGCGCCTTGGAAAAGGGAGCCCCCTGAGGTCATGCAGCTTCTCCGCACGATAGACTGGCTTTAGGTGGCCTCGCCCGAGGTCATTAATAACATCATCGATCACCAGCTCCCCTTCTCCTGCAACAACCGCATCGGCATGCCGCAGTGCCTCATCAGTATAAAAATAGCAGTGAGGCCCGCCCATGACGACTTTTACTCCGCGGTCCCGATAAATTCGGGCCAGTTCATAAGCTCTGATCGAGTTGAGGGTCCAGGTCGTAATAAAAACGGCGTCACACTCGGCATTGATGTCCAGCCCACCCGTCCTTTCATCCATCAGTCGCATATCGATCCCCTTTGGCATAAGGGCGGCAAGATACGGAAGAGTAAGCGGTGAGACCGAAAGTTTGTCAACCCTGAAGAGTCGCCGGCTGACAGGATCCTTATAGTGAGTAGGTTGAATGATGTTTATTCTCATGGCATATAGCCTCTTTGATTATAAGCAGCTGTAGTAAGGAGTCCAGGGCGCGATAGAAACGGTTGCCGTTGATCTTCTCGCGTGCCCCCCCAACAGATCGTCCAGGACAATCAGAGTTTTCTTGGATTATTTGGATTATTGCGGTGTATTCATCACGGCACCAATGTGCCTGCGGGATAGTCCAAATTTGTCTTGAATTATGCAAAAAAAACTCGTCGCCCTCCTTTGACAGGTTTCATTTTTGTATACGTCGTATTTATGTAAGCTTATTAGTTTTCGGGCAGGTATACGTCTGTACGTGGCTCAGGATTCAAGGTTGAACGTGAAGAGTCATCTGTCACAACAAAAAACATACAACTGTTCCAACATATTCGTCCACAACCAACAAATATTAACCAATAATTTATGATTTTGTCAAACAAACAGTACTTTTATATTGAAATTACATGCCGTTACCGCACAGACATTCCGCGGGCATACCCATCGTGTAATACATCATTGGCGTTTTACGCTGTTCGGGGATATGGGTTGGAGCGGAATGCTCCCGGACGAAGTCAGCGGTTAACCCTCGGGTCGAGGGCGTCGCGAATCCCCTCTCCCAGCAGGTTGTATGCCAGGACGGTGGTCAGAATCGCCAATCCGGGAAAGAGCGACAGCCACCAGGCGAATTCGATATAATCCTTGCCTGATGTGAGGATATTGCCCCAGCTGGGGGTGGGGGGCTGAACGCCTATTCCGAGAAAGGAGAGCGCGGATTCGGTAAGAATGGCTCCTGCGACCCCAAGGGTTGCCGATACCAGAACCGGAGACAGGGCGTTGGGGAGGATGTGGCGGAATATGATGCGCAGGTGGGAGCACCCGATACAGCGTGCGGCCGTAATATAGTCCATCTCGCGGATGGAGAGGGTCTCCGCGCGCACCATCCTGGCCACCCCCATCCAGCTGGTCAGGCCGATAACCACCATGATATACCATATGGAAGGTTCCAGGAATGTGATTACCGCCAGAATGAGGAAAAAGGCGGGAAAACAGAGCATGATGTCAACCAGACGCATCAGGATTGTATCCACCACGCCGCTGAAATAGCCGGATGCCAGCCCCACCACGGTGCCTATGGACATCGAGATACCAACCGCCACAAAACCCACCAGAAGGGAGACCCTGGAGCCGAAAAGCACACGGCTGAAAACATCCCGACCCAGTTCGTCGGTTCCGAACCAGTGCTGCAGGGAGGGGGGTGACAGCACGTTCCAGGCATCGATGCTGTTGGGATCGGCGGGGGCAATGAGAGGGGCAAACAACGACAACACGAACAGAAGCGCTACCACCGCCCCTCCCAGCAGGGCTATCGGATTGCGTTTGAGCCGCCGCCAGAACACGGCGTAAAAGAATGAATTGTAGAATTGGGACATCAGGGTGCTACGCTCCCTTCCGGATGCGCGGATCAGCAAACGCGTAACAGATGTCGGCGACCAGATTCCCCATGAGGGTCAGAAAGGCGCCGATCACCAGGATCCCCATCACCACCGGATAATCCCGGGACATGACCCCCTGGTAGAAAAGCTGTCCCATCCCGGGAATCGCGAAGATGGTCTCGAAGATCACGCTGCCGCCGATCAGTCCCGGTATGGAAAAACCGGCCAGGGTAATGAGCGGCAGAAGGGCATTGCGCAGGGCGTGTCTGTAGATGACGACCCGTTCCGAAAGCCCCTTGGCGCGGGCGGTGGTGATGTAATCCTGCCCGATAACGTTGAGCATTGATGATCGCATGTAGCGCGACAGGCCGGCAAGACTGCCGAATGAGGCTACCGAGATCGGCAGCAGCAGGTGTCTGCCCATATCCCACAGATACCTGGCTGTTCCGAATGAATCACTTCCCAGGGAATGGAGACCGGAAATGGGGAGCCAGTTCAACCGCACCCCGAAAAAATACATCAGCAGCAGCGCCAGCCAGAACGTCGGCACGGCAAAGCCCAGGAACACAAAAACTGTGATGCTTCTGTCAAGCAGGGTGTCCCGATGGGTGGCGGCCAGAATCCCAATGGGAATGGAGAGGCCGAATTCCAGCAGCAGGGCAATAACGTTCAGGGAGATGGTTACGGGCAGGCGCTCCTCGATCTTGTCTTTGACAGGACGATTATCGGAAGAGAAAGAACGCCCCAGATCGAATCGCGCCAGTTTACCGACCCAGTCCAGGTACTGGATATGGAGGGGGCGATCCAGGCCGTAGAACCTCTTCAAACGCTCGCGGGCTTCCTTACCCACCTTGGGATTCATGGCCATCTGCATCTCCACCGGTTCACCCGGCGCAATGTGAATAACCGAGAATGTGATCAGGGTTATTCCCAGCATGAGCGGAATCAGTAACAGCACGCGTTTTGTAAGGTATCTGAGCACTTGTCCTTCCAGGTTGAGCCGGTTCCGGGTGCGGCGGCTTCACATTGATTCATCATGTAAACTGATGGTAGCGAGAACGTACCCGCGCATTTTATATCATTTCACGCAATTCTCCAGCAAAAACAAAGGGCAACCGGAAGGTTGCCCTTTGGGAAGCGGCATTTCACCGCCACGGATGCAAGGGAGACTACTTCTTGAGATGCTCCCTGCCAAATGGGGACATCTGACGCAACCGGTCGATAATTGGCGGTAATTCGCGTATTACCGTATCAATTTCGTCGTTGGTGGTGTAACGGGAGAGAGAGAAACGGATGGAGCCGTGGGCACAGGTAAAGGGAACCCCCATTGCGCGCAGGACGTGAGAAGGCTCAAGGGAACCGGACGTGCAGGCGCTGCCGGATGACGCGCAGATACCCAGTTCGGACAGAAGCATCAGGATTGATTCCCCTTCCACGAATTCGAATGCTATTGACAGGGTGTTGGGGAGACGCTCCGTCAGGCCGCCGTTGACGCGCGCATGGGAGATGGAGGACATAAGGACATCCTGCAGACGGTCACGCATGGCCCTGACCTGTCCGTTTTCCAGATCCATATTGGTTGCGGCCAGCTCACACGCCTTGCCAAGGGCGATGATCGAAGCGGTGTTTTCGGTACCGGCACGGCGGCTCTTTTCCTGATGACCACCAACAAGAAACGGTCGAAACGGTGTCCCGCGTCTAACGTAGAGCACACCGATTCCCTTCGGGGCGTGCAGCTTGTGACCGGAGAGTGACAGCATGTCAATGTCCGACCTAGCCATGTCAATGGGAACCTTGCCGACAGCCTGGACTGCGTCCGTATGGAAGAGAGCGCCTTTGGCCTTTGCTATGGCCGCGGCCTCTTCAACCGGAAAGATGACACCGGTCTCGTTGTTGGCCCACATCAGTGATACAATGGCCGTCTCTTCACTCACCGCGGCTCTGTACTCCTCCATGTTCAGCCGTCCCTCTCCATCCACACCGATTTCCGAAACCCGGCACCCCTTCTGGGTCAGGTTGCGGCACTGGGTCAGCACCGCCGGATGCTCGACCCGCGATGTAACCACATGGCGCCGGTCCGGCAATACCTCCAATGCGGAACGTATGGCGGTATTGTCGCTTTCCGTGCCGCAGGCGGTGAAAATTATTTCTTCAGGGGAAGCGCCCAGGAGACCGGCCACGCGGTTTCTCGCCTCAACGACCTTTCCCTGGACCTGTCCGCCGAAAAAATGCATCGAGCTGGGATTGCCGTAAAGCTCGCAGAAATAGGGACTCATCTCCCCGAAAACAGCCTCGTCAACCTTCGTGGTGGCATTGTTGTCAAGATAGATTTCCCTCATGCGGCCACCTCCTCCACAACGATATCTTCTGCGACCAGATCACGCAATTTCAGCTCCACCATGCGGGCCGTGTTTCTGGATGAGGCGCAGCCGGCGCATGCCTTGCGGAACGCCACCTGAACCTTGGAACCGTCGATGTCGATCAGTTCCAGGTCGCCGCCATCCGCCCACAGCAGGGGACGGATATCCCGTTCCAGAATTTCCTGGATCATCTGCATTTTCTTCATGTTGGACAGCTTCTCGGGGCGTTTGCGGGGTTTTGCCTCTGCCTCGCCCAAGACCTGCGCAATAAGTTCCCTGATCTTGGGAATACAACCACCACAGGCGCCGCCGGCTTTCGTGAAGTGCGTAATCTGTTCCGCTGTGGTAAGTCTGTTGGTTTCGATGATCTTTTTCAGGAAGGTATCGGTAATGCCAAAGCATTTGCACACGATCTCCCCTTCGAAATCGGGATAGGCGTGGCCGGTGTCGTGTTCGCTGTCATGGGAGGGAACCGGCTCCCCCCGGAACTTGGCTATGGCGACTTCCAGGGCCTCCTGGCCCATGACCGAACAATGCATCTTCTCTTCCGGGAGGCCACCCAGAAAATCGGCAATTTCCCTGTTGCTGATGGCCAGGGCCTCATCAAGGGTTTTACCCTTTATCATTTCCGTCAGGGCCGAGGAGGAAGCGATGGCGCTGGCGCAGCCGAACGTCTGAAACCTTGCATCCACAATCCTTGTTTTAGCCTCATCCAGCTTCAGATAGAGCTTAAGGGCGTCGCCGCAGGCGAGGCTTCCCACTTCGCCAATCGCATCTGCATCAGAAATTTCCCCCACATTGCGGGGGTTCAGAAAATGGTCTTTAACAACCGGAGTATAATCCCACATATTGCAGCTTCCTCCAGAAACTCTGAGTCTTTATTCAGGTCTTAGTCACAAATGAACGATCGCCCGGCGTCCATGAGTTCCGATAAACGCGGCTCCGATGCCGCCTCACCGTAAAGACGCACCACGGGCTCGGTGCCGGATTTACGGAAAAGCAGCCAGCCGCCGTCCTCCAGCAGCAGCTTGGTTCCGTCGATGGTGACAACGTCACTGATTCTCGTCCCGGCCATGTGGCTGGGAAGGGAATTCATCCTGGACGCATAGCTGCTCTCCAGTTCGGGGGACAGCCTGAGGTTCTCCCGCCGGGTAACAAAACGGCCAACCTCTCCGTAGAGACGCTCAAGGAGCTCACGCACCGTCTTCCCCTCGCGTGCCACCATTTCGGCCACGAGAAAACAGGCCAGGATGCCGTCCTTTTCGGGTACATGCCCCTTGATGGAGAGACCGGCGCTCTCCTCCCCTCCAATGACGATCCTGTCCTGGCTGATCAGTTCTCCGATATACTTGAAGCCGACCGGCGTTTCGTAAAGAGGCACGCCGTGCTTTTTGGCGACGGCATCGAGAAGATGGGACGTAGCCACGCTGCGGGCCGCCCCCCCCTCAATGCCGCGGACCCCAATCAGATAATCGAGCAGCAGGGCGATGATGTAGTTCGGTTCAATAAAACTGCCGTCGGCGTCCAGAATGCCGAAACGGTCGGCATCGCCATCCGTAGCCATGCCGAGCGATATCTGGTAGTCATTTCTGACGAGAGAGATGAAATCCTGAATGTGGCTCTCAGACGGCTCAGGAGGATGGCCTCCGAAATAGGGGTCGAGATTTGCATTGATCATCTGGTAGCGTACACCATGACGCGCCAGTGGTGTATCCAGATAATCGCGTCCCGTGCCGAACAGCGGGTTCAGAGCCACCTTCCCGAGGCCTTTGATTGCGTCGAAATCAACCAACCGCTCCAGCGTCTTCAGGTACTCCTCGCGAGGGTCAATCATGACGAGCAAACCGCTCCGCTCGGCATCGGCAAGTCTCGGCTGCCTGTAACAGACGGTTCCCAGCAGTTCATTCGCCCTGCGCTCGATATCGCTGGTTGTCGCCGGAAGGGCGGGCCCACCCCAGGAGGGTGAGAATTTGATGCCGTTATACTCCGGAGGATTGTGGCTGGCCGTAAAATTTATGGCGCCCGCCGCCTGCCGGCGCAATATTTCATACGAAATGACGGGGGTGGGAGTATCGCGGACGCACAGGAAAACGGTGATTCCCTCACCGACCAGCACCCGGGAGGCTTCCTCCGCAAAGCGCTGTCCCATGAAGCGGGTATCGCAACTTACGACCACCCCCTTTTCAGACTCCCCCGTAGCTTTCAGATGGTCTGCTATGGCCTTGACAACAACCTTGACATTGTCAAAGAGAAAATCTTCACCCAGTATTCCACGCCAACCGGATGTTCCGAAGGAAATTCGTTGCATATGAGCGATCCTTTACAAAAGAGAAAAAAAGACATCTTTTGTCGTATTAAAGTAATACATCCATCAGGCAGACGTCAAGTCAAAGCGCCTTCATAAGCAAAGGATATTTCCTGTTGACTTTATCAGCTCATACTTGGTACATTAAAAATTCAAAAACGCACAATACTCAGGAGGAAGAAGCATGCAGTGTCAGACAGTACTTCCAGGTACCGAGTGTACCTTTTGGGGCAAACAGGGCTGTATTTTTTCTGACGGTTCTTGCCAGACTATAGTAGAAAACTGTGAAGGTTGTGACCGGATAGTGACGGGCTCCATCGGACAGGTCTGTTCAGCCTATCCCGCTCCGGCGAAAAAGTGGTTGAATGGAATCTGTAATTTTGCAACCCACGTGAAGGTTGAGATCAAGGTTGAAGACCTCAAGATCAACCCTCTCAAGGCTTCCAAAAAGGCATCCGGCGGCAAAAAGAAATAGTCCGGGACAATTTCACCGCATTCATACTAAGGGGGAATCCATTCCCCCTTTTTTAATCCGCTAGCAACGGTCTCAACACACCAGCCATTCAGACCACTGGAAGAAAACCGCAACCGTCCGCATTCCCCGTGAAGAGGGATCAGCATGAAATCCAGCCGATGATACCCGAGCCATCCGCTTCCCGGACTCAGCGTGGATTTGCGTAAAGCCTGTCGGCGTCACCCTCGACGACCCGGATCCCCTCCCGTTCGAGAAGTTCACCAGTGACCTGCATGTGCCGGGTAATCGCGTTGTCATAGGCGACGGCTGCCGTAATCTGGCTGTTCCTGGCAGCGGTCACGTCGTTCTCCACTTCAAGCACCTCCTTGATGGTTGCCAGCCCGACCCCCATCTTGCGCATATATGCCCGTAAGCGCTCTTCTGAGTACGACCTTCCGCGATCAGCCACCTCGATCTGCTTGTATGCGCTCTCGATGGCACGGATGGAGTTCAGCACCTCGTTGATGGCATTCTGCTCCTGGTTGCGTATCTGCAGGGCGGTCTGTGCGCTCTTGAGCCGACTCCTGCGATAGTCGTTTTCCGCGGCATGATTGCCGAGGGGGTAATTGAAGACCAGACCCACCCCCCAGGCCGGGTAATCAATGCGCCACAATCTGTCCAGGTCCCTTCCGTAACTGTGGTCCTGGCCCACCAGCGACCCGGAAAGATTCAATGAAAGATCCGGTTGTAAGTTATTGCTGTAAACATGCGTCTGAAGTTCACTGATATCCAGGTTGCGTTTGAGCTCCCTGATGTCGGGTCGGGACAACGCATGACGCACCGCGTCATCCCGATCAGGTTGGTAAGGTTCCTTCCTGGGCAGATCGACGGTAACTATATCTCCGTTCCCCCCGATCTGCAGGAGCAACCTCAGGGTATCCACCTGGTCGCCCACACTCTTCTCCGCGTCAATCAGATCCTTCTCCCTCGATGTGACCCCGAATTCGGCATTGAGAATTTCCATGGCAGGGAGAACCCCGGCCGAAACCCTGGACCTGGTGTCACCCAGGATCCTGCGGGCCAGGGAGAGGGATGCCTTCCTCACCTCCAGCTGTTCCCGGAGACTGTAAAGTTTCAAATACTCAATTCTGGTCTGGCTGATGGTGTTCAGAAGGACGCTTTTGAAGTGTTCCAGCGAGGCAAATTTGGAGAGCCGGGATATCGTGATGTTGATTTCGGTGTTTTCGCGGCCCGCATTCTTCAGGAGAGGCTGACTGAGGGTCACCCCCAGATTGGACTGCCAGTAGTCACGGTTTGACGAATATAAGCCGGATCTGCTGTAGCTGTTGTTGAAAGCGAGGGCCAGAGTCGCGCCGGTCCAGAAGAGCTGGCTGATGGAACTGTTAAGCTGGAAGGAATGCCCCCTGCTGGAAATGATCGTGGAGGTTCCGCTGATGGGGCTTGTGGTATCACTGTAATTCGTCTGGATATTCAGGCCCGGGTCGTAAATTGCCCTGTTCCTGTTGAGTTCCGCTTCAAACATTGCGGGGTTATACAACTCGACCCGAACGTCAAGGTTCTTCTCGGCTGCCATCCTGACGGCTTCGGCAAGAGAAAGTCTTATTGGCTGGTCTGCTGAGAATGTACTGCTGCTCCACCAGAGAAGTACGGCAAAAGAAACAATAAATACTCTCACACCAGTTTTCCCTTTGTTAATTGAAACGGACGCAATACGGCCCCGTCCCGTCACTACCCGGGATGACCGGATCAGTCGCCGGTTTCCACCACATAGTCGGCATAGTCCTCCGCCGACATAAGGCCCTTCAGGTCGTCTGGATCGTCAAATGATGCCTCGATCAGCCAGCCGCCGTCATAGGGATCGTCATTGATCAGCCCCGGATTATCCAGCAGTTCCCGATTGACCGCTTCCACCGTGCCGCTCAGGGGAGCATACAGTTCGGCAACGGTCTTTCTCCCCTCGATGGAGCCGAAAGAGTCGTCCTGCTCGATTTCATCCCCCTCGTCGGGGAGCTCGATGGACGCGATCAGACCGAGCTCATCCTGGGCATAATCCGTTATGCCGATAACCGCAATTCCGTTCTCAACCCGTACCCACATATGTTCCTTGGAATACTTAAGCTCTTCAGGGAAGTCCATGGCTACTCCAGTACGATCCGTTCCAGGAATGAGGTGTCCGTGTTTCCTTCGATAAAATCCTTATTGGTCATGATTCTCTTCTGAAAAAAGATGGTGGTTTTGATCCCCTCGATAATATATTCGTCCAAGGCCCTGGACATGCGCCTGATGGCGTCTTCTCTGGTTTCCGCATGCACGATCAGTTTGGCGATCATGGAGTCGTAATAGGGCACGACGGTATACTGATCGTAGACGAACGAGTCGACCCGCACCCCCAGCCCGCCGGGCGGATGGTACGCGGTGATCTTGCCCGGGCAGGGGGTGAACTTGCACGGGTCTTCGGCGTTGATGCGGCACTCGATGGCGTGACCGTTGATTTTTATATCTTCCTGCTTATAGCGCAGCGGGCAACCGGCAGCGGAACGGATCTGCTCCCGGATGATATCCACACCTGTTACCATCTCGGTAACCGGGTGCTCGACCTGGACCCGGGTATTCATCTCCATGAAATAGTAGTTGTTCTGTTTGTCAACCAGGAACTCCACGGTCCCCACGCTGTTGTAACCCACCGACTCCGCGGCCATGACGGCTGCTTTTCCCATGGCCGCCCGCAGCTCGGGAGTGCTGATGGTCGAGGGCGCCTCCTCGATCAGCTTCTGATGGCGACGCTGGATGGAACAGTCGCGTTCTCCCAGATGGATCACATGACCGTATTTGTCGGCCAGAATCTGGATCTCGATATGGCGCGGGTTTTCGCAGAACTTTTCAATATAGACTTCCGGGTTGCCGAAGCAGGACTGGGCCTCGGCGCGGGCCGTGGCAAAGGCGTTGGGGAGCGCAGCGGGAGAATGGACTATTTTCATCCCCCTTCCCCCTCCCCCGGCCGTGGCCTTGATAATCACGGGAAAACCGATCTCCCTGGCGATTCCTATTGCCTCTTCGATCGAGGCAACGCTCTCCTTCGTTCCGGGAAGGATGGGAACTCCCTGGGAGGTGACAGCCTGGCGCGCGCTTATCTTGTCTCCCATGATACGCATGCTTTCCGGACTTGGACCGATGAACGTGATGCCGCATTTTTCACAGATCTCCGCGAAATCGGCATTTTCAGCCAGAAATCCGTAGCCGGGATGAATCGCCTCGGCATCGGCCAATTCAGCCGCGCTGATAATCGCGTTGATATTCAGGTAACTCTGGGAGCTTGAGGCGGGTCCGATACAGACGCTCTCGTCGGCGAGCTTGACATGGAGTGAATCGATATCCGCCTCCGAATAAACAGCCACCGTTTTAATTCCCAGTTCTTTGCAGGCCCTGATAATGCGTATGGCAATCTCGCCACGGTTGGCGATCAGTATCTTGTGAAACATTTAATAGTAACCCCTTGTCTTCAAGGATTGAGGTATCAGGCATCTACTGTCAGGGAATCTAACAGAGCGGCACAAAGGAACGATGCGGCCGATATATTAAATATATGCCGACTTTTTCCGGGATCAACAAACTACAACGATTCGACGATGAAAAGCGGATCACCGAATTCCACCGCCTGAGCATTCTCCTTGCAGACCTTCAGTACCCTGCAACGGAACTCGGCCTCAATCTCGTTCATCAGTTTCATGGCCTCAACGATGCAGAGCATCTGACCCTTTTCAACCACCTGGCCAATCTCCACATACGGGGCGGCGCCGGGCTCCGGGGAACTGTAGAACGTGCCGACAATGGGTGATTTTATTGGTACGCCCCCCAGATCATCCGTTGCCGGAGACGTAGCCAACGCCTGCGGCTCGGCAGCCGCCGCGGCAGACGGAGCAGGCGCTTGCGCCGCAACCGGGACGGATACCATGGCAACCTGTCCGGGAGTAGCGCCGCGACGGATGACTATTTTTTCATCGGAATTCTTCATCTCGAATTCCGTTATATCCGTTTCGGTTATCATATCAAAAAGCACCTTCAAATCCTTAACATCCATCTCGGTCTCCTTTTAATTGCAAACAACCGGCCAAATCTGGGATACAGCTTGCCGGTTGAAAGATATTTTTCATAAACAAAGCAACTCTTTTGAAGTTCGCGTCAGCAATCGGCAGCCATCCGGAAGAACCACTACCGTATCCTCGATCCTGACGCCGCCGAAACCGGGGATGTAGATACCCGGCTCAACCGTAAAAACCATCCCCTCTTCGATCTCCATATCACCCCGGGGTGAAACCGTCGGCTTTTCGTGAACCTCCAGGCCAACACCATGTCCCAGGCCATGACCGAAGTGGTCACCATAACCGCATGCGTTGATATGGCTCCGCGCCACCGAATCAAGGTCACTGCAGAGCATACCGGGCCTGATCGCCGCTATGGCCCTGTCATGGGCTTCCCTGACGACATGGTAGATCTCGATAGCGCGTGGATCGGGACGTCCCATGGCCACCGTGACGGTTTCATCCGAATTGTAACCATGCATGAGCGCGCCGAAATCCACCGTGACCAGTTCGCCGGTACGGATCACCCTGTCTGTGGCGCGGCCATGAGGCATCGCCCCCCGCTCGCCGGAGGCAACGATAAAATCGAATGCCCTTCCCTCCACCCCCCGGCGACGCATCGCGAACTCGAGTTCAAAGGCAAGGGCTGTCTCGCTGACGCCTGGAGCAAGATTGGCGATCGTTTCCAGGAAAGCATCGGAAGCGATCTCCGCAACCTTGGCTAGAAGCTCAATCTCATCGGGATCCTTAACGGAGCGGATGACGTCAAGGTCAGAATTCAGCGAGACGAGCTCGCAACGGTCCAGATTTTCCGATAGTGCGTCAAAATCCGCAACCGTCATGTGGGACGCCTCAAATCCGACCCGCGGCGCTCCCAGATCAGCGATCACCTTTCTGACGGCTTCCATCCTGTCGGCATACTGCCTCACATGGGCATCAATAATCTCCGCGGATGCCTGGGCGGTATAACGCGAATCGCAGAGAAAAAAACAGTCGAGATCCCGAGTGATGATCAAAGTTCCGGTGGAACCGGTAAAACCCGACAGATACCGGATGTTGGCAAGACTCGAAAAAAGAATGGCATCCAGTTCATGGGTTGAAAAAAAGCGCTCCAGTTTGGCGCGCCTGGTTTTTATCATGGCCCCGTCCATCAGCACAATAAGTTTTTCTCCTGGGAAGCCTTGCTGTCAAACGCGAGTGAACACGGGAATGCCATCAGCGGTGAAGTGAATTCCATAAAGCGCGCAGCCCCAGCAGATAGCTCTCACTTCCGAATCCGGAAATCTGGCCGACCGCCAGGGGCGCCATAAGGCTCTTGTGACGGAACTCCTCGCGCCGGTACACATTGGAGAGATGCACCTCTACAAAGGGTAAGTCAACCGAGGCCAGCGCGTCGCGAATGGCGATGCTGGTATGGGTGTATGCTGCCGGGTTGATGATGATTCCGTCATGAACTCCAGGTGCGGACTGAATGGCATCAATCAAGGCCCCTTCGGAATTAGATTGAAAAAACGAAATGTTGCATCCAAGTTCCGAAGCCAGAGCTTCAAGAGAAGCGTTGATGTCGTCCAGGGTCATGGTACCGTATACTTCCGGTTCCCTTTTGCCGAGGAGATTCAGGTTGGGGCCGTGCAGAACAAGGAAACGCATGGTTCAACAAAGCTCCCTGGCCAATTCCCCGGCCTTGAGTCTCAGCATGTAGCGCCCCTTGCCGAAATTGCCGTCCCTCTCCATAACCATGATCACGAACAGTTCATCGGTAAGCATACGCAGTACCACATACAGCAGACCGGTTGTTACGCAGAGTTCCTCGGTTGCCCCGACTTCGAGCAGTTCAATGGCGCGCTTGACATCCTTGAGAACCGTGGCGTACTGGACGGTCAGAAGCTGCAGGTCAAGACCCTCCTGGTTCACGACGAACTCATCGATCGGAATTCCATCGCTGGCCATGACAACGGCTGCGCGGGCGCCTTCGACGTTCCGTACTATCTCGGACAACGTATCCTTCAGCGACATGCCTTGATCCTCCTGATATTGTCAAGCCACCCCTCAAGGGTGGAAATAACCTCATCAGCCCTGCCGTGCGACGGAAGGCCGGACGGCAGGGCCGGGGACGTATGTCGGGAGATGTCCGGAGCGGGCGAACTCTCGGGGAAAGCGGCTTCCACAACCGCCGGTGCGGGCTCCCAGGCTTCCAGTTCGGCGACTCGGGACAGGATCTGGAGATTCGAAGGATCAGAATCACGCAACGCACGGTATATTTCAAGGGCCTTGGGGATAAATCCCTGCTTCACGTACAGCTCGGCAAGGGTGGCGGTCGAGAGCGGATCGTGCTGCGCCGGGGCTTCCTCAACCAGAGTTTCCTCAACCGGCGCTTCAGAAACAGGAATTTCTGCAAAAGAAACCTCGGCAACCGGAGCCTCTATTTCCTCCACCAAGATATCGTCCTCGGTAAGGTCGATAATTTCTTCGAGTTCCGCCGGGGACTCTTCGCCGAACCGAAGAGCGGTGGGCGCCGCCGGTTCCGCGCTCTCGACCTGAGGAGCCTCCGCAACGTAAATCTGGGCGGACCGTTCCAGCACCTTCAACTCTTCGAGACACTCCGCGTCTTCCGGATGGAATTCCAGGGCTACTCCATAGGTGCGTATCGCAGCCTCACGATCCCCGCTGGCAACGAGCAATCCGGCCAAAGCCTTCTGGGCCTCGATATCATCGGGCAGAGCGGAGGTAATCGCCTCAAGGGCATGACGACGCTCATCATCAAGCCCCCTGGCCTGACAGGCCATGGCCAGCGCGCGTTGTCCCGCGATAAAGGCCGGATATTTTCTCACCCCGTTGCGAGCGGTATGCAGGGCATCATCAACCAGGTTAACCTTGAGATAGATTTCGGCAAGTCGCGCGAACAGATAGGAGTCGGGATTCTGCGCCAGGCGCTCTTCCAGATATTTGATATCAGCCCAGAACGATGCATTTTGTTGCTGCATTGATTCAGACCTCCAATCCACTCAAGATGAGAAGTTGCTCCGCAGTCAGATTTGCGACAACATGATTACCGATGCCGCGATTGCAGATGAATTTTATCACACCGCTACGGTTCTTCTTGTCCGCCATCAGAATATCCAGCAGGCGCTTCCGGTCAAAGCCCGGCGCGGCGACAGGCAGTCCGAAGCGGCTGAGCAGCCCGCGGATTCTGGCGGCATCCGGTTCGTCGCAATGCCCGAGCGCCATGCTCACCCGCGCGGCAAGGGCCATCCCGATCGCAACGGCCTCTCCGTGCACCAGTTTACCATATCCGGCCTGGTTTTCCATTGCATGGCCGAGAGTGTGGCCATAGTTGAGAACCGCACGCAAACCGGACTCCCTCTCATCCCGTTCCACAACCTGAGCCTTCAGTTCGCAGCAGCGCCGGATGATGTTGACGAGGCAGTCGGGATCCATGGCCCGTACGCTATTGCCGTTGAGTTCCAGATATTCGAAAAACGCCCGGTCGATCGCAACGCCGTATTTGACCACCTCAGCCAGACCGGCGCTGAACTCGCGTCCGGGAAGGGTTGCCAGCGTGTCCGTATCAGCCAGAACCAGGCGCGGCTGGTAAAATGCCCCGATGAGGTTTTTTCCGCGCGGATGATCGATTGCCGTCTTGCCCCCGACGCTGCTGTCGACCTGCGCGAGCAACGTGGTGGGCGCCTGCACGAAAGGAATGCCGCGGAGATAGGTTGCGGCCGCGAAACCTGCCAGATCGCCGACCACTCCTCCCCCCAGGGCGACAATGAAGGATTCCCGGTCGAGTCCGGCTTCGATGAGATTGTCATAGACAAGGTTGAGCGTCGCCGAATTCTTGTGCTCCTCGCCATCCGGAATCTCGATCAACGTCACCCGCTTGCCCGCGTCGGAAAAGGACTTCAGAATCCGGGCGGAGTACAGGGCGGCAACCGTTGGGTTGGTGATCACCGCCACACGGCCCGTCAGGCCGCGCAGGGCGCATTCACACGCCATATTGGAAAGCACGCCGCTGCCGATCAGGATATCGTAGCTGTTTTCACCCAGATTGACGGTTAACGCGCTCACTCGGGCAACCCCTTTAAAATCTTCAGAATCCGCAGCGAAACATCTTCCACGGATTTGTTGTCCGTGTCAATTCTAATATCCGCGTCCGCGTAAAATTGTTGACGTTCGTTCATCAGGGCCGCGACACGGTTTGAGGCGTCCTGTCCGGCATACAGCGGACGATCGGTGGCGCCGTCCAGTCGGGAGAGGATGACGGGCAATGATGCGGTCAGGTTGACCACAATCCCCCCTGACCGCATCAGGCGGCGATTGGATTCCGAAGTCACCACGCCTCCGCCGGTTGCCACAACCGCCGGTCCGGACTGAAGCGCGCGTTCCAGGCAGGTTGATTCCATGGCGCGAAAAGCGGCCTCTCCCTCATCGACAAAAATTTCGTTTATCGATCTGCCCGCTTCGGCGACAATTTCGGCATCCAGGTCAATGAAGGGATAACCGAGAGCTTCGGCCAGCGCACGCCCCACACTGCTCTTGCCGGTTCCCATGAAACCGGTCAGGATCACGGTCCGCTCAGGCATTGCGGATCTGCTCCAGGTAGCCCTCGTAGTTGCGTCTGATCTCACGGACCGAGTCCCCTCCGAACTTTTCAAGGAAAGAGTCCGCGATCTCGATGGCTACCACCGCCTCGGCCACAACCAGAGCTGCCGGGACGGCACAGGTATCCGAACGTTCCACCGCCGCCTGGAAAGGTTCGTGAGTCACCATATCCACCGATCTCAGGGGTTTGTACAGGGTGGGAATGGGCTTCATGGCCGCCCTCAGGACGATCGGTTCGCCATTGGACATTCCACCTTCAATGCCGCCGGCATTGTTGCTCTCCCGGTAGTAGGCGCTGGCGCATCCGCTCCGCAGCCGGGCGCAGTCCCGGAAAATCTCATCGTGTACCTCCGAGCCGGGCCGCCGGGCCGCTTCAAAGCCCATGCCAACTTCAACGCCCTTGATGGCCTGGATGCTCATCAGGGCCATTGCCAGGCGGGCATCCAGCTTACGGTCCCACTGGACATGACTCCCGAGACCGGGCGGCGTCCCGATGACCTGAACTTCCACTACCCCCCCCAGGGTATCGCCCGCGGTCTTGGTGTCGTCGATCATCCGCATCATTTCCCGTTCAGCAGCGGGATCACAGCAGAACAGAGGCGATCGGGAGGCGATGCTCCACACTTCCTCCACCGGGAGGTCCGGAACCGGCGCAACTATCCCCCCCACCTCACGGACAACCCCCCCTACCCTGATGCCAAACAGACCCAGCAGGGATTTGGCCACCGCTCCGACAGCCACGCGAACCGCGGTTTCCCTGGCGCTGGAGCGTTCAAGAATGTTGCGCAGATCGGAATGGCTGTACTTGAGAGCGCCGTTCAGGTCGGCGTGGCCAGGCCTGGGGCGGGTCACCGCGGACGCATCATCGCGATGCTCCGGCAGCGGCGACATCCTGCGGTTCCAGTTTTCCCAATCCCGGTTTTTCACCATGAGGGTAACCGGGGACGCAAGAGTCTCACCCCAGCGGACACCGGAGAGGATCTCCACACTGTCCCTCTCGATTTTCATCCGGTCGCCGCGGCCGTATCCATGCTGGCGTCGGGCCATTTCGCGGTTGATCTCCTCCGTCAGGAGAGGAACGCCGGCCGGCATGCCCTCGATTATGGCGGTCAGTTGTGGTCCGTGGGATTCCCCGGCTGTCAGATATCGAAGCATGAAACGAAAAAACCTCCATATGGTTGCGATCAGTGGCCAAAATAGCATTGATGGCAGTGGCGCGGCAAGGCAAAAGACCTCTCCCGGATCACCGGCGGCATTTGCACCCCGGAAGGGGGGAAAGGCCTGCCGCATCCGCGTTGCGCCATGGCTGACCCTCTCCCGGATCGGGAGCGTCGGAAAGGGCAAAATACCGGCCGTCAATTGCCGGAACGAACCCCACATGCAGGCAGTTTCCGGCCCCGGATAAACAGATCCAGCAAGACAAGGGGTACTCCGAACAGGGCGGCCATAACCACAAGGTTAAACAGCTGCAGGAAGTAACCGGCAACGGAATGCGGAATCGGCTGCAGCGCCCATCTGAAAAAAGAGATGAGGAGATGGGCCGGGACAAATATGATCATGATTCGAACGAGTACGATCAACGCCTTCCGCGCCATCGGCTGTCCCTTGAGAAAAAAATAGACCGTTGCCATGGCCGATGCCCCATACAGAATCCTCAGCCATGGCATCAGGCCGAACCGGAAAAAGACCTGCAGGGTGGAAACCTGTTCATCCATCTGGGCGGATATTCGAGCCTTGAGTTCAGCGGAGTTATAGTCGAGCACCCCCAGCAATCCCATGCAGAAGATAACCGCCGCCGCCAGGCCGCATCCCCACCCGACCAGGGTCACTGTACTCATATTCTCCATGATCCCGGTTACGCACGGAGTGGTCTCAGCGGGAAGCGGCGCCCCCGCGTTTCCGGAGTGTTTCTTTTCGAGCAGCTCCCGTTCCCTGAGCAGGCGCTGTTCTTCGCGCTGCCGTTCAACAAATGCTTTAACAATCACGCCGCACTTCGGGCAGATATCGAAACGTGCCTCACCGAACGAGTTGTAATGGCATGCCGGACAGATATCAACCAGAAATGCACTGGTCGCATCACCGGGATTCATCAGGGTAAAACCATGCCTGCAACGGGGACAGTTCAGAAAAAGCCCCCCATCCGGTATGACGTGCGCGGGAATCGTTCCACCCGCATTACAGTTGGGACATGAAATTTTCATCGTTTCAATTGCACCTGATTGAAAAATGGGGGCGACTGGCAATCCTGCCATTCACCGGCAACATACAAAAACTTTCAGTCAAATCCAATTTATTTCTGCTAAATGGACGGACATGGGAGAGGATTATCCCGTACCGTCTGTTTTCCCGCGCACGCCGAAACGGAGTGGCTCCGGGCAGAAGCCGCCTCCAAAGCCCCGTGGATTCGGAAAAAAATTAAAACTTGCCTGATGATAGTTTTTGTATAAAAATTCAGTGGAGACCGTCGTGACATTTTAATATTTTGAAAAATGTAGGGGAGACGAACAAAAAATGTCCTTTGCAGGCGACTTGGAGCATTTACCCATAGTTGACGTCATCCAGCTGCTTCACTCCACGAGGAAAACCGGCACCCTTTATCTCAGGAGCCACAAGGGTGAAAGCCAGCTTGTTTTCAACGACGGGTACATTGTCAGCGCAAACCATGTCCAGAACAACATCCGGATCGGGCATATACTGGTTGAGATGGGCGCAATTACCCAGCAGCAACTGGAACAGACGCTGCACAAGCAGTCTCTTGTCGCCGGCGACGAACGCCGTCCCCTGATAGCAATGCTGATTGAGGGTGGGCAGATTGATCGTCGCATCGCTTTTTCCGGACTGGAGGCCCTCATCGAACTGACCATTGTTGAAATTTTAACCTGGAACAGCGGCACATTCGCCCTGGATGTGGATTCAAGGGTGATTTGCGACGAATACCGTTATTTCCCGGAGACACTCAAGCAGGACATAACCCTGAATACCCAGAACATCCTCATGGATGCATTGAGGATCTATGACGAGAGACTGCGTGACGGGACGTTGCAGCAGGTAACATTCTCGCCGGAACCGGATGAGGGGAAGAAGCAGGAACCGGCGCAGGAAGGCACGGTGATCACAGCCGACATCCTCGGTCTGGATAATCTTGACCGTCTTGAAAAGAAAATTCCTGAAGTATTTCTGGGCATAAAGGAGTATGACGCAGCGGAAATTCACCGCGAAAAGCTGAGGGGAGCAGTATCTGGGTTGACCCCGCACGAATACGACCGGCTCATCTCTCTGCTGCTCGAGTATCCGGATGCGCCCCCTGCCTCCGAAACGAGATCCCGGACGTCTCCCCTGGCGGTCATCGTCTTCACGGCCGATGCCCTCATGGAACATCTGATTGCGACGGTCTGCAGACACGAGGGAATTTTTGTCTTTTCCACCAATGAAGAGTCAAACCTCGACATGATCATTGACCAGTCGTTTGCCAAGGAGCTTGTACCCATCCTCGTCATCGATGCGCCTACGGCACGGGAGGGGAGTCTTTCATCCGCCGCGATCACCGGTCTGCTGCAGCAGAAACGTGAAAAATATCCACAGATCGCGGTATTTCAACTGGTGGCGCCTCGGGACGGCGAGTTTTCTCTGCTAGCGCTGCAATCGGGGGTACGCGGGATCATCACGAGGCCGATCGGTCCCGATCAGCAGGGCGCCTTTGTGGAGAGCGCCGCAAAATTCATGAAGGCACTCCAGTCCGATATCCGGAAGAGCTGTTCCAGCGCCGATCAGCAGATAATGAGCCGGTTCAAGGAGTGCATCCACGAACTGGACGGCCTGAAAAAAATTCCTGATGTGGCGTTCAGGATACTTGAATTCGCCTCGGCCATGTTCGAGCGCACGCTGACGTTTGTGGTCGGCAACAATGAACTGATCGCCGAAAAGGGATTCGGCGTCAGTGACGACAAGAGCGCCGGCGCGACCGCTCCGCTCCTCTTTACCGTGCCTCTTGAGCAGCCTTCGGTTTTTCAGGATGTGATCCGGAGTGGCCGCTACTTTTACGGTCAGTGCAACGATACGGTGCTGCGGGGGTACCTGTATACGCAGATTGAAACCCCGCACAGCCCGAAGGTTCTTCTCATGCCCATCAGGGCCTTTGGCAGGGTCATTGCGCTCATTTACGGGGATTTTGGCCAGATAGCCGGTTTGCCGCTCCAGATTGATCTGCTGGACATAGCCGCGCGCTACGCCGGCTTGATTCTTGACAACAACCTGTACCGTCAGAAGCTGCTTGCAGATTCGCGGCAGAAATGACTCAGGTACCGATTAACCAACAAAGGTCTGTTATGGATATAAATATTTTGAATCAGATCCTGGAAATCGCTTTTCAGAAAAAAGTGTCCGACCTCCACTTCGAGGTGGACAGCCCCCCATTCTTCCGCGGACGGGGCCAGCTCATCCGTTCCAGAATGCCGAACCTTACTTCCAAGGATACGGAATTCATAGCAACCAGGATCCTCGAACAGAACAACCGTCAGATCACCAGTGATTTCAAGGAGATTGACGCATCATACGCTCTTTCGAGCGGCGGGCGTTTCCGGGCAAGCGTCTTCAAACAGCGCGGCTGTTTCGGTATCATCATGCGCGTCATCCCGCCCTACATCAGCACATTCAGGGAGCTCAACCTGCCGCCGGTTCTGGAGGAAATCGTCAGGGCGCCCAACGGACTGATCCTGGTCACGGGCCCCACCGGAAACGGAAAATCAACGACCCTCGCCTCCATGATCAGGTGCATCAGCGAGCAGCAGAGTTACAACATCATCACCATCGAGGATCCCATAGAGTTCCTCTTTACTTCGCAGAAGAGCTGCGTCATCCAGAGAGAGGTCGGCATCGACACCAACAGTTTCAACAATGCCCTGAGAGCGGCGCTGCGCATGGACCCCGACGTAATCATGGTCGGAGAGATACGGGACGCGGAAACCGTCGACGCATGCATCAAGGCCGCGGAAACCGGACATCTGGTGCTGACGACCCTGCACACCCAGGGAGCGGTATCCACCATCAACCGCATCGTCGGAAATTTCCCTCCCGACGCGCAGGAGATCATCCGACAGAGGCTGGCCGATATTCTGGTCGCCACGGTATCACTGCGTCTGATCAAGGATAAATCCGGAGAGAACATTCTCCCCGTTGTGGAGATCATGCGCGCAACGACTACCATCCAGGCCTGTATCCGGGAGGGACGCCTCAGCGAACTTGAAAAGCACATCGAAAACGGGGCTGCCCAGTACCAGATGCAGACCCTGGACCAGCACCTGATTCAGCTTTACCGGCAGGACCGCATCACCATGGAGGACGCCAAGAGGCTGACCCACTCCATGGATCTGGAGCGCAAGCTGATGTTCGACAACTGATTCACGCCGGCCGGATTATGATCTGTTGACACATTCTCGGTTTAGATATAATTTAGGAATCGGATTTCAAACAGTTACGTGCTTTCCACACGCCACTTACTGAACATGGTTGAACCAACTCACTGATATATGCCGGATCAACTCGGTCACAGGCAGGACCAACATACCCTGACGCACCTGAGCAAACTGGGATCGAACCTTTTCGATTCACTCGTCAAAAGGTTTTCCAATCCGTTGACGGCCCGTCGCAACAGGTTCATCCTTCTTTTTACCACCGCGCTGCTGCTCACCCTGATCATACTGCCGAAACACCACCTGTTTACCTTCGACTTCAAGCCGGGAGACATCGCCACGTCCGATATCCGCGCGCCCCAGGATTTCCTCGTGGAAGACCGGGCGCTCACGGAGCAGCGCAGAAGAGAAGTCGGCAACAACGCTCCGATCATCTACAACCTGAGCAATCGGATCCCGTCATACCTGAGCGAAAAACTGGAACAGACCCTTGCCCTCATCTCCGAGAAAGGCGCATCGGCAGAGCATGCGGGCAGGGACGAGTGGCGCAAGTCCCTCGCTTCCGTTCTCGACACGGAACTGAGCGCGGAGGAGATACGCGCCCTGACCCGGATAAAATCAGACAAGGCATTCCTTGCGGATCTGGCCACGCTGCTCAACGACCTCTACCAGCGCAATATCGTGCTGGACGGCAAGGTCTTTCAGACGAACAGCCGCCGGGGCATCGAAATTCTCGACAACGACGGCCACCTGATCGGCCCAGGCAACGAATCCACGAACTATACGGAAATAGTAGAGGCGCGCCGGATTGTCGCCGGCTGGAGGTATTCCGGCCTGGCAAGCCCCGGTGACTCCCGCCTGATCTCCGCCATTATCGCCCGCATCCTGCTGCCAAACCTGTTTTACAATCGGGAGGCATCCGAGATCCGCAGCGCCTCCGCCATGGAATCGGTCAGTCCGGTCCTCTTCAAGGTGCAGAAGGGCGAAATGATCGTACGGGTCGGCGAACGGATCAGCCCCGAACAATCCCAGAAACTGCGCAAGATCTTTCATGAGGCTCGCAGCAGCAATCGCTTCTTCGCGGCAATGGGCACCTTTGCCATGATTCTGGTGCTCTTTTACTTTCCCTATCGTTTCGCCTGCAAGAATATCCGGAAGTTCGATCCGACCAACAAGGACATACTGACCCTCTCGCTGCTGATCATCGGCAGTTTCATGGTTTTCAAGACCGCGCTCATGATCACCCACAGCATCGGACCGGTATTTCCGCACATCGACACCAACAATTACTACTACCTCTTTCCCTTCGCCGCTGGCGCGATGATAGTGCGGGTCCTCATAAATTCCGAAGTCGCGCTCGTGTACTGCGCCATCCTGGCGCCCCTGATGGGAATCCTGTTTGACAACAGCATGTTCGTGGTGATCTACGCGCTGCTCGGGAGCATTGTCGGCGCCCACGGCATGCGCCAATGCTCGGACCGCGGGACAATCTACTCGGCCGGTCTCAAGGTGTCCGTGGTGAATCTGGCGCTGGCTCTGGCGTTTCAGACCTTCAGCAACACCCTTCTCAGCATTCAGACCATCTACGTGGCGATTTTCGCCATGGTGAGCGGCATCGTGAACGCCGGTCTCGTATCGGGCTTCATCCCCGTTATCGAAACCCTCTTCAACTATACAACCGACATCAAGCTCCTTGAGCTGGCCAATCTCAATTCTCCCCTGCTGAGAGACCTGATGGTCCGGGCTCCCGGCACCTATCACCACAGCGTGGTGGTGGGCAACCTGGTCGAAGCCGCCGCCGAGGCAGTCAACGCCAACCCCCTGCTGGCCAGGGTGGCGGCGTATTACCACGACATCGGCAAGGCGTCCAAGCCGCTGTACTACATTGAAAACCAGGGAAGTGAAGACAACCGTCATGACAGACTCTCGCCCAGCATGAGCGCCCTGGTCCTGATCTCACACATCAAGGAGGGGGTGGAGCTGGCGCGGGAGAAACATCTGGGGCAACCGATCATCGACATTATTCGGCAACACCACGGCACCGGAATAATCAAATTTTTCTACGACAAGGCCAGAACTCAGGCCGAGTCCACCGGAAATGTGGTGGAGGAGAAGGATTTCCGCTATCCCGGCCCCAAGCCCCAGACACGGGAGGCCGGAATCGTCATGCTGGCGGACTGCGTCGAGGCGGCGTCACGCACCCTTACCAATCCCACTCCCGACAGGATCCAGGGGATGGTCCAGAAACTCATCAACAACATCTTCATAGACGGTCAGCTGGAAGAATGCGAACTGACGCTGAAAAACCTGCACCAGATCGCCAGGAGCTTCAATCGGATCCTGAACGGCATATTCCACCATCGTATCGAATATCCGGAGCCTGTCCACAAGGGGGGCAACGGGAAAAGAATACCGTTTCCACACAAGCAGAAGTCTGGCTCGGCGGAGCAGGACAGGCATGTTCAGGGAGGAGGACACAGGAGTGCGGATACTGCTCAGCAATCGACAGAGGAGGCAGCGGGTCAGGGCCGGCCAGCTCAAAAAGGTGGCGTCGAGGATATTAAGCGCCTTGGGATGTCCTGAGGAAACCGAACTGTCAATTTCCATCGTTGGAGACCGCACCATCCGCCGGATAAACCGCGATTATCTGTCAAAGGACCGTCCCACCAACGTGATTTCCTTTTCCCTCCGGGAGGGGGAGTACGGCAACGTCACCCCCCTGGCCCTGGGTGATGTCGTCATTTCGGCGGATACGGCCGGTCGTGAGGCCGAAGAGGGGGGGTGGGATTTTTTCGAGCGGCTCTCCTTCCTGCTGATGCACGGCATCCTGCACCTCTGCGGCTATGACCATGAGCGGAGCGGTGAGGACGAAGCTCGCAGGATGGATAACAAGGAGAGAGAATTATTCAGGATACTGAAAAAAGAGGGGTTACTAAACCCGACCGATTCATAGATTCGGCCAACTGCGCCATTGAGGGTATTCTTCATGCGGTGCGGGCGGAAAAACACATGCGCAACCATTTTCTTTCCGCGCTGGCCGTTCTTCTGGCATCCCTCTTCCTGCGGGTTACCCTGGTCGAGTTCGCCCTTCTTTCCCTCTCAATCCTGTTCGTCCTTTTTGCCGAGCTGCTGAACACGGCCGTCGAGTCCATTGTGGATCTGGTGGCGCCTGACTATCACCCTCTTGCCAAAATCGCCAAGGATACGGCGGCGGGCGCGGTCATGGTAGCCGCCATGGGGGCGGTAATCATAGGATACATCATCCTGTCACGGTATCTGTTTCCCTTCTATGGAAAGGCGCTTGAGATGTTTGGTTCACCAGCCGACATGGGGACGCTGGTTTCGATTCTGGTTGTTATCATCGTCGTCATCATGATAAAAAGCCTGACTCGCAGCGGAACCGCCCTGGAAGGGGGATTGCCCAGTGGTCACGCTGCAGTGGCTTTCTCCGTCGCGACCGCGGTATCAATCAAAACCCGCGATCCCCTTATTTCGCTTTTGTGCATCATGCTGGCCGCGATGGTCAGCCATTCCAGGCTGCTGATGAGAATCCACACCATGCGGGAGGTCGTTTACGGTTCTTTTGTCGGTTCCGCCATAACTGTCATTGTCCTTCTGCTCTTCAACCGTCTGGGGTAACATGAAAAATGAAAATGGCGTTTATTTGCACTTGGATTTCGAGTTTGAATTT
This sequence comes from uncultured Pelobacter sp., assembly GCA_964601865.1. Classification (GTDB taxonomy): domain Bacteria; phylum Desulfobacterota; class Desulfuromonadia; order Geobacterales; family Pseudopelobacteraceae; genus Pseudopelobacter. The sequence goes on along the minus strand of CAZRPI010000003.1, from coordinate 24,882 downwards.
CGGACATTACAGGGAGGATGCCCAAGTTGGAAGACGGCAGTAACAAAAAAACCGGGATACTGAAACTGATTGAACGTTTTGTCTACGGCCGGAAAAAGATGACCGCCTGCGAGATTCAGGACCTCATCAAGGCCAGTGAAGATGAGGGGCTGGTCAACGAAGAAGAGAGCGACATGATATGTTCAATCTTTTCTCTCCGCTCCACCATGGTGCGGGAAATCATGGTCCCCCGCATCGATATGGCATGCGTCTCCGTGGATGCTTCGGTTCGGGAATTTCTGGAAGTCATCCTTGCCTGCGGGCATTCCCGCATCCCGGTCTACGAAAACAGCGTGGATAACGTAATCGGTCTGCTCTATGCGAAGGACCTCCTGAAATACTGGGGGCTGCCGGAAGATCAGATCCGGCTCCGCTCGATCATGCGCCCGCCGTTCTTCATTCCGGAAACGAAAAATCTGGAGCTACTGCTCCAGGAGTTCAAGAGCAGGCATGTTCACCTGGCCATCGTCATTGACGAATATGGAGGCACCTCCGGCCTGATTTCCATCGAGGACCTGCTGGAGCAGATCGTGGGCGACATTCAGGATGAACACGACCGTGAGGAGGCCCTCTTTTCGGTCAACGACGACGGTTCCATCACCGCCGACGCCCGCATGCCCATTGAGGACCTTGAAGAGCATTTCGGCATCGAGATCGAGCGGGATCAGTTCGACACAGTGGGTGGCCTCATCTTCCACCTGACCGGCAGAATCACTGCCATCGGTGAAGTCATCGAGAATGATCAGTTGCGCATCTCGATTCTGGACGCCGATGAGCGCAAGATAAAGAAAGTCAGCATTACACGAATTGGTAACGCGGAAACGGATGCGGAGTGAGAGGCGGTTCCGTTTTCTCGAAATCGGCGGCATTCTTCGACCGGCCGGGTCTGCTGGCCATCCTGTCCGGGGTTCTGGTCGCCCTCTCCTTTCCCAAAACCGGTTTTTCCTTCCTGGCCTGGTTCGCGTTGATCCCCCTCCTCGTTGCCATGGAGGGGCTGTCCCGACGCGCCGCCTTCCGGATTGGCTTTACCTGCGGATTCGTTGCCTACATCGGCATCCTGTACTGGATCAATATCGTCATCACCAGATACGGCCATCTTCCCTGGGTTGTCAGCATCCCGCTCTACCTCGCGCTGTCGGCGTGGCTGGCCCTGTTTTACGGTTTTGCCACCCTTGTGGCCCGCTACGGGGAGCGGGCCGGCCTGAAAAGAGTCTTCACGCTGCCGGTCTGCTGGGTTGCGTGCGACTACCTCCGCTCCTTCCTGCTGACGGGCTTTCCCTGGGCCATGCTCGGACACTCCCAGTATCGGACGCTGCCGCTGATCCAGATCGCCGATGTCACCGGAGTCTATGGCGTCACCTTTCTGATCGTGCTGGCCAATGCGGTCTTCTACCGCGTGCTGAGGGCAAACTCGGGGGTCGGAGTGCCCTATCCCGCCAAGAGCGCCGTCGTCCTGGTTGTCGCCCTGATTACCACCCTGGGATACGGATTCATCCGCCTCAACGGTGCGGAGGCCCAGCCGGGAAAACCGCTGCGGGTCGCCCTGATCCAGGGTAACATCCGTCAGGACATCAAGTGGAGTCCCGAGTTCCGCGACCAGACCATCGCGATCTACGAGCGCCTGACCAGGGAGGCCGGCCGGGAGAGGACGGATCTGGTGATCTGGCCGGAGAGCGCCGTCCCCTTCTTCTTTCAGGATCAGCCCCTGGAGGCGGAACGGATCAGGAGACTGCCGCGCGAGCTCAACTCCTCTCTGCTCCTCGGCAGTCCCGCCCACGAACTGCGCAACGGCAGCACCGTGTTCCTCAACAGCGCCTTCGTCATCAACAGTGGCGGGGAAACCGTCGCCAGGGGGGACAAGCTTCATCTGGTGCCGTTCGGTGAATACGTGCCGCTGGGCGCCCTGTTCCCCTTCATCAACAAGATCGTGGTCGGAATCGGTGACTTCTCACCCGGAGAACACGCCACGCCCCTGCCGGTGTGTGGGACGGAGGCCGGCCTTCTGGTCTGCTACGAGGCAATCTTTCCGGAACTGGCCAGGGAGTACGTGCGCAACGGGGCCCGCATCCTGATCAACATCACCAATGACGCCTGGTTCGGAGACTCTTCGGCGCCGTACCAGCACCTCGCGATCGCCGTGTTCAGGGCAGTCGAAACCAGAACCCCCCTGCTCCGGGCGGCAAACACCGGCATTACGGCGCTTGTGGATCAGAACGGCCATATCCGCGGCATGACCGGTCTCTTTGAAGAGGCTTTCAAATCCGGGGAGGTTACACCGGGAACAGCCGATGCGCTCTATCTCAGGACCGGGGACATGCCGGCGTGGGTCTGCGTCGCGCTCATGGCATTGATACTGCTCGCGCCGCGGATTCGCCCCGGGCAGGGCGCCAAACGAGGATAACGGGGAATCTCCCCTGAAAAGGTACACCTGGTCCCGTGCCGTCTCCATACCTCCGTTGGTCCGGAATGCCTCTGGCTTTGCGTTTCAGGAGATTTCCGGCAGCCCGCCGGAGGACCGGCAGAGTGAGAGTTTTGTCACGGCATGGCGGCGTATGGGCCCCGGCTGTTGCGGACACTGCGGTATGCCGGCGTCACCGAACCAGGGTACAAATAACAGACAAGGAGCAAGACATGTTTCGTGAAGAAGTGGCAAGAATGAACGGCTTTGAAGAGCGGATCGCCAAACTCAGGGGGTCTCTTTGACGTAGATACGAAGCGTGAGTCAATCCAGGAAATCGAATCAAAGATCGCCGCGCCCGGTTTCTGGGACAACGCGGAAAGCTCCCAGGGGATTCTTAAGGAACGCACCGCACTGGAAAAGGTGGTCCAGATGTGGGATTCGCTCAACCGCCAGATCGAGGACGTGCGGATAATGATCGAGCTGGGTCAGGAGGCGGGCGACGAGGGGACGCTGGAGGAGGTCCGTGAGATGAACGACCGCCTGGCCAGGGAACTGGAGGCGGCGGAGTTTCGGCGCATGCTCTCCGGCCCCCACGACCGCAACTCCTGTTTCATCTCCATCAACCCGGGAGCAGGAGGAACTGAATCCCAGGACTGGGCGGAAATGCTCCTGCGCATGTATCTGCGCTACTGCGAGAAGAAGGGGTGGAAAGCCACCATCACCGATTACCAGTCGGGTGAGGAGGCCGGGATAAAGTCCGCCACCTTCAGTGTCAGCGGTGAATACGCCTACGGCTATCTCAAGGCGGAAGCGGGAATTCACCGCCTCGTCCGCATCTCGCCTTTTGACAGCAACGCCCGCAGGCACACCTCGTTCGCGTCGGTGTACGCGTTCCCGGAAATCGATGAGGGGGATATCGAGATAAAAATCAGCGATTCAGATCTGCGCGTCGATACCTATAGATCCGGAGGGGCCGGCGGCCAGCACGTCAACACCACCGACTCGGCGGTCCGGATTACCCACCTCCCCACGAACATCGTGGTGGCCTGCCAGAGCGAACGGAGTCAGATTCTCAACCGCGCCACGGCCATGAAGGTGCTGAGGGCGAGGCTGTACGAGAGGGAACTTGAGGAGCGCAACGCCAGGGCATCCGAGATCGCCTCCGAGAAAAAGGAGATCGGCTGGGGGAGCCAGATCCGTTCCTATGTGCTCCACCCCTACAAGATGGTAAAAGACCTGCGGACGGGGGTGGAATCGGGCAATCCGGACGCCGTGCTCGACGGCGCCCTGGAGGAATTTGTCGTGGCTTTCCTCATGGGAGTCCGCCGCCAGGCGGGTGACACGGAATAGGGACCGGCTGAACCTGCCTCCCCCGATATTCCGCGGCCGGCAACAGAGGGGCGCGCCCCCGGTTGCCGGCCGTCCCCGGATGCCCGGACGGCCAAAAAGTTCTTTACTCATGGCAGTCAATTATGGATACTGATTTAAAATCACCCTGCCCGCTCCACGAAAAGATTACCTGACAGATCATGCTCACCACATATCGATTGATGAAAATTGCCCTCTGCGCCGCGGTTCTTATCCTGTCCGTACATTCGGCGCGATCCGCTGCGGCGTCGGGAATACGGCGTCTGGGATACGCCATCCAGATGGGCGCCTTTGCCGAGGTCAGAAACGCCGAGCGTTTTACCGCCACGCTCCAGAAAAAGGGGATTGATGCATTCTACTTCCGGAAGGACAACGGCATCTACGCCGTCCGCTTCGGTGATTTCGCCTCAAAGGAGAAGGCCCGCGCCGCAGCCGAAAGACTGGTCGCCGACAGGCTGATCGGCAGTTTCTATATTGCTCCGCCGAACGAGGTGGTTTTTTCCGAGGCGAAAGAACCTGGACGTCAGCCCGGGTCCCGGAACGAATCCCGTCCGCCACGGAATAAAAAGAGTTCCGACGGCGGCGCTACGGATGGTTTTCCTCCCAGACAGACGAAATCCCGCCCGACGGGTGAGCATGACATGGGGTATATCGCCGCCCGCACCGCCGAGCGGTTCGTCGGCATACCCTACCGCTGGGGTGGCGTCAACGTCGTGGAGGGGATGGACTGCAGCGGCTTTGTCCGGGCGGTTTACAACCTGTGCGGCGTGAGCATACCGCGGACGTCCCGGGAACAGTTCAGGACCGGCGAGTCGGTTACGAAGAATTCCCTGCTGGATGGAGATCTCGTCTTCTTCGGCTCATCGGACGAGAAAATCAACCATGTGGGCATTTACGTGGGCAACGGCAAATTCGTACACGCCCCGCGCAGGGGGGAAGAGATCCGTATTACGGCAATTGACGACAACTATTTCGTGAAACGCTTTGTCGGCGCGCGCAGGTACTTCCAATAAACTATGGAGATGGCATGGCCATAATAAGACCGTTCAGGGCGCTTCGCCCTCCCAAAAACCTGGCCGAAAGCGTTGCGGCGCTCCCGTACGACGTCATGAACGTCGAAGAGGCGCGGGCCATGGCGGCTGGTAACCACTTCAGTTTTCTGCATGTTTCGCGTCCGGAAATCGACCTGGCGCCGGAAATCGATCCCCATGACGATTCGGTGTATCTGCAGGGAAAACTGAACCTGGATGAGTTCATCAGCAGGGGGACTCTGGTGGCCGACCCCACCGAGAGTTTCTACGTCTACCGCCAGCGCATGGGCGATATCACCCAGACGGGGCTCGTGGCATGTGCAAGCGTTGATGACTATCAGTGCGGGGTTATCAAGAAACACGAGCATACCCGGCCCGACAAGGAAGATGACCGCGTCCGGCATATCGACTGTCTGGACGCCAACGACGAACCGGTCTTCTACATCTCACGTTCATCCGCCGAGACAGAGAAGATTATCGCGGATGTAACCGCTTCACCCCCGGAGTACGATTTCGTCACCGATGACGATGTTGCCCATACCCTCTGGCTTCTCAACGACGCCATCCTGGTGCGGCGGCTGATCGACCTGTTTGCCGGCCAGCCGCGTCTCTACGTTGCCGACGGCCACCATCGCAGCGCGGCGGCGGAAAGAGTCCGGGAACTGCGGCGAGGCTGCAACCCCGATCACAGGGGAGACGAGGAGTACAACTTCTTTCTCACCGTCATCTTTCCCGAGGACCAGCTGAACATCATGCCTTACAATCGTGTGGTCAGGGACCTGAACGGACTCGATGTCAGCGCCTTTCTGGAACAGGTCGCACGGATATTTGAAATATCCGGCTCCCCCGTGCCGGTCGCACCCACCGCCCGGCACAATTTCGGCATGTACCTCGACGGGAAATGGCGCCACCTCAGGCTCCGCACCCCCTCCATCGATGAATCCGACACCGTCAAACGCCTGGACGTTTCCATCCTCCAGGATCTGCTCCTGAATCCCATTCTGGGCATCCAGAACCCCCGCACCGATACCCGCATTCACTTCGTGGGCGGCATCCGCGGCAACGAGGAACTGATCCGGCTCGTGGACAGCGGTGAATACGCGGTAGCCTTCTCGCTCTTTCCCACGTCCGTCTCCGAACTCATTGAACTGGCCGACCAGGATCAGATAATGCCCCCGAAATCCACCTGGTTTGAGCCGAAACTGCGCAGCGGCCTGTTCATCCATCAGCTGAAGTGACCTTATTTTGTCCTTGCCATGGCTAAAACGGTCGTGATATAAAGTCGTGTTTTCAATTCACACGCCCCGACACATACCGGCGGTGTCCCTTGTGGCTTGCGGGGATTCAACGGGGCGGAAGTCAAACCAAAGGAGAAACCGAGTATGTCAAGTATCAGCATGAAAGAACTGCTGGAGGCGGGTGTTCACTTCGGCCACCAGACCAAACGATGGAACCCCAAGATGAAGCCCTACATCTTCGGGGCGCGTAACGGCATCTACATCATCGACCTGCAGAAAACCGTCCGTTTTTTCAAATCCGCCTACAACTTCGTCAAAGAATCGGTCCTGAACGGTGAAACCGTACTTTTTGTCGGGACCAAGAAACAGGCCCAGGATTCGATCCAGGAAGAGGCCGAACGCTGCAGCATGTTCTATGTCAACCAGCGCTGGCTCGGCGGCATGCTGACCAACTTCTCGACAGTGAAGCAGAGTATCGACCGGCTGAAACGGATCGACGCGATGTTCGAGGACGGCAGCATCGAAGCCTACCCCAAAAAGGAGGCGCTCAAGTTCGAGAAGGAGCGCGAGAAACTCCAGAAGATCCTCGGCGGAATCAAGGGGATGCACAAGCTTCCCGGCCTCATGTTCGTCATCGATCCCAAAAATGAGGAAATTGCCATTCAGGAAGCCAACAAGCTGGGGATTCCGGTGGTGGCTATCGTCGATACCAACTGCGATCCCGATCCGATCAACTACGTAATTCCCGGAAACGATGACGCGATCCGCGCCATCCGACTTCTCTCTTCAAAGATGGCTGACGCAGTCCTTGAGGGCGCCCAGGCCCGCAACGCCGCTCTTCAGGCGGAGCAGGAAGGTGACGCTGAGCAATCCGGAGAGGCGCCCCAGGAAGCCGCAGCCGAGGGGGAATAACCCGCTACCAACCCGTGAGCAGTCCCCTGAAAGCAGCACGTTCAGCGCCACTGCCCGGTTGTCTATTACCCGGCCAGTAACGGAAGGAGTACTAATTCAATGGCGATAACAGCAGCCCAAATCAATGAACTGAGAAAAGCAACCGGAGCCGGCATGCTTGATTGCAAGAAGGCTCTTGAACAGAACGACGGCGATTTTGAAAAGTCGGTGGATTTCCTGCGGGCCAAGGGGCTCGCGGCCGCCGCGAAACGCTCCGGCCGTGCCGCCACGGAAGGCATGGTGGCCGCGTTCGTATCCGACGATCTGAAGAGCGGGATCCTTCTTGAAGTCAACAGCGAAACGGATTTTGTCGCCAAGAACGACATGTTCAAGGCATTCGTCACCAACATCGGCAATCACATCCTGGCCACCTCTCCCGCCGACTGCGCGGCCATGATGGCGCAACCCTACACGGCTGATCCGTCCAAAACGGTCCAGAGCTATCTGAACGAATCCATCGCGGTTATCGGCGAAAACATCCAGATCCGCCGTTTCACCCGTTTTGACGTGCCAGCTGACGGCTGTATCGGTTTCTACATCCACGCCGGCGGCAAAATAGGTGTCATGGTTCAGGTCGAGGGTCCGTCCGTTACCCCGGACAACGCCGACACCCTCAAAACGCTGGTGAAGGACATCGCCATGCATTCGGCTGCCGCGGCGCCCCGCTACATTACCCGCGATCAGGTCCCGGCGGATGTCCTCGAACGCGAGAAGGACATTTACCGCGCCAAGGCCAGGGAGTCGGGCAAACCGGATAACATCGTCGAAAAAATTATTCTCGGACAACTCAACAAGTTTTACGGTGAGGTCTGTCTGAATGAGCAGGTCTACGTCAAGGATACGGACAAGACCATTCCCCAGGTGGTCAAGGAGGCCGGCGCAGCGATCGGCGCAACCATAACCATCAAACGTTTTGAACGCTACGTTCTGGGCGAGGGTCTGGAAAAGAAAGAATCGGACTTTGCCGCCGAGGTGGCGGCAGCGGCCGGTATGAAATAGCACTGAGAGCCGGCCGGAATGGTCGGCTTTTTTTTTTGATCCTCCGAGGTACCGACTGGAGAAAACATGAGCAGACCTTCCTTTACCAGGGTGTTGCTGAAGCTTTCCGGCGAATCACTTGCCGGCACACAGGGCTACGGTATCGACCCGAAAACAATTACAGCCATTGCGGCCGAGATTCGCGATGTCCATGAACAGGGCGTCCAGCTTGCCCTGGTTATCGGTGGCGGCAATATCTTCAGGGGACTGGCCGCGTCATCCCAGGGGATGGAGCGCGCCAGCGCCGATTACATGGGAATGCTGGCCACAATGATCAACTCGCTGGCCATGCAGGACGCCCTGGAAAAGATCGGGGTGGCAACCCGCGTGCAATCCGCGATCGCCATGCAGCAGGTGGCCGAGCCGTACATCCGACGTCGCGCCATACGCCACCTTGAGAAGGGGCGGGTCGTCATCTTCGGCGCGGGAACGGGAAATCCGTACTTCACCACGGATACGGCCGCCAGTCTGCGCGCCATGGAGATCAACGCCCAGGCCATCCTGAAGGGGACCAAGGTTGACGGAGTCTATACCGCCGATCCCAAAAAGGATTCGACTGCCGTAAAGCTGCCCAGACTCACCTACATCGACGTTCTCAAGAGAGGATTGCAGGTGATGGACGCAACAGCTACCTCTCTATGCATGGATAACAATCTGCCGATCATCGTTTTCGACCTCACCAATCCCGGAAACATCAAAAGGGTCATAGGCGGCGAAGAAATCGGCACAATCGTACAGGGAGAATAGACCTCATGGCAAAAAACATTCTTAACGATATGAAATCCCACATGGAAAAAACCGTGGCCGTTCTCAAGACCGAATTCCAGAAGATCCGTACCGGTCGCGCCTCAACCTCGGTTCTTGACGGTATCAAGGTCGATTATTACGGCAATGCCACTCCGGTGAGCCAGGTCGCCACACTTGCGGTCCCGGAACCGCGCATGATCACGGTAACTCCCTGGGAGGCCAAGCTCATACCGGTCATCGAAAAGGCGATCTTCAATGCCAACATCGGTTTGACCCCGTCCAACGACGGCCGCGCCATCAGGCTGAACATCCCTCCCCTGACCGAGGAACGACGCAAGGAGATCGTTAAGGATATCAGGAAAAAAGGAGAGGACGTCAAGGTCGCGCTGCGCAACATCCGCCGCGATGCCATTGACCGCCTGAAAAAGGCTGAAAAAGAGAAGTCCATAACCGAGGATGAACTGAAAAAACTCGAAAAGGAAGTTCAGGATACCACCAAGAGCTTTGAGCAGAAGGTCGATGAAAGCGTAACCAATAAAGAAAAAGAGGTCATGGCGGTTTGATTCAAAAACTCGACCCGAAGCGCCTTCCGGTTCACGTTGCCATCATCATGGACGGCAACGGACGCTGGGCCCAGGAACGCATGCTCAAACGGATCGTCGGACACCAGCGCGGCGCGGAAACGGTGAGTATGGTGGTGGAGCATTCCTGGCATCTTGGAATCAAATACCTGACACTGTTCGCGTTTTCGTCCGAGAACTGGCTGAGGCCGGCCGTGGAAGTGCGCGCCCTGATGGCTCTGCTCAAGAAATACATTCGCAGGCAGACCGCCCGCATGATGCGCAAGAACATCCGGTACAACGTGATCGGCAACCGAAGCGATCTTCCCGAGGACGTGAATGAGGCCCTGGAAGAGGCCATCCGCCAGACATCGGGCAACACCGGCATGGTCCTTACCATGGCGCTCTCCTATGGCGGACGCCAGGAACTGGCCATGGCGGCGAAACGCCTGGCTCGCGACGTGCTTTCCGGTACGGTTGATCCGGAAACCGTTTCCGTTGAAACCTTCGGCAACTACCTGTATACCGGCGATCTGCCCGATCCCGACTTCCTCATCCGAACCAGCGGCGAGATGCGCATCAGCAACTTTCTGCTGTGGCAACTGGCCTATACGGAACTCTATTTCACCGATATCAACTGGCCGGATTTCACCATCAACGAGTTCAACAAGGCACTGGCCGATTTTCAGTCCCGCGAGCGCCGTTTCGGCAAGACCAGCGACCAGATATCCCAGGGGACCACACCATTAAACGTCTGATCACCGCTTTCACTCTGTTGCCGGTTGTCGTACTGACAATCACCATGGGCGGCCCGTTGCTCTTTGCCGCCCTTCTCGGTGTCGTCACCGTCATTGCCACGCTGGAGTTCTACCGCATGGCTCTGCCGCACAGGCGCTCTGAATCCTGGCTGGCGGCCGTCTGCGGAGTTGCCGTCGTCTTCATCCCGCTTGTGGGCACGGATCGTTTCTTTCTGCCGGCCATCATCGGTTTCTTTCTGCTGTTCTCGCTGCTCTTCCTGTTTCGCGTCGGAGACATCGCCGATGCGGCGCGGGAAACGGCGTATTCAATGCTGGGATTCCTCTACATACCGCTTCTTCTGGCGCATCTGGTGCTGCTGCGGCAGACTCGCTACGGCGTGCAGTGGCTCATCGTTATCATGCTGATCGTCATGACGAACGATTCGGTTGCATTCTACAGCGGCAGGGCACTGGGAAAACACCGCCTCTACCCCCTGGTAAGCCCCAAAAAAAGCATAGAGGGCGCAATTGGCGGCGTGCTGGGAAGCATATCCGGTGCTATGATTGCCAGATACACCTTTTTCCCGCAGCTCACACTGCGTGACGCCCTGCTGACCGCCATCGTCATCGGCATTCTCGGGCAGGCCGGCGATCTTTTCGAATCCCTGCTCAAACGAAGCTTCGGGGTGAAAGACTCGGGAACGATCATGCCAGGCCACGGCGGCATCCTCGACAGGCTGGACAGCATCATTTTCGCCGCCCCGGCGACTTACTATTACGCCATCTACATGTTCAAGGGATAGTTTTATGAAACAGCTCTCAATACTGGGTTCGACCGGTTCCATCGGAACGAGCACGCTCGACATCGTCGCGGCCCACCCGGACCGTTTCCGGGTCGTCGGTCTTACGGCGGGAAAAAACCTGAAACTCCTGGCCAGCCAGATTAAGCGGTTCTCGCCGCGGATAGCCGCGGTCGCCATGAAGGAGGACATTCCCCGTCTCAGGGTTCTCTGCGGAGGGATGGACGTGAAGATCGTCGGCGGCGTGGAGGGACTGATCGAAGTCGCCACCGCGCAGGAAACTGACATGGTGGTGGCGGCGATCGTCGGAGCCGCCGGTCTTGTTCCGACCGCGGCCGCGATCCGCGCCGGCAAGGATATTGCCCTGGCAAACAAGGAAACCCTGGTGACTGCAGGGCACATCTTCATGGGCATGGTGAGAGAGCGCGGGGTCAGACTCTACCCGGTGGACAGCGAGCACAGCGCCATCTTCCAGTCCCTGGAAGGTCACCGTGTCGATGACATCAAGAGGATCATCCTGACGGCATCGGGCGGTCCCTTCCTGAATACTCCGCTCGATCAACTGTCGGAGGTAACCGTTCGTGACGCCCTCAACCATCCGAACTGGAGCATGGGCAAAAAAATCACGATCGATTCCGCCACCATGATGAACAAGGGGCTGGAAGTCATCGAAGCCCACTGGCTTTTCAACGCCCCCATGGACAGGATCGACATCAACATCCATCCCCAGAGCATCATCCACTCGATGGTCGAGTATGTCGACGGCTGCGTCATCGCGCAACTGGGCACTCCGGACATGAAGGCCCCCATCGCGTACGCCCTCACCCATCCCGAACGCATCGCAACGGGCGTCCAGCCGCTGGATCTCACGACGCTCAGCGGCCTGACGTTCTTCAAGCCGGACCAGGAAAAATTTCGCTGCCTGGATCTGGCCTATCGCGCCATTCAGGAGGGTGAAAGTATGCCAGCGGTCATGAACGCCGCCAACGAAATAGCGGTCGAGGCTTTCCTTGAGGGGCGGATCGGCTTCCTTACGATCGCGCGGATCATCGAAAGGGTCATGGACAGCCACCAGGCCCACAACCTGAACTCCATAGAGGAAGTACTCCACGCCGACCAGTGGGGGCGCGCCACCGCTCGTGAAGTGTGCAGTAAATTGACGGTCTGACATGACACTGATTTATTTTGTCATAACGATCGGTGTTCTGATCTTCGTCCACGAAATGGGCCACTTCATCGTCGCCAAGATGGCCAACGTCAAGGTGGAAAAGTTCTCCCTCGGTTTCGGCCCCAAACTGTTCGGCAGACGCATGGGCGAAACGGAGTACCTGATCTCCGCCTTTCCCCTGGGCGGTTACGTCAAGATGCTGGGTGAAGGTGGATTCATCGAGGGGGGGGAAACTCACCACGAACCGGAGCCTCCCGGGGGGGAAGCGGTAACGGCGCAACAGGGGGAACTGACGGAGGAGGAAAAAAGGCGCTCTTTTGCCCATAAACCGCCGCTGGTCCGGATGGTCATCGTTCTGGCGGGTCCCGTCTTCAATCTGGTCTTTGCCTGGGTCGTCTTCATCGCCCTCAGCATGATGGGAGTTCCCACCGTTACCACAAAGATCGGTGAAGTCCTGAAGGACAAACCGGCATGGAGAGCCGGTATCCTCAAGGATGACGTGGTGATGAGCGTGGACGGCAAGGCCGTTTACCACTGGGACGAGTTCGCCAGCATCATCATCGAGAGCAAGGGGCGTCCCCTTGCCCTGGTGGTGAAACGTGCCGGTCAACAGGTGCCGATTCGCGTCACGCCAGAAGCGCGCGTCTCCAGGAACCTGTTCGGCGAGAGGGTCAACGATTTCGCCATCGGGGTGGCAACCGCGAGAGAGGTCGTGATCGAGCACTATCCCCCGATCCAGGCAATCGCAAAGGGCACGTCCCAGACCCTGGCGGTCATCGAACTGACCGTCATGTCACTTGTCAAGATGGCCCAGCGCATCGTACCGCTGGATACCGTCGGCGGTCCCATCATGATAGCAAAAATGGCGGGCGAACAGGCGTCCGCGGGCGGGGCCAGCTTTCTAGCCTTCGTGGCGCTCATTTCCGTCAACCTGGGTGTCCTGAACCTGCTTCCGGTTCCAGTTCTGGATGGCGGTCATCTGATTTTCTATCTCTGGGAGGTGTTGTTCCGGAGGCCGCTGAGGCGGGAAGTGCGCGAATACGCCCAACAGATCGGGCTGGTCCTGCTCCTGGGGCTGATGGCGCTGGCGTTTTACAACGACATCGTCAGATATTTCGTGGGTCAGGGATAGCTGCAACCTGAATCATTCCGCAGGAGCGGCAGTTCATTCCGGCAAGAAACCGTTTCCATCAGATGCAGACAAACGACGGAGTCCGCTGGCTCATCATGATGTTTTACGCCCCATGGCCAGTTCACGGATGAACGCCTGCTCCATGGCCGACGCCCTGACGTCCAGGCTGCTCATCTCCAGAAAACGCAACCCCCCCTCGATGCTGTTCTCAATGACGCTGAAGGGTCCGGTCCGCTCATCCAGCCTTTCCCGTACCCCCAGGCCGACGCAGAGCAGCGTGTTGTCATGGAGCACCCCCTTGATGTTGATCTTCGGGTTCGCTCTCCGATCCTTCTTCTTTCTCAGGGCCGACACCCTTTCCATCAGAGCGGTCCTCTGCTTCTTAAGTTCGTCCATCTCGGCGATAGACCTGGCATTTGACATCCTGGCGCCGTTGTTTTCCAGATCGGCGAGGAGGCGTTCGTACTCTTCCATGTCGCGATAGTCAATTCCCGCGAGCAGATCGGTCGGCACCGAAGCAGCCGAGCCCGCCTTCCTGGTTTCTACTCCGCCCAGCGCCACGCAGTATCCGCCTGCAATGGCGCCCCTGTTAACGACAACGCGCCCCAGTGTTCTGATATGGCTGTTGTGGAGTTCTACCTCGATGGTGACATCGCCGGCACACTCAACATCCGTATCGTGGATATAGTTGGCGATGATCGAACCGCCGCATACGATTGTACCCTGCCTGCCGCCGTTCATCCCGCAGAAGGCGATGTCCCCCTCGCTGCGCAGGTCGCATGCGCCCACATTGCCGTTAATCCGCATCCCCTTGCGCGCCGTTACATGAAAACCGTCCAGCACATCTCCTCTGATATCCACAAAGCCGTTGAAGTCGATAGAACCGACCCTGAAGTCCACATCTCCCTGGACGATGAATTCCTCCGCAACCGAAATTTCTCCGCCCGCCTGGCAGACCCTGCCCGCGGCGTCGGCAATCAGCAGCGAGCCGTCACCGCCGGTTCTGATGTTGCTGCCCGTCACCAGTTTCAGTGGCCTGCCGGGTGTCTGGGGGATACCCTGGCCGGTAACCCCCCTCCCCGGCCTGCCCGTCGTCGGCGGTACAATCCGGCCTATTTCATCACCAGGCATGACGTTGATGAATGTCAGGACCTCGTGCATGTCGATGCGACGTGAATCGTCAACCGCGCTTCGTGAAATAACGGATGTCTGCGCAGTAAATTCGATATGCCCGTCAACCCCATCCTCAGGAGGGGTTCCCAGGGCGATGGGAACCATGGTGGTCGTCCGGCCGGCCGCGGCCTTTCTGGCAAAGTCATCCAGCGCCTCAGGAATGATCCCCTCCCTGACTCCGGACTGGGCCAGGTATCCCCTGATTTCTTCGCAGGTGACCATCGAACCCTGCTGGTTGGGAGCATAACCGCAGCGACACTCCAGCCTGTCCCCGGACAACCAGACATAAAGGGTGTAACCCGGCCTTTTGTACTCTTTGCCCGACATTTGCCCGGAAGAGGCGGGGTCAGCTGCTGCTGTAAATTCCGGTTGTTCCTGTGCCATGGAGACATCCTTCTCTTTATTCCACTTCACACGGAGTACCCGCAACCCATTATCCTGAAAACGGTGTTGGGAGCAGTCATAGGACTGTCTCACCGCAAATGACGGAGAAGCGGAGTGCAGATGGAGCCGACGATGTGCGAAGCCCTGCTTATTATATCGGCTGAAGTGAATAAACCTGAAATGACTAAGGGATGTCCCCGAACCACGAGCACGGACAGCAATAAATCGGCGCCACAGGCTCAAAAAAGTTCTGCGGGCGGTTACGGGAAAACAACTGAACTCAACGGCTGCCGAGGTGGGCCACAGCCTTTTCCAGTCCCAGCAGGTTCAGGGGAAACATGGGAAAGATCTGTCCGATCATCTGTATGGTGCTGCCGTAGCCCCAAAGGGAGGGGCACTTGGGATTGAGCCAGGCGGCATGGCGGAAAGTGGAGGCCAGCACCTTCAGCCATTCGATGCTGGCGCGTGTCTGCCGGTGCTCAACCCTTATATTGCCGCTGATCTGGCACAGTTCCTCATCGGCCATGCTTGCGTCGCCGACTAAAATCAGGCGCGTCTCCGGGTCCCGCCGCAGGATGCTCTCCACCATCTCCGGCCGGCTGCGGCGCTGTGGATCGCGCCAGACCCGGTCGGTAATGGTGTTGTGAAAGTAGAAGATGGTCAGGTCCCTGAACTGGGCCTCCGCGTAGTGGAAAAGGGTCTGGACGATCTCCACGTATGGTTCCATGGACCAGCCGCCGTTGTCGATGAAGAGCAGTACGCTCAGCTTGTCCTTCAGGCGGCGGTCGAACACAATCTCGATTTCACCGGCGTTGCGCATGGTCTGGTAGATGGACTTGTCAACATTGACCTCATCCTTCGGTCCTGATGGCGTGAGATGGCGCAGCCGTTTCAGGGCCTCTCCCATCTGGCTCCGGGTCAGGGGGGCGTCCTGGGAATAGTCACGGTAACGGCGTTCCATGGCGGTCTTGATGGCGGAACTCCTGAGCGAGACACCACCGATGCGCATGCCGCTCGGACGGGAACCGCCGTGACCGACGGGAGACACGCCGCCGGAGCCGATCCAGCGCCTGCCCCCGTGATGCGCCCCCTTCTGATCCTTGAGACGGTCGAGGAAGTACTGCCTCAACTCCTCGCCGCTCATGGCGCGCAACTCCTTCTCGCTCAATCCGACCGCCCTGGCCAGTTCCTTCGGCGCCTTCAGCCATTCCTCCAGCAGCAGCTTCACGGCATCGTCGATCATGACCCTCTCGTCCGGCAGGCTTTCCGCGCCGCTGAACAGTTCGCCGAAAACCTGGTCGTAGGTGTCGAAATCCCGCTCGCTCTTTACCAGAAGGGCGCGGGCAACGCAGTAAAGATCGGACAGGGAGGTGATGAGCCCCAGTCCCAGAGCCCTCTGCAGGCGGAGGAAGGCCGTGGGGCTCACCGGAATCCCCCGTTCCCTCAGGGTATAGAAAAAATGTACGAACATGGCAGCCTCTCCGTTTTCAGGCAGCAGCGATGGAGGAGGCGCGCTCCAGGTCACTGCTCTTCTTGAACAGCACCCCCAGATAGGGAAGCGCGCCGTCGGCCAGCGCCTCGATGCGGAAATCAGGATCGGCCCGCAGAGCGCGCAGCCAGTTGAGCAGCTCTCTGGTCGCGGGTTTCTTCTCGATCCCCTCGATGCCGCGTAACCGGTAGAAGGAGTTGATGCAGGCTTTGGCCAGGTCGTCGTTCAGGTCCGGGAAGTGGAGATTCACGATTCTACGCATCATGTCCGCCTCGGGAAAGGCGATGTGGTGAAAGTTGCAGCGCCCGAGGAAGGGGTCCGAGAGATCCTTCTTGGCGTTGGAGGTGATGATTACCACCGGTCTGTTACGGGCCTTCACGCTCCGGTCGATCTCCATGATGTCGAACTGCATCTGGTCGAGCACATCGAGCATGTCGTCCTGGAAGTCCGTATCGGCCTTGTCGATCTCGTCGATCAGGAGCACTACCTTCTGGTCGGCCACGAAAGCCTGACCGATCTTCCCCATGCGGATATACTCGGAGATGTTGGCAACGTCACGGGATGAATCACCGAACCGGCTGTCGTTGAGGCGCGTCAGGGTGTCGTACTGGTAGAGCGCGTCCACCAGTTTCATGCTGGATTTTACGTTGAGGATCAAAAGGGGCATCTGCAGGCTCTCGGCTATGGCGTGGGCCAGCATGGTCTTTCCCGTGCCCGGTTCCCCCTTGAGCAGGAGCGGCATTTCCAGTGCCATGGAAACGTTGACGATTTTCGCCAGTTCATCGTCCAGTACGTAACGGCTGGCGCCGCTGAAGCGTTGAAACTTTTCTTCCTTCATCTGGCTGACTCCTTGTTTTTCTGCTGAGTGGAAAAGCGGAAACATCCCGTTTCCGGAATTTTGATTAGACCGGTTGTCTATCCGTAACCTTTCGATATCGTCCATTAGAAAAACGCCATTGTAAGCAGTTCGGCGGTTATGCGCGCCCTTTACTGTCTAATAAAATAGACTGATCGGTCTATTCAGTCAAGCTCTTTCGTTTCATCAGGTGTCGGGAAAATCGTTACCAAGCCTGATGGTTTTGATTTTCATGGTATAAACATGTTGTGGTCAGTATCGGCGTTTCTGCCTTGTGCTGCGGGGGCGCTCTAATCTCCCCGGAGAGGATGTCCGTATCCATGAACATTGACCGTCGGCTTTCAGGCGAGCGCGGAACGGAAAGGTATAATTCAGCGTTTTCGCGCAGGTCGTTCCTCAAGATGCTTGCGTTCGGCGCCGGTATGCTGGGCATCACTCTTGGTCTGAACCGCCGTGCCTGGTCCCAACTGTCAACCACACTGCCGCCGCGCACTGGGCGCAAACCCAGAACGAACTGCGGGCTGGCGGTGGTTACCGGCGCGGACCCAGGTACACTGGCGCGCCGGGCCGTGGTGGCGCTGGGCGGCATGGACCGCTTCGTGCGCCGTGGGGACGTGGTAGTGATCAAACCGAACATCGGATGGGACCGTTCTCCCGAGCAGGCAGG
>CAZRPI010000003.1:0-7003 GCA_964601865.1 uncultured Pelobacter sp. | reverse complement strand
AGCATGCACAAACCATACGCCAGACTCATATATCTGCGCCGCACGATCCAGACACTAGCGCTGGCGATCTTCATTTATATCATCTGGACCACACGCTATCCCCTGCAGGGATTCATCAATCCTCGTCTTTTTTTTTCAGCTCGATCCGCTGGTGATGGGAATTACCACGCTGTCCGAGCGCGTTCTGATGCCCGGCATGATCTGGACGCTTGTGACCCTTTTCGTCACTCTCGTGCTCGGTCGCGCGTTCTGCGGTTGGCTTTGCCCGTTGGGCGCGCTCATGGATCTCATCGCCTGGCCCCTGCAGCGTCTCCGCAGATGGCGAGAGTTCGGGCCGGGACAGTTCCGAAAGCTCAAATTTGCCCTGCTCGCGCTGCTTGCAGTACTGGCGCTGACCGGACGTCAGTACGCCTGGTTCCTTGATCCGCTCGCAATCTTTGTGCGTGCTTTTTCCCTGAACATCCATCCCGCAATCAACCGCGGCGCCGAACAGGTCTGGGCTTTCCTGCTGCGCGCCACCGACGAACCGGTCTGGCTGGAGCAGATGTATTATTCCGTCAAGGACCGCATGATCGGCGCCGGACAGCCATTTTTCCCCCATGCAGGCTGGGTCTTCCTGATGTTCATGGTGATACTCGGCGCCGTGCTGCTGCAGCGGAGATTCTGGTGCCGCCACCTCTGTCCGCTGGGAGCGCTATTGGGCTCAGCGGGCCGTCTGGCGCCCCTGCGGCGTGTAACACTCTCCTGCGGGAACGGCTGCCATGTCTGCCGCCACCTGTGCCGCACCGGCGCCATCCGCGCGGACAACACCTACGCCCGGAGCGAATGCATTCTCTGCCTTGATTGTGTCCAAGGCTGCGCCCTGGGAACCGCTGTTTTCAGTTTCCGGCGTCAGTCAAACCATCAAATCCAGCCACCACAAGGCGGCATCTTGACGCGCGCGCAATTTCTGCTGTTGCTGGGCGGAGCACTGTCCCTGTCGGCAGCCGCGGTAAAGCGCACCTGGGGAGCTAAATCCGTCCGCGCCGTTGGGCTGCGCCCGCCGGGAGCCTTGCCCGAGGCGGAGTTTGAACAACGCTGCATCCGCTGCGGCAATTGCATGAAAGTCTGCCCCACCAGCGGGCTGCAACCGTCGCTTTGGGAGAACGGAGCATCCGGAGTATGGACGCCGCGCCTGGCGCCGAAGATCGGCTACTGCGAATACGAATGCAATCTCTGCGGCCAGGTATGCCCGACCGGCGCAATCCGGCCCCTGGGAGTAGCGGAAAAACAGAAAACTCCGATCGGTCTCGCCACCATCCGCCGTGATCTCTGCATTCCCTGGAAATCTGATACCCAGTGTCTTGTGTGCGAGGAACACTGCCCGGTACCGGACAAGGCCATCAGGATCCGGGAGCAGCGTAACAAGCGAGGCAGACTGTTAGGCCGGCCTGTGGTCGATTCTCAACTGTGCATCGGCTGCGGCATCTGTGAAAACAAGTGTCCCGTTTCCCCGGCGCGGGCCATTTTCGTCCAGCCACGGTGAAACTGCGGACATTCTTGGGCCAATGCTCCCAACTCCGCGTCAAAGCATGTCTGGAATGTCACCAGTTCAGATATTTTCAACCTTTGTTCCCCCAGTTTTTTTCCAGACAATCGTTACATCCCTGTTGACATGTCGATAAGTTTCATTCTTAATACTATACATTCCACATGAACATTGATTTTTACGATTATCTTAATAATGTATTGGTTGTGTGGTGAATTGTCCGTAACACATGGTTGAATACGGGGGCGCGTCTCTTGAGGCAATGGATATAACAAGTGATATTCCTTAAGCTTTCTCCTCGTATGACAATTTATTACACATCGATGCCGACATGATGCATTTCGCCATACTTTGGCACTTCACGCTTCTTATGGCCATGAGGTACTGTCAATGCGTGTCAGTGATCTCTCCATCGGAATGATCTCTTATTGTGTGGGAATCGAGCATGTATTCGCCCTGCTACTGGATGATGAGGGTAATGTGCAGCGTTTTCAACTAGCCCGATGCGCCGAAGTGTTTCCCCGAATCGATGCATTAATGAATGCCCTCAGGAATCCCCTCGGATTGACGCCATCACGCAGGGCCGAGGAAGTCCGGCAGTTCGCGCTTGGATGGGGCTCATCTCTTCTGCCTCCGATAGATGTACTGAAGCGATTCGATATTCTGCTTGTTGTGCCGCATCACTTTCTTCACGGCGTGCCCATGCACCTGGTCCATCTTGATGGGCAACCTCTTGCGACGACCCACGGCATCTCATACTGTTCAAGCGCCACCCTACTCTACCGCTGCTTCGAGCGGAACAAGGCCCGCACATTCGACCCGCGCGCCTGGAACTTTCCCCTCCATGACGACGATACCTTGCCGGAAGGCCCGGCGATCCGGACCTGCAACAGCTGCGGGGTAGACATCCTGACGGGCAAAAACGAGGCCTACCGGAAACTTGCGGAGATCTTTGCAAGCCATTTCCCCGAAATGAACCTTGGTTTTTGTCGCAACGAGATCAAGAGCTCCCTTTCTCCTGCCCATCGTCGCACCCCAGGAGCACTGCCGGCAATCGTTGAGCCGGATGTTATATGCCTGGTGAGCCACGGCCACATAGACACGATTCAGATAGAGCGCTCAGGTCTTCTTCTACTGGGAACCCCCGGGCTCGTGTCGATGCAGAACATACTGGTGCATGGGGACATCACTCTTCGCGTCCGCGATCATCCATTCGCTGAAATACCTCTTCGTCTTGAGCCTGAGCAGCCTATCACAGACAGCAGCATGTACCTGGAACCGGAGATTATGACTACCAGCGAACTCGCGGTCCAATGCGAGTGCGATGCGCAATTGGTGGCTTTGTTCGGCTGCTCTACGGGAAGCGGGATTATCGGCTCAAACGACGATTATTTATGCCTTGCCACTCAATGGCTCAAGATCGGTGCGGCATCGGTTATAGCAAACCAGTGGGAGGCTGATCTGGAGGTGCTTGGGGAGTGGTCTCACCGCTTTGTTGAGCATTGGAAACAGCTGCGTCAGCCGAAAGCCATCGCCTGGCGCGAAGCAACATGCGCACTCCTTGCTGACCGCCCCGACTGGACAGACCAGCTTGATCTCTGGGGATGCATAGCGCTATTTGGAGACTGGCTTTGAAGCATCAATAACCATGGAGGTGAACCATGTCTGTGTGGGACAACTACCCCAACCTTAGCCCGGCGGATCTCCGATCTCTTGTTGCAGTAACTGCCCAGGTTTTGATCGAGTCCGATACCGGCACCGCCGACATCTCTGCGGACCTGTTACAGCAGTCCACGGCAACCAACGCAAAAGAGATCCAGAAACTCCTTGAACAGGAAGGTGTCAATGTGCCTCGCGACAAAGTTCTGGATATCCTGGATGACGAAGAAAAGTCCGTAACCGTTGTTCGGATGGTCCTCGATCACGTGCGCGCATATCCTGAACTGTCTGAGCGCATTTCAGACGCTTTCGAGGCACGCAAGCAGAAGATGACAGGCATCGAACTCACATTGCTGGCCGGTGCACTGGTCGTCCTGGCTATGCGGATCAAGCTTATCAAGAGGGACGGGTCGGGATTATCGATCGACTTTGAGCCGTCAGGAGATGCAGTGAAATCATTCGTGACCGGCCTCGTGAAATCACAGATGCCCACATAACCATGGACAGATCTGACACCAACATCCAACAGCCCGGAAAAGCCCGGCGGAGGATAAATTCACACCTCCTCGATCTGGCAATGCTTCTCATCGTTACCACACCTGGCTACATCAGGATGCGAAGCCATCCGGAACTGGAGGGCTGGGCTGACGACCTGGTTGCCTTCTCACAGCGAGAAGAGCTGCGTCCGCTGGAAGAACCACTTAAGACAATCGCCGCGATCTTTGCAGATGGCCCCCAATCCTTCATCCCAATGTTTGAGTCACTCAAATCCAATTACTCGAAGCTCGGCCTGGCAAACCTCATGGCCGCCGCCAGAATATCTGCGGAAAACAGGAAGGATCGTCCCTATGCAAGCCTGATGCTTGCCTGGACAGCCCTCTGCGCATGGATCATCCAGGCAGACGAGAGCGGCCTTGACCTTTACTCCGAAGATGGGCCGAATCAAGGGCATGGCTGGCCGAACCCCGGATGGCGGGATATCCCTGCAGCATGCATCGAGGCCTCGCTACAGCTGCACGGGATTCACGGCGCCGCCCTTTTCGCAGCCGAAGCGCACGCAGTCCTTCGGACAAATGCTCGAAGACATCCGGAGCACAGTCAAACGCTTGAGCCGACGATCGCAAAGTACCACCATCTTGCGAGAACTCTCGCAAACCGTTTCGACATGGCCACTGCCGGTCTGGCCGATGATCTTCATGACGCGTGTTGCGTTGACGGTCGCGCCCGCAGGCTTGTGGCGGCATTGCTCTGGACCATGGGCCTCGTGCCCGAGAGCTGTGCTGTGCGCAAAAATACCGCGCCTGCCGGTCGTGCCTTGCTGCTTCGACTGATCCGATCCTCATTCCACGTCTTGGCCAGGGACCCTCTTGTCCAGTATCTCTGGCTCGAGATGAAAGAAGCGCCGGAACTTGACCTTCGTTTCCATGATTCTCTGTATGCTGTCCTTAATCATAATTGGTGCCAGTGGTCAGCTGACGAGACCTATGAATTGCTGGGATTGAGTGCCGAACCGAGCAGGCTTTTTGGACGGGCGCTGGAGTGCCTGCTGGCGGGAGACCTGGATGAATCGCTTGCCGGCGAGTTCCTCCAGGCCTACGACATGTTGAGCATGGCGGACCTGAGAATTATAAGCGGTACGACTCCGGCGTTCATTGTAAGCAGATTCAGCATTTTAAGGCACCTCATCGGTGAACGGTTCGATTATTTCAAATCCGATTATTCCGAATCGCAAAAGGTGGAATGGTTCATGGAACAGGTCATGCTTGCAGCACGAAAACGCAAGGTCGCAACCATGATCCCTCAAGAGCCGGATGCGGGAGCAAGAACGGGCATCGCCATGCATGAGACCATCGAACGTCTCCTTGTGGATGATTCGAAACACCCGGCCGACGAGTCCGAACGCTGCACTCTCACCATCGATACCCTCGAGTCTTTCAGAACCGGTGCTCTATCCTACTGGCTCAATGTAATCCCACCCGGCGCGCTGAAGCATCCTGACAATATGATGGAAAATCTCCTGGAGCAGGAACGTCAGCTTATCGACCGTATGAGGGGAGCATACTATCTCGCGCTCCGGCCAACGCTGCCCATGCACACACAATGGTGTGACATGGATATGTCAATAATCATGGATTTGAGAGATCCCGAATTCCGCACCAACTTTTACTCGCAAGATAGAGCGCGTGAAGAAATGAATGAAATTGAAGCTCTACTCGCCGGCGTGGCCGATCAGATGTTGGCCGTGAATCCGGTTTATGCTGAATCCCGCAGACAGCCATATCCAGGCATGGTGCACCTTTCTTCCATGCTCGGACACCACCGCCTCAAGTAAAAAAATATTCGATCTTCAAGCTGGACAAGATCATCATTGTAATCCCCAAAATTCTGGTAGAGACCCTGAAGATCCAGCCGGTTTTCATTGGAACCGGTCCGGATGACCCCAATGCAACCGGCAAGGCATTTAACACGCTGAAAGCGAAATCCAATGAGCTGTGGGGCAAATGCGGTTCCGTCAGATGCCTGAATTTCGTTTACAACGTTCCGATCTACATCAACAACAACGCATACAAGGTTCTCGACAACAGCACCGAAGCCGACAACCTGCGGGCGGAGGTCAGTGTGACTGACGCAATCGAGGTGTTCGTCGCCGAAAAAATGTCATCGAGCCTCACCTGCGCATGGGGCGGCGGCGCAACATTCTCTTCGGGAGCCGCCAGTTCCAAGATCGTAAACTCCGACGAGCAGCTCAGCGTCCCCTGCCCTTGCCCGGCCGCCTGCGCCTCCTACTGCCCCCTCGGTCCATGCTCCTGCGGAGCCCTCAACAACTACCATCTTGCCCATGAACTGGGACATGTGGTCAACCTCGACCATCCCAGCGGCGCATACGGAATGGCGCCCAGCACTGCCGGCTCCGTAATGGAACCATGCGGATTCTGTAACGACAACCCCGGCGTGCAAAGCGCGAAGAACTGCCGCAATGCATCAAAGCCGCTCTTTTACTGGTCAAAGACCTATTTCTTCCGCTGCATGGGGAAACCCGATATCAATGATTGATCAGGAAACTGGCTAACAGTCAGTCAGACATGGCTTCCTGGCCTGACGAATTCCGGCGGTATTGCGTCTCATCCGGTAAACTACCGGTGCCGGGACGCAATATCGCATCCGCAGCCTTCTGGATCATAAGCTCTTCTTTTATAAATCTTTTGCAAAAGACAATCCCATTTCCCTACGGCCTGGTAGCGGTAAAGATCGCCCGCAACGGCGCCGGGTGTCCTTCAATCGTCTTCGACCCATCATCCGGATCAAGAAAATCCGCCAGCGACTCCCACTGCATCCACGTTGTCGAGCGTTGCTCCTCGAGGCTGGTGCGGGTGACATCGACGCAGGCAATTTCCGTGAATCCGCAGCGTTGCAACCACAATATCATTGCCGCACGGGAAGGCAGGAACCAGACATTGCGCATTTTTGCGTAACGCCCCGGCGGCACGAAGATCGTCTCCCGGTCCCCCTCGACAATCAGCGTCTCCAGAATCAACTCCCCTCCCGGGCGAAGGCAGCCCTTTAACTCGAAAAGGTGGTCGATGGGGGAACGGCGGTGGTAGAGAACGCCCATGGAGAAGACGCTGTCGAAACAAGCAGGATTGGCGGGGACATCTTCAATGCCGATTGGAATGACATGGTGCCGCGGATCGCACAGGTAGCGCTGCATTACCTGGAACTGCATCACCGACACCAGAAAGGGTTCAATGCCAAGGACGAAATCGGCGCCGGCGCCGCGCATGCGCCAGCCGTGATAGCCGTTGCCGCAGCCCACAT
>CAZRPI010000002.1:13283-59324 GCA_964601865.1 uncultured Pelobacter sp. | reverse complement strand
TGGAGGCGAACCCGCGGGCCAGTCGTACGGTGCCGCTGGTCTCCAAGGTCTGCAACATACCGATGGCGCGTCTTGCGGTACAGGTGATGCTGGGCGCCAGGCTGAAGGACATGGGACTGTCCCGCAGGCCGATCCGCCATTTCGGCGTCAAGGAGTCGGTCTTCCCCTTCAGCATGTTCCCTGAAGTTGACCCCGTGCTTGGACCGGAGATGCGTTCCACCGGTGAAGTTCTGGGCATTGCCGGGTCCTACGGCATGGCCTTCTACAAGGCGCAGGAAGCAACCAACGGTCTGCTCCCCCTGGAGGGGAATGTGCTGATTACCGTAGCCGGACATGACCGGGAGGGTGCTCTGCAGGTTGCCAGGCGCTTCGGCGAACTGGGTTTCGGTCTGATCGCCACCCAGGGCACGGCTGCCTACCTTGCCGAGCACGGGATCAGTGCCAGGACTTCCCTGAAGATGCACGAGGGACGTCCCAACGTGGCCGATGACATAAAGAACGGAAATGTCCAGTTGGTGATCAATACACCATCGGGCAAGTCCAGTGTTCACGATGACTCATACATCCGCAAGGCTGCCATCAAGAACAAGGTTCCCTATATCACCACAATTGCCGCTGCCCTGGCTGCCGCCGACGGGATCGCGGTGCGTCGGCAGGGACGGGAAGCGGTCAGGAGTATTCAGGAGTACCACGCTACGATTTAGTTTCCAGCCGGAAAGTCCGGATGTGAAACGGACGGTTTTCAATCCGGAAAAGCAGAGATTGCCGGATGAAAACGATTCAAGCAAGTTAGGAGCAGCAATTTAATGCCAAAACGTACCGACATCAAGAAAATCCTCATCATCGGCGCCGGCCCCATCGTCATCGGCCAGGCCTGCGAATTCGACTACTCCGGTACCCAGGCGTGCAAGGCGCTGAAGGAAGAAGGGTACGAGGTGGTCCTGCTGAACAGCAACCCGGCCACCATCATGACCGACCCGGACTTTGCCGACCACACCTACATCGAGCCGGTTACCCCCGAGATCCTTGCCAGGATCATCGAGAAGGAGCGGCCGGACGCCATACTGCCGACCCTGGGGGGGCAGACCGCGCTCAATACTGCCGTGGCCGTGGCGGAGAAGGGGATACTGGACAGGTTCGGGGTCGAACTGATCGGCGCCAAACTGCCCGCCATCAGGAAGGCGGAGGACAGGACCCTCTTCAAGCAGGCCATGGAGAACATCGGCCTGGACATTCCCCGCTCCGGTCTGGCCCACAACAGCCAGGAGGCCATGGAGGTAATCAAACATGTGGGCTTTCCGGCCATTATCCGCCCCTCGTTCACGCTGGGCGGCAGCGGCGGTGGCATCGCCTACAACATGGAGGAGTACGGGAAAATGGCCGCCGCCGGCATGGACGCATCGCCCACTAGCGAGATCCTGGTTGAGGAATCGGTCATCGGCTGGAAGGAGTTCGAGCTGGAGGTGATGCGCGACACGGCCGACAACGTGGTCATCATCTGCTCCATCGAGAACTTCGATCCCATGGGGGTGCACACCGGCGATTCCATCACCGTGGCTCCGGCCCAGACCCTGACCGACAAGGAGTACCAGATCCTGCGGGACGCCTCGCTCAAGATCATCCGCGAGATCGGCGTGGATACGGGCGGTTCCAACATCCAGTTCGGAGTCAACCCGGTTGACGGCCGCCTGGTGGTGATCGAGATGAATCCGCGCGTCTCCCGCTCATCGGCCCTGGCCTCCAAGGCGACCGGTTTTCCCATCGCCAAGATCGCCGCCAAGCTGGCGGTCGGCTATACCCTGGATGAAATCACCAACGACATCACCCGTGAGACGCCGGCCTGTTTCGAACCGACCATTGACTACGTGGTTACCAAGGTGCCCCGTTTTACCTTTGAGAAGTTTCCGGCGGCCGACGCGACCCTGACAACCCAGATGAAGTCGGTGGGCGAGGTCATGGCCATCGGACGCACCTTCAAGGAATCGCTGCAGAAGGCGCTCCGCTCCCTCGAAATTGGCGTTTCCGGTTTCGATTCCCGCCTCTTCGACCTGGGCGCCGAAACCCGTCGGGCCCTGACCGCGAAGGAGCAGCAGCTTCTGGTGGAAAAGCTCCGCATTCCCAACTGGGAACGGTTGTGGTACTTGGCGGACGCCCTGCGCAGCGGCATGAGCGTCGAGGAGATCGACCGCCACACGGCCATCGACCCCTGGTTCCTGCACAACATCAGGCAGATCGTGGAGAAGGAAGAGGAGTTGAAGCGGACCGGCCCGGAGACGATTTCCCGGGATGAACTGTTCGAGGCCAAGCAGTACGGTTTTTCGGACAAGATGCTGGCCAGGTTCTGGAACAGTACCGAGGACGCGGTGCGGGCGCGGCGTCACTCCCTCAGCGTCAGGCCGGTGTACAAGAGGGTTGACACCTGCGCCGCCGAGTTCGTTGCCCATACGCCTTACCTGTACTCCACCTATGAGGATGAGTGCGAGGCGGAACCCACCGGAAGGAAGAAAATCATGATCCTGGGCGGAGGGCCGAACCGGATCGGTCAGGGCATCGAGTTCGATTACTGCTGCGTTCACGGCGTATTCGCCCTGGCGGAGGACGGTTACGAGACCATCATGGTCAACTGCAACCCGGAAACCGTTTCCACTGATTACGATACCTCGGATCGTCTCTATTTCGAACCGCTGACCCTCGAGGATGTGCTGGCGATCGTCGACGTGGAGAAGCCGTACGGCGTGATCGTCCAGTTCGGCGGCCAGACTCCGCTCAAGCTGGCAGTGGCCCTGGAAAAGGCCGGAGTGCCGATCATCGGCACCTCTCCGGACGCCATCGACCGCGCCGAGGACCGGGAACGGTTCCAGGAGATGCTGTTCAAACTGGAGCTGCGCCAGCCCGCGAACGGTACGGCCCGCTCCTTCGAGGAGGCGGAGAAGGTCGCGGAGAGGATCGGCTACCCGGTGGTGGTGCGCCCCTCCTACGTTCTGGGTGGGCGGGCCATGGAGATCGTCTATGACGTGGACAACCTGCGGCGCTACATGACCACGGCGGTCCAGGCGTCTCCCGAACATCCGATCCTCATCGACAAATTCCTGGACGAGGCCATCGAGATCGACGTCGATGCCCTGTGCGACGGTACGGACGTGGTGATAGGCGGCATCATGGAGCATATCGAGGAGGCGGGAATCCACTCCGGCGATTCGGCCTGCTCGCTGCCTCCCTATTCCATCTGTGAAAGTATGGTGGCGGAGATCCGGCGTCAGACCGTTCTCATGGCGCTGGAGCTGAACGTCAAGGGGTTGATGAACGTGCAGTACGCCATCAAGGACGGAAAGGTCTACATCCTGGAGGTCAATCCGCGCGCCTCGCGTACCGTTCCCTTCGTCTCCAAGGCCACCGGACGCCAGCTCGCCAAGATCGCGGCCAGGATCATGGCCGGAAAGAGCCTCGGGGAGCTCGGCGTTTCCGGGGATATCATCCCGGAACATATCTCGGTCAAGGAGTCGGTCTTTCCGTTCGTCAAGTTCCCCGGCGTCGATACCATACTGGGGCCGGAAATGAAATCGACGGGTGAGGTAATGGGGATCGGCTTCACCTTTGCCGATGCGTTCGCCAAGGCCCAGCTGGGGGCAAACGTCAGGATGCCGCTGTCGGGGAACGCCTTTTTCAGCGTGCGCAACGCCGACAAGAAACATATTGTCTCGGCAGCGGAAAAGTTGTATAAGGCAGGCTTCGGAATCCTGGCAACGGAGGGTACGGCGTCCTATCTGCTGGAAAAGGGTGTTCCGGCCAAGCGGATCAACAAGGTGCTCGAGGGACGTCCCCATGTGGTGGACGCCATCAAGAACGGGGAAGTGAAACTGGTCGTCAACACGACCCAGGGAGCCCAGGCGGTTGTCGATTCCTTCTCCATCCGGCGTGAATCCCTGATGAACGGTATCGCCTATTACACCACGGTGGCGGGCGCCAAGGCGGCGGTGGACAGCATCATCGCCCTCAGATCCCACGAGCTTGACGCCAGATCGTTGCAGGAATATCTGGGATAGTTTTTTTATCCGGAGTTTCCGGATGAAGGCAAAATAAGGGCTTCCCATCTTCATTGGGGGGTATAATATTGCAGTAAGGAGTTTTGGTTAGATGTCCCATTCAATACCACTGACAAAAGAGAGTTACGAGGCGCTTCAGGAGGAGTTGAAACGTCTGATGCGCGTGGAACGGCCAAAGGTTATCCAGGACATTGCCGAGGCCCGTTCCCATGGCGACCTGTCGGAAAATGCCGAGTACGAGGCCGCCAAAAACCGCCAGGGGTTTATCGAGGGGCGCATCCAGGAGCTTAACAGCAAGCTGGCGAGGGCGTATGTGGTTGACCTGTCCAATATGAAACCGGACAAGGTTGTTTTCGGTTCGACGGTAACCCTGTACGATACCGTTTCCGAAGAGGAAATCACCTACAAGATTGTCGGCGAGGATGAGGCTGATATCAAACAGGGGAAGATCTCCTGCACCTCGCCGGTGGGCAAGGCGTTGATCGGGCATAAGCTGGATGATTCGGTCAGGGTGAAGGTGCCCGCCGGAATGAAGGAATACGAGATCATCGAGATCAGATACGAATAGCAGTGGCGGGGGAGAGAGCTTGATGGCCGGCGGGATTACCGGAGACATGACTTTTTTCGAGCTGATGAAGACCTATCCGCAATCGGTGCTGGTGCTGAAAAAGTTCAGACTGGGATGCGTGGGATGTAAGGGCGCCCGGAACGAAAGCCTTGAGCAGGGCGCAAATGCCCATGGGATCGATGTTGATCTGCTGCTGAGGGACCTGAACGACATCATCGCGTAGGGTTTCCGATGGACATTCAACGGTGGCCCCTGGGAAATTTTCCGGGGGCTGCTGTGTTTCAGGGAGGCGAACCGGATGCCGAGACTGTTCGTTGCCATTGACCTGCCCGACGGGATCCGGGAGCGACTCAGCCGTCTGAGAACCGATATCCCGGGCGCCAGATGGGTTCCCATGGACCAGCTCCATCTCACTCTGGTTTTTCTGGGGGAGGTGGAAACGGAAAGGATGAACCGGCTGGTGGAAAAACTGGCCGGGACGGGGAGTCCGGCGTTCGATCTCAGCATTGCCGGATTCGGATGCTTTCCCAACCGCAGGCGTCCCCGGGTTCTCTGGATTGGTGTAGCCCCCGAACCGTTGCTTATGTCGCTGGCGGAGCGGGTGCGACAGACGGTACTGTCCGCCGGAATATCCCTGGAGGGGCGTCCCTTTTCTCCCCATATAACCCTGGCCCGGATCAGAGAGGCTACAGGCGGGGAGTGCGACGCTTTCCTCAACCGGGTTTGCCGGCAGGAGCCCGAAACGGTTCCGGTGCGGGAGTTCATACTCTATGAAAGCCGGTTGAGCCCGAAGGGCGCCTGCCATATTCCGGTTGCGAGATTCGGGCTTTCCGGCCGGGGGTGACGGAGGGTCAAGTTCCGTTTTCCATGTCCGGTGGGAGGATCGTATGACCGAGAGGCGGAAAAACCGTCGGTTTGACACCGATCAGGAAGTGTTCCTGTACCACGGCCTTTCCAGATATATGGGGAGACTGAACAATCTCTCCTGCAGCGGCGCCCTGGTTGAAGTGCCCTCGCTCCCACGGCTGATGGAGCCGGGTGATCTGTGCTTCCTGGCGTTTGCCGCCAAACCGGACGCCATCCTCTGTTCGTGCAAGGTGATCCGTCTGCTGGAAACGCACGTGGGGCTGCAGTTCGCCGAGGCGGAGGCGCAGGCGTGACCGCCTCGTCCCCGATGGAATCGTCTCTCTCCCTGCTTGAGGTCCGATCCGTTACTCTGGCGTCACCGGTCCAGGGGGGCGAGAGTGTCTGTCGTGGATTCAACGTCCTGAATTATCTGGAAATCAAGCGGAATATGGTGTACAAGAGTACCTCGCCCGATAAAAAAATTACTCCGGCACAGTTCCCGAATACGATGCGCCATCAGCCCAACGATCCGATCTTCAATACCTGTCCGCACGCCGCAGGTCCGGGTTCGCGCGGTTCCGCGGCCTGCTCCGGCCACGGTCGGCCGTGACAGCGCCTCCATGCCGATCCTGAAACTTTCCGCAACCGGTGATCTCACCATCCCGTCCGAATTTCTGAAACAGATCGGACGGGGGCCGGGAGATCCCGTGTCTCTGGAAGAAGCGCCGGGCGGCCTTATCCTGCGGGCGCCAACGCCGGAACCATCCGGTGCTTGTCAACAGCCGGGGGACGGTCCACGCCGCCCCGCCGGCAGGAGAGTACAGGAGAGCCTGGATGAGGCCGTTGCCCGTAAAAACCTGGACACATCCATGCGCTTTATCAGGGGGGTGGGGCCGAAGCTCTCCGAACTGCTCGCCAGACGCGGAGTCGTACGCGTCGAGGATGCCCTCTATTTCCTGCCGCACCGCTATGAGGACCGCCGTGAACTGAGGAAGATCAGTCAGTTGCGCCCCGGTTTCTGCGAGGTGTTCTCCGGTCGCGTCCAGTCGGCGGACACTGTTTCCACCAGGGGGGGACGGCGGTTTTTTGAGGCGCTGGTGACCGATGGGAGTTCCACGGTTGCGCTCAAGTGGTTCAACTGCAATCCCGCTTTCATGAAGCGGGTCTGGAAGGTCGGCAGAAACGCCCTCCTCACCGGTGAAGTCTCCCTGTTCGGCTCAAGGCTCGAGGTGCACCATCCCGATGTGGAGTGGCTGTCCGCAGGACAGGCGGCCTCCGATCTGCTTGCAGCCGATCCGGTCAATTTCGGCAGGATCGTCCCGGTTTACCCGCTGACCGAGGGGCTGGGGCAGAAGGTTATGCGCCGGGTGATGAAGGAGGTCGTAGAGCGGTTCGTGCCGTTCGTTTCCGAACTGATCCCGGAACAGGTGCTGGCTGAACACAGCCTGCCCGGTCTGCGCCAGTCTCTTCTGGACCTCCACCTTCCCCCCCCGACCGCCGGTTTTGCCGAGCTCAACGGCGGGGGCACCGCCGCGCACAGGTCACTGGCATTCGACGAGTTCTTCTTCTGGGAGCTGGGGCTGGCGATGAAGAAGCGGGGTGTGACCCTTGAGGACGGAATCGCCTTTCAGGTCAGCCACCGCTATACGAAGCCACTTGCCAGGCTGCTGCCCTTCGAGTTGACGGCCGCCCAGAGACGGACCCTGTCCGAGATCAAGGGCGACATGATGGCGCCCCATCCCATGCACCGTCTGGTTCAGGGGGACGTGGGGAGCGGCAAGACCCTGGTGGCGTTGATGGCGGCCCTGATCGCCGTTGAAAACGGTTACCAGGTGGCGATCATGGCGCCCACGGAAATCCTCGCCGAACAGCACTGGCATACCATACACCGCTGGTGTTCCGAACTCGGAGTTGCCACGGTGCTGATCACGGCCGGCATGAGGGGGAGTGAAAAGGCCGAATCCCTGGCCAGGGTGGCCGACGGCAGCGCCCAGATAGTAATCGGCACCCACGCCGTTATCCAGGACAGGGTCGAGTTTGCCAGGCTCGGACTGGGCATCATCGACGAACAGCACCGCTTCGGGGTGCTGCAGAGGGGCATACTCAAGAAAAAGGGGAAAGGCGTCAGCCCCGACATCCTCGTCATGACCGCCACGCCGATCCCGCGTACCCTGGCCATGACGCTCTTCGGCGATCTCTCCCTGTCGGTGATCGATGAACTCCCTCCCGGCCGCACTCCGGTTGAAACGACCGTACTTTCCGAGGCCGATCGTCCCCGCGTCTACTCGATCATCCGTGATGAGGTGCAACTGGGACACCAGGTCTACGTGGTCTGTCCCCTGGTTGAGGAAAGCGAGAAGTCCGATCTGAAGGCCGCCGCCAGCATGGCGGAATCCCTGGCCGGCGATGTCTTCCCCGATCTGCGGGTCGGGCTGCTGCACGGCCGCATGAGTCCCCAGGAGAAGGAGTGCGTCATGGCCTCCTTCAAGGCCGGGGAAACCGATCTTCTGGTCTCGACGACCGTGATCGAGGTGGGCGTGGATGTGCCCAACGCCTCACTGATGGTCATCGAACACGCCGAGCGTTTCGGCCTCTCCCAGTTGCATCAGCTGCGGGGGAGGGTGGGACGCGGCGCTGTCAGGTCCAGCTGCATCCTGCTGACCCAGGCCAGGCTCTCCGAGGATGGGGCCAAACGGCTGCGCGTCATGGAAGCCACGTGCGACGGTTTCCGGATTGCCGAGGCGGACCTGGAGATCCGCGGCCCCGGTGATTTTCTCGGCACCCGTCAGTCCGGAATGCCGGAGTTCAGGGTCGCCAGCATCCTGCGTGACGGCGCCCTGCTGGAGCAGGCCCGGCGGGCCGCCTTCGGCCTGCTGGACGTTGACCCGGATCTGGATTCGGAGGAGAACATCCCCCTGAGGGACGAACTGCTGCGGCGCTGGGGCCAGCGCCTGGAGTTGGCGGTAATAGGCTGATTTTTTTTTACAAATACCCATCATAGACAGATTGATTGAACCATGCGCATTTTGACTGGATCAGAAGTATTCAAAAAAAATTTCACCGATTCGGTGATAACCATCGGCAACTTCGACGGTGTGCATCGCGGACATGTCGAACTGCTCAGTACGCTCAAGAAGCAGAGCACAAGGCTCGGTATTCCGTCCGTCGTGGTGACCTTCGAGCCCCATCCCCTGGCCGTACTGGCGCCCGAGGCCATACCGCCGCTGATCACCACTTTCGAGCAGAAGGTATCCCTGATCGCCGCCGAAGAGATCGACTGCCTGGCGGTGATCGAATTCACGCCGCGGTTCTCCCGGCTCTCGGCGGAATCGTTCGTGCGCGAGGTGCTGCTGGGCTCACTTGGCATGCGTCATATCATCATCGGCCACGATTATGCCTTCGGCAGGGACCGGCAGGGCAACTTCCAGACCCTGGCCCGCATGGGGGCTGAATGCAACTTCACCCTGGAGGACCTGGACCCGGTGGGGGATGACACTCTCGTCTTCAGCAGCAGCCTGGTCAGGCGGCTGGTTGCCGAGGGTGATGTGTGGTCGGCGGCCCAGGTTCTCGGCAGGTACCACGTCCTCGCCGGCAGGGTCGGCCATGGCCGTAAGCTGGGACAGAAGCTCGGCTTCCCGACCGCCAACATCACTACGCCCAATGAGCTGATCCCCCCGGACGGGGTGTACGCCGTCATGGTCGCGGTTGATGACGAACTGTACGGGGGCGCGTGCAATATCGGCGAGAACCCCACGTTTGACGGCGGGGAACGCTCCGTCGAGGTGTTCCTGCTGGATTTCTCGGGTCAGCTGTACGGGCGGGAGCTGGCGCTCTGCTTCGTCGAACGCGTGAGGGAGGAGAAGACGTTTTCCGGTGTTGATTCCCTGATCCGGGCCATCAATGAGGATGTCGCGACCGTAAGGGAAATCCTGAAAACCGTTGACGGCTCCATGGTGAAACCGCTCTTCTCCACCGGGCTCCGGGGTGCGTGAGCGTGAAATGCGGCGTTGATTTCAAGTTCTGGGTGGGGATCGCCGTCAGCGTTTTTTTTGCGGTCATTCTCCTCGGTAAGGTTGATTTCAGCCGTCTCGCCGCCGCCTTCCGTCTGGTGGATTGCCGTTTCGTTCTGCTGGCGGTTGCGTTCACGTTCATCAATTACTTTCTGAGGGCGGTGCGCTGGCGTTACCTGCTGATCTCGGAAAAGCCCATCCCGCTCGCCTCCCTGTATCCCGCGACCATTATCGGCTATATGGCCAACAGCCTGCTGCCGGCGCGGCTGGGGGAACTGGTCCGCGCATACGTGCTGGCCGAGCGGGAAGGCCTGGAAACACCCAGGGTCTTTGCCTCGCTTGTCATGGATCGTCTCTGGGACGGTTTTACGGTTCTGCTCATCCTGGTGGTGACGCTGGTTACCCTGCGCCTCCCCCGGGGCATGGCCGACGCGGAGCGGGCGCTCCAGGTCGGCGGGACGATGACCTTTCTCCTGTACGTCGGCGTGGTGCTGTTCCTTGTCATGCTGAAACGCCGGACGCCGGCCGCCCTCTCCCTTGTGAAGCGGCTTTTAAAACCCTTTCCCCGGCAGGTTGCGGAGCGGGTAACCCCCATGCTCGGCTCCTTTGCCGCCGGCATAGGGATGTCCCCGGCCGGAGGTCATGTCGGCGCGGTTGCCGCCTCTTCGCTGTTGATCTGGACCTTCTGCGTCCTGCCGGTTGACATGATACTGCGGGGATTCGGGGTCCATCTGCCCTTTACGGCCTCCATGTTCATCATCGTGCTGCTGGTGTTTGCCGTGATGGTTCCCGCGTCGCCGGGTTATATCGGCACCTATCACTACGCCTGTTTCAAGGGGTTGTCACTCTTCGGCATTGACGATAACACCTCCATCAGTATCGCCCTGCTGGTTCACGGAACTTCCTTCTTTCCGGTGATCCTGGCGGGATTCTACCATCTCTGGAGCGGCAGGGTTTCGCTCGCACGCGCGGTCAGCGGGAACGGTGAAACGTGAAAAGGGTATTGAAGCTGCCGTCTCTGCGTATCTTGCGGCCCTCGGCCGTTCCGGACCCATTCGCCGTCCTCTCGGTGGTGCTTCCGTTTGCCGTTTACATGGCGACCCTGGCGCCGTCGGTTACCTTTTTCGACAGCGGCGAGTTCATTACCGCAACCGCATCCATGGGCTCCGCCCATTCCCCCGGTTACCCGCTCTTCCTGATGTATGCCAAGCCCTTTACCTGGCTGCCGTTCGGCAGCGTGGCGTTCAGGGTCAACATGGCCACGGCGTTTTCATCGTCACTGGCGTGCCTCGGCATCTATCTGCTGACGATGAGTCTGATCGGAAAAGAGCGGCTGGTTGATGACAGCCGGTTTTCGAGGTTCGTCGTCAGGATGGCGGCTCTCTCGGCGGCCTGCATCTTCTCGGTGACCCCCCGTCTCTGGCTGCAGTCGAATCATGACAAACCCTATCCGTTGCTGGCTTTCGTCTGCGCCGTTATCTTTTACCTGCTCATGCTCTGGCGGGAATCCCTTACGGAGCGCTCGGAAGAACGGCCGGCGTACATCTACGCCGCGACCTTCCTGGCGGGCCTGGCGACGGCGCTGCACCAGACCGTTGTGCTGCTGGTCCCCTGCTGGTTTCTGCTCATCGTCCTGGCGGACCGGCGCATGCTGACCAGGGTCAGGGAACTGGTGCTGGCAACGGCTTTCGCGTTTTTCGGATTTTCGGTCCACCTCTATCTCCCCCTGAGGGCAACCCGGAATCCGCTTCTCAACTGGGGCGATCCCAGGACGGTTTCCGGGTTTCTCTGGCATTTTCTGCGCAGGGGATACCCGGCGGAACCGCATCAGCGCAACGCGGAACTGCTCTGGGCCCAGATCAGGGCATTCAACCCGGTCCATGAGTTCACCGTGCTGGGCCTGCTTCTGCTCCTCTTCGCCATGGCGATTCTCTGGAAGCGGAACAGGGATGTGGTTGTGGCGTATCTGGCGGCCGTCGCTACCTTCCTGGCGGTGATAGCCGGATATTTCGACACCCCGTCCGAGATGATCTTCCTGACCGAGGAGTTCTTTACTCCGCTGTACCTGCTGACGGCGGCGCTGATCGGCGCCGGCCTGTTCCATGCGCTGCTCGGGGCCGTCCGCTCGGCCAGGCTGCCGGAGAGGTATGGCTTCCGCGTTCATGCGCTTGTGGCCCTGATGTTCCTCCTGCCGCCGGTGGCGCTCTGCGCGGCGAACTATTACGAGAACGACCAGCACGACAACTACATCGCCCATGATTACGCCGCCAATTCTCTCCGTTCCCTCCCCCCCAACGCCGTCATGTTCACCTGGGGCGACAGCGGCGCCTTTCCGCTCTGGTATCTGCAGGGGGTCGAACGGATGCGCGAGGATGTGGTCCTTCCCCACACTCCTCACCTCGTTTTCAACTGGTACCTGGATTCCATGCCCGCCCTTTTCGGAAGCAGCGAGCTCAGGAAGTACCGCGTTCGTTCGGCAGGCCCCGAAGTGGCCCTGCGGGTCGCCATGGGCGAAATATTCGGCCGACGCCCCCTGTACATAGATTTTTCGACGCGCTATTCCGTTCAGTTTTCCGAGTTCGTCCCGGTGCAGGCGGGTATAGTTTACCGGATCCGTGGCAGAAACGAACCGACCGGTCTGCCCGATCCCTACCTGTGGGAAAACTACAGCATTCGCGGCATCCTGGAAAAGAACTCGTTTCTCGATCTGGATACGGACAAGGCCATACTCATCTACGCCAACAGTTGCCTGGAGGCGGGCGAGTTTCTCATGAGTATGGGCCGGATGCAGGATGGCATGAGGATGCTGGAGCGGTCCGAAAGAATTGCCCCGGAGATGAGGGGTGCGGTTCGACAACTGCTCATGCGCTACCATGGTGAAAGGTGAGGTATGATCAAACTGACGGGAAGAACCAGGGTCCTGGGAATCATCGGCCACCCGGTGGGGCATTCGCTTTCCCCGGCAATGCAGAATGCGGCGCTCGCCGCCCGCGGCCTGGATTATGTCTATGTCCCCTTTGACGTGGAACCGGTCCGACTCGGTCGCGCCGTTGACGGCCTGCGCGCACTGGGCGTTTCGGGGTTCAACGTCACGATTCCCCACAAGGTCGAGATCCTGGCGCACCTGGACGCCTTGGACGAAAGCGCGGAGACCGCCGGCGCGGTCAACACGGTCCGTAACGACGGAGGCAGACTTATCGGCTATAATACGGATGGAGACGGGTTTGTCTGCTCCCTGAGGGAGGATCTGGGTTTTGTGCCGGGCGTCGGCCTCATAGTGCTGGCGGGCGCCGGGGGGGCCGCGCGCGGCGCGCTGGCCGCCCTCTGCCGCGCGGGGGCCAGGCGGGTCGTGATCGTCAACCGTACTCAGGAGAGAGCCTGGGCTCTCTCCACATACATGGGGGAGCGTTATACCGAAACTGAAATCATTTCGGTCGCCCTGGACGAAGGGATCAAACCGTACCTGAGGGAGGCGGTCCTGTTCGTCAATACCACGTCCATCGGCATGATGGATGATAAAATGCCGTTTGTGTCGCCGACGGAAATGGCGGCGGACGCGAAGGTCTACGATATGGTCTATTCCCCCCCGGTTACTCCCCTGTTGCGGGCCGCGGCCACCCACGGCCTTGCCTGCGCCAACGGACTGGGGATGCTCGTGTTTCAGGGGGAGCTGGCGTTCAGGATCTGGACCGGAGTTGCCCCGCCAGCAGGGGTCATGAAGGGCGTTCTTGCAACTATTTAGTATTGTTTAACAACGGCTTGACATAACAAAACAATACGCATACTATCTGACAATATTCATTTTCCTGGGAGAAAAATCCATATGCAGTCAAGCAGGTTGGGAGAAATACTGGTTACCAACAACCTGATTACCAGAGAACAACTTGCCAAAGCCCTTGAAGAGCAGAAAATGTCGGGGGGGCAGGCGCGTCTGGGTGCCATTCTGGTCAAACAGAATCTCATCAGCGAACAGGAACTCACCTCCTTTCTCTCCAAACAGTACGGTGTCCCGACGGTTAACCTTTCCGATTTCGAGATTGATCCCGCCGTAATCAAAATCATCCAGTCCGAAGTGGTTCAGAAGTACCAGCTCGTGCCGATAAACCGCGCCGGTTCGACCCTGATTGTCGCGGTCACCGATCCCTCCAATCTGTTCGCCATTGAAGATATCAAGTTCATGACCGGCTACAACGTGGAGATGGTTGTCGCCTCCGAGAGCGATATCAAGAAGGCCATCGACAAGTACTACGACCAGTCGGCTTCGCTGGCCGATGTCATGAGCGACATGGACCTGGAGGACCTGGAAGTCGTCGATACCGATGAGGAAGTTGATCTCTCCTCCATGGAGCGGGCAACGGAGGACGCTCCGGTCGTCAGGATGGTGAATGCGATTCTGCAGGACGCCATCAAGAAGAAGGCCAGCGATATCCACATCGAGCCGTACGAGAAGTTGTTCAGGGTGCGCTACCGGATCGACGGCGTGTTGTACGAGGCGATGAAGCCGCCGCTGAAGCTGAAAAACGCCATCACGTCGCGCATCAAGATCATGGCCGAGCTGGATATCGCCGAACGGAGACTTCCCCAGGACGGCCGCATCAAGATCAAGCTGGGCGGCGGACGGGATATGGATTTCCGCGTCTCGGTTCTGCCGACCCTCTTCGGTGAAAAGATCTGTCTCCGTCTGCTGGACAAGAGCAGCCTGCAGACCGACCTGACCAAGCTCGGTTATGAACCGGATGCCCTGGAGAATTTCAAGAAGGAGATCCACAAGCCGTTCGGCATGGTGCTGGTGACCGGACCGACCGGGAGCGGCAAGACGGTTTCGCTCTATTCCGCCATTGCCGAACTCAACAAGGTCTCGGAAAACATCTCCACCGCCGAGGACCCGGTGGAGTTCAATTTCGCCGGCATCAACCAGGTTCAGATGCATGAGGACATCGGACTCAACTTCGCCGCCGCTCTCCGCTCGTTTCTGCGCCAGGACCCGGACATCATCATGATCGGAGAGATCCGGGATTTCGAGACCGCCGAGATTGCGGTCAAGGCGGCGCTTACGGGCCATCTGGTCCTTTCCACTCTCCACACCAACGATGCGCCCGCGACCATCAACCGTCTGCTGAACATGGGGATAGAGCCGTTTCTGGTCTCTTCCGCGGTCAACCTGATCACCGCTCAGCGTCTCGCCCGCCGTGTCTGTGTCCAGTGCAAGGAGCCGGAAACCATTCCGATCCAGGCTCTGATCGACGCCGGCGTGCCTCCCGATGAGGCGCCGAGCTACATCTGCTACAAGGGGAAGGGGTGTCCCGTCTGCAACGGAACCGGCTACAAGGGGAGGGTCGGTTTCTACCAGGTCATGCCGATGCTGGAGGAGATCCGGGAACTGATTCTCAACGGCGCCAATACCGCCGAGATCAAACGGGAGTCCATGCGGCTGGGGATAAAGACCATGAGGCAATCGGGGCTGACCAAGCTCAAGGAGGGGGTCACCTCCTTTGAGGAAGTGCTGCGTGTTACCGTTGCCGATACCTAGAGGGGTGCAGATCAATGCTTAATCTTCATCAGTTGTTAAAGATACTCGTCGAGTCCAACGGTTCCGATTTGCACATAACCACGAACTCTCCCCCGCAGATCCGCGTTGACGGCAAACTGCTGCCGCTGGATCTGCCGCCTCTCAACCAGGTGGATACCAAACAGCTCTGCTACAGCGTGCTTACCGACACGCAGAAACACAAGTTCGAGGAAGAGAACGAACTCGACCTCTCATTCGGCGTCAAGGGACTCTCGCGTTTCAGGGGCAATGTTTTCGTTCAGCGCGGGGCCGTGGCCGGGGTTTTCCGGGTCATCCCCTACAAGATACTCTCCTTTGAGGAACTGGGCCTTCCGGCGATCGTCGCCGAACTGGCTGCCAAGCCGCGTGGCCTGATCCTGGTCACCGGCCCCACCGGCAGCGGCAAGTCCACCACCCTGGCGTCCATAGTTGACTACATCAATATCAACCGGCGCGAGCATATCGTTACCATCGAGGATCCCATCGAGTATCTCCATCCGCACAAGGGGTGCGTCGTGAACCAGCGCGAGGTCGGCGCCGACACCAAGGGGTTCAAGAATGCCCTCAAGTATGTGCTGCGTCAGGACCCGGACGTGGTCCTGGTGGGCGAGCTCCGCGACCTGGAGACCATCGAGTCCGCGCTTACCCTCTCGGAAACCGGTCACCTCTGTCTGGCGACCCTGCACACCAACTCGTGCGTCCAGACCATCAACCGTATTATCGACGTGTTTCCGCCCCATCAGCAGACCCAGATCAGGGCGCAACTCTCATTTGTCCTGGAAGGGGTTGTCTCCCAGATGCTGATTCCGAGAACCAACGCCAAGGGACGTTCGCTC
This sequence comes from uncultured Pelobacter sp., assembly GCA_964601865.1. Classification (GTDB taxonomy): domain Bacteria; phylum Desulfobacterota; class Desulfuromonadia; order Geobacterales; family Pseudopelobacteraceae; genus Pseudopelobacter. Next base: position 43,473 of record CAZRPI010000002.1, on the reverse strand, counting down.
GCGTTGGAAATCATGGTGCCCAACGCTGCCATACGAAACCTGATCCGTGAGGACAAAATTCACCAGATCTACTCACAGATGCAGGTCGGACAGGATAAATTCGGCATGCAGACCATGAATCAGTCGTTGCTTTCACTGTACCAGAGGCGGCAGTTGTCCATGGAAGATGCCCTGGGACGGTCCCAGGACCCCGAGGAACTGAAGCAGATGATCAGCAATCCTGCGGCCGGCATGCACCCGCACCGTCGCCCACCGACCCGATGAGCCATGATCAAGGAGATTACCCATGCCGAAATTTAACTGGGAAGCCCGCTCGAAAACCGGCGCCGCGCAGAAGGGTGTGATGGAAGCCGCCAGCGCCGCGATTGTTGAAGCGCAGCTGAGAAAAATTGGTTTTTCCAATATCGCCGTTACCGAAGTCGCGGGGAAAACCTCGTTCAGCCTCCCGTCGTTCGGAAAATCAGGCAAGGTCAGCACCAAGGACCTGGTCATATTTACCCGGCAGTTCGCCACCATGATCGATTCGGGGCTCCCGCTGGTACAGTGCCTGGAGATCCTCTCCAGCCAGCAGGAAAACAAGACGTTCAAGGATATCCTGTACAAGGTCAAGGAAAGCGTGGAAGGGGGGTCCACCTTTGCCGACGCGCTTGCCAAGCATCCCAAGGCGTTTGATCAGCTTTTCGTCAATCTCGTGGCGGCGGGCGAAGTGGGCGGTATCCTCGATACCATCCTCCAGAGGCTGGCCGCCTACATTGAAAAAGCCATGAAGCTCAAGAAACAGATCAAGGGCGCCATGGTTTACCCCCTCACCATTCTCTCCATCGCGGTTATCGTCATCGGCGTGATCATGGTTTTCGTCATTCCCACTTTCGCCAAGATGTTCGCGGACTTCGGGAGCGAGCTTCCCGCGCCCACGAAGATGGTCATCGGTCTCAGCACCTTCCTGAAGCGTTATATCGTTCTCATCATCATCGCCATCTACGGGATCTGCTGGGCGATCAAGAAGTACTACAACACCCCGGACGGCAGGAAGAAGATCGACCGCATGGCCCTCAGGGCGCCCATCGTCGGACCGCTGATACGCAAGGTATCCGTCGCCAAGTTCACCCGGACGCTGGGCACAATGGTCAGTTCCGGGGTTCCCATCATGGATGCCCTTGAGATTGTCGCCAAAACAGCCGGCAACAAGATCGTGGAAGAGGCCATCTATGGGGTCCGCCAGGCGATTTCAGAAGGTAAAACTATGGCGGAACCCCTCGCCGCCTGCGGTGTTTTTCCCCCCATGGTCGTGCAGATGATTTCCGTCGGGGAAGCGACCGGCGCCATGGATACCATGTTGAACAAAATCGCCGACTTCTACGATGACGAGGTTGACGACGCGGTCGCCGCCATGACGGCGATGCTGGAACCGTTGCTGATGGTTTTTCTCGGAACCACCGTCGGCGGTCTGGTTATAGCAATGTACCTCCCCATCTTCAAGCTGGCGGGGACTGTGGGTGGATAACCCATCATGGAGCATTCGCGTCAGTTGAAGATCTTCATATACGCCAGGATTCTTGTATCCTTTCTTTTTCTGGTATCGACCGTCGCGCTGATTCTGAAAGAACCCGAAACCATCAACGATCTCTCCTCCAGCGGAGTGGTCCGTCTGATGGTTTTTTCATTTCTGTTTTCATTCGTTTCCTACCTGTTCTCGAAAGTTCAGCGTTTTCAGTTCTTTATCGCCTACCTGCAGACAATCTGGGATCTTCTGTTCATAACGGTGCTGCTGCTGTTTACCGGAGGAGTGACCAGTCCCTATTCCTTCCTCTACCTCCTCTCCATCATGAACGCGGGAGTGCTCCTGGGGCGGCGGGATGCGTTCTACACCGCTTCTCTCTGCGGCATCCTGTACGGGGCGATCAGCGATCTGCAGTTCTTCGGTTTTCTGGAGCCCCTGGGACTGACACAGGTCGCGGCCCTGCAGGTGGGGGCGGTGCATATCCTGTACAACATATTCATGAACCTGATCGGTTTCTATCTGACCGCCATTATAACCGGACATCTCGCCGCTCTGGCGAAACGGAACGAGGATGCGCTGGCAACGAAGAGTGTCAACTACGACGAGCTGGAACGGCTCAACTCGACGATCGTTGCAAACATGGAAAGCGGTCTGGTGACGGTTACTGCCGGGGGAAACATTCGGGTTTTCAATCCGTACGCGGAGGAGTTGACCGGCAGAATGTTTGCCGATGTGTATGATCGGCCGCTCAGCTCGGTTTTTCCGGCCATTTCCGAGGAGATTGGGGACATGAGCAGGGCAAGCGGCGGTGAAATTTCCTGGCCGGTTCCTGACGGTGAGCCCCTTACCCTTGGCTTCAGCGCCGTCCCCTTTACCGATGCCAGGGATGAACGGGCCGGCGCGATCATCAGCTTCAAGGACCTGACCGCGAAAAAAAGAATGGAGGACGCGCTCAAGCGGAGCGAGAAACTGGCCGCCCTGGGGGAGCTTTCAGCGCGCATGGCCCATGAAATACGCAACCCGCTGGCTGCCATGAACGGTTCGGTGCAACTGCTGGCGGACCAGGGCTCCGTCACGGGAAACGATCAGAGACTCCTGAACATCATCGTCAGGGAAACCGATCGGCTGAACAAACTCATCACGAATTTTCTCATCTATGCCCGTCCCGCTTCCCCCCAAAAGGAACGGATTCGGTTTCATGGTTTTGTGGAAGATATCCGCATGCTCCTGTCCGCCGATCACCGTTTCCGTGGAATTACCCTGAACAACCTCGTGCCCGATGACATGGTTATAAATGGGGACGCGAACCAGATGCGTCAGGTTATGGTCAATCTTTTGAACAACGCCGCCGAGGCAACCTCGGGTCGGGGGGAAATTGTCATCGGGGCGCATTTCGAAACCGCTTCCCACGGGGATGCCGGCGTCCCGGAACAGGCGGTCCTCATCGTTAGCGACAACGGTTCCGGCATATCCGGGGAGGTGGCCGCGCACCTGTTTGAACCCTTCTGGACGACAAAGAACAGCGGCACCGGCCTGGGACTGGCAATAACCTACCGCATCATCGAGGAACACGGCGGCTCAGTCAGGGTAGAATCGCCACCCGAAGGGGGCTGCAGAATCGTGATCAGGCTTCCCGGATGAGAAGGGTGGTTGAATCCGCATGACCGCAATCAGAAAACATTCGCTGCTGGTTGCGCTGGCCGTGGTTTCCGCCGGCCTCTACGCAATCGATTTCGCACTCCTGGGGAACGTGCGCGATGTTGTCGGGGGCTTCCTGGGCAACCTGGCGTTTCTGCCGGTCTATGTCATTTTCGTCGCGGTCATGTTCGAACAGGTCATGCGTGAACGTGAACGCCGGGCCATCATGAGCAAGCTGAACATGGTGATCGGCGTTTTTTTCAGCGAGGTGGGCAATCGTCTGCTCAGGGAACTGTCCGGGTATGTGGTCAGGTGCGATGTTATCCGGAAGGAGCTCCACATCACGCCGCAGTGGAAAGAGGCCGATTTCCAGGGTGCGCTGGCGTTTCTCAAATCGGGCGACCCGAAAATCGAATGTGCTGCCCGCGACAAGCAGAGACTGAAGGATTTTCTCATCTCCAGGCGCGTCTTCCTGGTCGGCCTGTTGGAAAACCAGTTCCTGCTTGAACACGAAGAGTTCACGGATCTGCTCTGGTCGGTCTTCCATCTGGTCGAAGAGCTGGATGCCCGGGAATCGCTGGATGGCATGTCGAGACCGGACATCGACCATATAAACGCCGACATAAAACGGGTTTTCAAGCATCTTTCGCGAGAATGGGTCCTGTATATGAAGCATCTCAAACAGGATTATCCCTACCTCTTTTCCCTAGCGGTACGCCTGAACCCGATGCTGGAGAACCCCGATCCCCACGTCTACTGAATGTACTCATACTGGAGGGTAGTATGGCAATAACCAGGAAGAAGGTGTTTTCATCCCTGATACTGTTGGCGCTGGTTCTGATCGCGGGTTTTACGGCATACGTCTGGCTGGCCCTGCACTGGAGCTTTTCCCGCGGGGAACGGGTCGGATTCGTTCAGAAGATTTCCCAGAAGGGGTGGGTGGTCAAGACCTGGGAGGGGGAACTGCAGATGCTCCCCGTACCGGGAGCCACGCCGGAAAAATTCGTCTTCAGCGTCCGTGAGGACGCCGTCGCCAAGAGGATAAACGGTGTCGTGGGGAAAAAGGTTGCGCTGGTGTACGAACAGCACAAGGGCGTTCCAACCATAATGTTCGGTGAAACCGAGTATTTTGTTACCGATGTCAGGGTCCTGGAATAACGGTTTTGTAACCCTGTGGTGGAACGGGAAAGACCACCCGGGCCTGGACTCCGAGCCAGGCGCGGGTGGTCTTTTTCGCGTTATGCGCGGGTAGTTTACAGGAAATTACGGCATCCCGTTGCGGGCGGGGAAAGCGCGCCGTCGCTCAGTGCCCGTGACGGCCATGGCCGTGGTCGGGGCCCCGGTCGTGGCCGCGGTGACGGCCGTGATCGTGGTGGTATCTCGGGTGTCTTCTTTCCAGGTAAATCCGCCTTCTTCCCTCATAGTAGTAGGGGCGTCTGTTGTAATAATACACGCGAACGCCCGGCGGCGGGGGGAGGTAACCGTCGACAACCACTACAGGGGGGCCCGGAGGGGGCGGCGGAACGGGGGCAACGACAACCGGAGGAGGAAGCGGGGGAAGGGGAGGACCGTGAAAATCCCCCCTGGCCTGCGGCGGAATCGTGGCCGCAAGTACCGTCGCCGTGGCGAACAGCGTCAGAAACAACTTCGAGCGCATTGTGTTTTCCTCTCTTTCATATTAAATTTTCAGCAGTCTGAAGCCGGAATTCAGAATATTTTGCCAAAACTGCTGATATCTTCCGGCGCCTTCAAGCTGTGAACGGCAGAATTAACCGGCAGAGGGGAAACCAGTTGGTTTATCCTTCTGAATTCTGTCTCCTGGATTTCTGAATGGTTGCGTCATCTTTTCCTGAAGACCTCGCCGCTCTTCCTGCCCGCGTCCCTGAACGCCTGTCCGGTAACCCGGGTTATCCGTCTGAAGACATCTCCGATGCATCTGCCGGACTCGATGAAGACCGAGCCGGTTGCCTGTCCCAGTTTCCTGAAACCCTGTCCAATCTCCCTGCCCCCTTCCCTGAAGCCGCTGTCGGCGGAAACGGGTACGCTCAGCAGCAAAACGCAGAGAGCCGGGAGCGACATTCTTTTGAGCCGCATAACATCATCCTCCCCGACGCGTTTTTTTTCTCTCAAACCACAGGTTGTTGCAACAAAAAAAGGTTGCCGAGCATCGTGAGATATTTCGGCAACCCGGCTGTCTGCTGGAGATCCTGAGGCTTTCCGCCCCATCCTCGCGGATGGTTGAGTAGTGTCGTGTATCCGGCTGTTCAGTTTTTCAAAACATAGTTCGATTGCCAAAAAATGTCAAGCTCGGTTCCTGGTGGAGCTTGGTGTGCATAATTCAACAGACTGATAGTGATTGTGCACTGCTCGCAAGATAACCTGAGACTACTGGAGCGATCTCAGGCGCACTCGGAATAGCCGCAGACGTGGCAGACCGAACAGCCTCCCTCGTGCTCCACGACTCCGCCGCATTCGGGGCAGGCGCCGCGCTCCTGGTGGGCCGTGACCACCTTGCTCTCATCGTAACCGTTGTCGATCAGATGGGTCTGGATGGCCTTGGCAACGGCGTCGGCGCAGGAGAGCACCCGGTTGTCGCCGAAGCCCGAAGGGCAGTGGCAGGAGATGCCGAGGAGCTGCTTGATGACCTGGCGCGCCTGCACGCCGCTACGCCAGGCCAGTGAAACCATCCGGCCGATGGCCTCGCTCTGGGAGGCGGCGCAGCCGCCTGCCTTGCCCATGGTGGTGAAAAGCTCGAACAGGCCGTTCTTGTCCTCGTTGATGGTTACGTACAGCGGGCCGCAGCCGGTCTGCATCTGGTGGGTGCATCCCTTGAGGGACCTGGGACGCTCCCGTTTGACGACCTTCTTCTCCTCCTCCGGCCGGGCGGTTTCGCGCGTCGGTTCCTCCTTCCTGGCCGTGGTAAGAACCTGCTCGTCGCGCGAACCGTCGCGGTAGATGGTGACCCCCTTACATCCGGTCTGGTAGGCCAGCATGTAGACGCTCTCAACATCGGCGATGGTCGCCGAATTGGGGAAGTTGACGGTTTTGGACACGGCGTTGTCGGTGTAGAGCTGGAACGCCGCCTGCATCTGGATATGATCTTTCGGGGATATGTCGTGGGCGGTGACGAACAGCTCCCTGACGTCAGGCGGCACCTCGGCGATGTCGTGCACCGAACCGTGCTCGGCGATACGCTTCATCAGTTCTTCCGAATAGAATCCGCGTTCCCTGGCGATTCTTTCGAAGTGCGGATTCACCTCCACCAGGACGTCCCTGTCCATGACCGTCCGGATGTAGGAGACGGCAAAGAGCGGTTCCACGCCCGATGAGGCGTTGGCGATGATCGAAATGGTGCCGGTGGGGGCAATGGTGGTGACCGTTGCGTTGCGCATCGGTTCGGCGTCTTTCCCGTCAAAGACCGATCCGTTGAAGTTGGGGAAGGAGCCCCTCTGCTTCCCCAGCTCCCGTGACGCCTGGTGCCCCTCGTCGTTGATGAACTTCATCACCTTCTTGGCGAGCTTGACCGCTTCCGTGGAGTTGTAGGGAATGCCCAGCAGGATCAGCATGTCGGCCCACCCCATGACCCCCAGGCCGATCTTGCGGTTTCCGTGGGTCATGTCATGGATCTGCTGCAGCGGGTAGCTGTTCGCCTCGATGACGTTGTCCAGAAAACGTACCGCGTTGTGAACGGTTTTCTTGAGCCTGTTCCAGTCGATGGCGCCGTCAGCCACGAACCTGCCCAGGTTGATGGAGCCCAGGTTGCAGGATTCGTAGGGGAGGAGCGGCTGCTCGCCGCACGGGTTGGTGGACTCGATCGCTCCCATTCCGGGCGTGGGGTTGTCGCGGTTCAGGCGGTCCAGGAAGACGATGCCCGGCTCGCCGTTTTCCCACGCCTGTTTCACGATGCGCTGAAACACCTTCCTGGCGTTGAGGCTTCCCTGCTCCCTGTTGTTGCGGGGATTGATGAGTCGGTAATCCTCGTCGCGCTCCACCGCGGCCATGAACTCCTCCGTGAGGCCGACCGAGATGTTGAAGTTGTTCAGCTGCTTCTGGTCGGCCTTGCACATGATGAAGCCCATGATATCGGGATGGTCGACCCTGAGTATGGCCATGTTGGCGCCGCGCCGGGTCCCGCCCTGCTTGATGGTCTCGGTGGCGATGTCGAAGACCCGCATGAACGAGAGCGGACCGCTGGAAATGCCGGTGGTGGAGCTGACCACGTCGTTGGCCGGACGGAGCCGCGAGAAGGAGAAGCCCGTTCCCCCTCCCGATTTATGGATCAGGGCGGTGTATTTGACCGCGTCAAAGATTTCTTCCATCGAGTCGCCCACCGGAAGGACGAAGCAGGCGGAAAGCTGGCCCAGCTTGCGGCCGGCGTTCATCAGGGTCGGCGAGTTGGGGAGAAACTCGAAATTGGTCATCATGCGGTAGAAGGCGTCACCGAGAGCCTTGGTATCGGCATTCTTGTCGAATACCATGTCGGCGGCGGCGATGGTGTCGGCGACTCTGCGGAACAGGTCGGCCGGTGATTCGAGCGGTTTTCCCGCGTCATCCCGCCTCAGGTAGCGTTTTTCAAGTACGGTCAGTGCATTTTTCGTCAGGCCGGTCACGGCGTCATTAGAGTTTTCTTTTTTCATCCCGTCCCTCTTGGTTGCTACGAATAAATATCCGCCAAATCGGCAGTTTGGGCTGTGTCGGCAATGGATAGGCGCAACACAATATTTTGTATGCTTCGTGAGAATTAACCACAACATATATGATAAGTCAACATAATATGTAAATTTTGTCTAACAGGTTGAAAGCATTTGCAAACATCTTTCCGGATCGGCGGCGTTTTCCGGTTTGTCCCCCGGGCCTCCCGCGGGGAACAGGAACAGGAGCCGGAAAAAAAGAGAAAAAATATTAAAAAAAATTGCGTGTAGGAATAAATGTGATAAATAATAAAATTGATTATCAAGGAGCATGTTGACCGATGCCATTAACGCCCGTCTGTAACAAGTGCAGGTCGTACGAACTCAGGGGGCAGGTGCGCGCCCTGAATGATCTGCTCGGCATCGCGCAGGCCACCGTCTCTTCACTCGAACTCGATACCCTTCTGTGGACCATTCTGCGCGGCATGGCCGGCTTCATGGAAATGCCCATCGGCAGGCTTGCGCTCTACGACAAGTGCAGCGGCAGGATGACGTTGAGCGCACATATCGGACTTGAAAAATGCGGCGTGATCTGCAATGTATGGGCCGTGGCGCCCGGCGGGCACACGGACCGGTTGCTCAGAGAGGACGAGGTTTACTATCTGGAAGACATCGGTCAGGCCGATGAAGGGATGTCCGGTTATGTATCCCACGGGGATTTCGTTGCCCACAGGAATGTGCGTTCACTGATCACCATCCCGCTGGTGACAAAGAGCTCAATTCACGGTATTGTCCACCTGAATGACTACATACCGCGCACCTTCGATAAAAACCGCATTTCACAGCTCTCCGTTCTGGCCTCGTTTGCCGCCATTTCCATCGAGAACGCGAAGTTCCACGAGGAAACCCAGAAGATGGCCATCAATGACGCCTTGACAGGGCTGAACAACAGGCGTTACTTTGACAAGGTGCTGCCCCAGGAGTATGAGCGGGCGAAGCGGGATGGTCTTCCCTTTTCCATCATCATGATCGATGTTGACAATTTCAAACAGTTCAACGATACCTATGGACACCACTTCGGCGATCGCATCCTTGCGGCCATCGGGCGCGTGCTTAGGAAAACCGTCAGAAGCATCGATTTCGCGTTTCGTTACGGCGGAGAGGAATTCGTAGTCATTCTGCCGGAAACGAATCTCGATAGCGCCCACAGGGTTGCTGAACGCATCAGGCAGCGGGTCATGAACGAAAGCAGAAAACTGTTGCTCAGCCCCAATGATTCTCCGGTCACGGTCAGTATGGGGGTGTCCTGTTACCCCAGGGACGCCGTCTGCTCCCTTACGCTTCTTGCCATGGCCGATCAGCTGCTCTATCAGGCAAAAAAAGCCGGAAGGAACCGGGTCCTGGTTTCGAGGGGAAACGTTACTTGAGTCCAGCTTTCCGCAACCGTTTCTGCAGGGTGATCATCGTTTCACTGCTCGAGTTGTTCCTTATCGGCTGTTCGGCGTTTCTGGCCGCGCAGCCGGGCGATGTGGCGTCCGGAGCCGATTCCGGCGTTCCTCCCCTGTCCCCGCTTACCGCCACACAGGCGTCGCAACCCTCCCCAGCAGGTGATCAGGCAGGGAATTCCCCTCCAGCCGACAACGCTTTTTCCGGCGCAGCCCCGGATGGCTCCGCGGGCGAAACCAGTTATGAAAACACCACCCTCACCGAGGACGTCACCTGGAGGGGGACGGTGCTGGTGCGCGGCTACCTGGTCATAGCGTCCCAGGCGACCGTGAGAATTGAGCCGGGTACGGTGGTGAGGTTCATGAAATCTCCCATTCTGAGGCAGATGCCGCGCCTTGTGGTCATGGGAAGGATTGACGTTCGCGGCCTTCCCGGCCGGCCGGTGTTTTTCGCGCCCGGTGACGCGGTGGGGGGCGATGCCGGGTGGGAGGGAATACTGCTCCTCTCCAGCGAAAAGCGGAACCGTCTGGAACATGTGCGTATCGAGGGGGCGGTGACCGGCATCGAGGCCCGCTTCTCGAATTTTTCCATGACCGATGCAACGGTTATCCGGAGCCGGAACGGAATGTTCCTGCGGGACAGCGTTGCGAAACTGGTCAGGGTCACGCTGGAGCGTTGCGATACCGGACTGGAGGCGTTGGACAGCGAACTCGATCTGCGGGACGGCACGTTCGTTCATAGCCGGCGGGGGGTCGCGGCCGTGAGAAGTACGCTGGAGATGCAGGAGGTGAAGGTCAAAGAGAGCGAGCGGTTCGGAATCGACGCCGACGAATGCCGCATCAGGATGGTTTCATGTGAAATTGCCGGGAACCGGGGGCGTCCATCTGCGCGGAGGCGTGGGGCAGATCGCCGGGAGCCGTTTCGTGGGTAACCGCGAGGTCGGTCTCGACCTGGTCTCGTCGCGCATCATGATCCGTCAGAGCCTGTTTGCCGATACCCGGGGCGACGCCGTCCGGCTGGAAGACGGGCAAAGCGCGATCTGGGAGAGTTCGTTCATGGGAAACAGCGGTTACAACCTGGCAAACAGGGGACGTGAGAACGTCAGCGCAGTCCGGAACTGGTGGGGTAGCGCCGGCGAAAGGGACATTGCCGCCAAACTCCATGACGGCGCAAGGAATTCCCGTTACGGCAGGATCGATTTTTTCCCCTGGCTGCCTGAAAAACCCGGCCGGTGAGATCGGCAGCTCCCATGTCAATCTATCTCGATAATGCCGCCACATCATACCCCAAGCCGGAAACGGTCTATCTGGCCGTCATGCATGCCATGCGCGAGATCGGCGCGTCTCCGGGGCGCGGAGGGTACGCCCGGTCGCTGGATGCCTCCCGTCTGCTCTTCAGGACCCGGGAAACCATCGCCTCCCTCTTTTCAATTCCGGATTCATCACGGATCGTATTCACCCACAGCGCCACCGAGTCCCTGAACCTCGCCCTGCGGGGGGGGCTCCTTCCCGGCGACCACGTAATTACCACGACCATGGAGCACAATTCCGTGCTGCGTCCCCTCCATGCCCTGCGGGAGGAGGGCATAGAACTCACGATTGTGCCGGCGTGCGGGGCCGGTCTCGTGGACCCGGATGATATCCGGGCCGCGCTCCGGCCCAGTACACGCATGGTGGCAATCGGACATGTCTCCAACGTGTGCGGCGCCGTCCAGCCGGTTGAGCGGATTGCCGCCATTGCGCGCGAGGCCGGCGCGCTGTTCCTGCTGGATGCGGCTCAGTCCGCCGGCTCCGTTCCCATCGATGTAATCGCCATGGGAATCGACCTGCTGGCGGCGCCGGGACACAAGGGACTTTTCGGTCCCCAGGGCACCGGTTTTCTGTACGTCGCCGAGGGGATCGAGCTCAGGCCGCTGCTGGCCGGAGGCACCGGCAGCAGCTCTTCGGCCCCGGAACAGCCCCGCGTCATGCCCGAAGGGTTCGAGGCTGGCACCCATAATCTTCCCGGAATCGCCGGGCTGGGGGCCGGTGTGGAGTACGTCATGGCCCAGGGTGTCAACCACATAGGCCGGAGGGAGAGGGAGGACGCGGAGATGATCGCGGCATGTCTGCGGCGAATCCCCAATGTCACCCTCCACGGCCCTTCCCGGCCGGACGAACGGAGCGGAGTGCTCTCCTTCACCGTTGGCGGCCTCGATTCATCGGCTCTGGCGTTCTCCCTTGACAGAGACTTCGATATCGCGGTGCGGGCCGGCCTGCACTGCGCTCCCCAGGCCCACCGCACGCTGGGAACCTACCCCTCGGGAACCGTCCGGGTCAGCCCTGGATGGTTCACCACCCACGACGAGATTGCTATTTTCTGCGATGCCGTTGTAAGATTAACGACTGGTGACTGATGACTGGGAACGAATCCCCATCCGTTTTGTCCCGATTTTCGAGTTCTTTGTTACCGTTTTCTGTCAATACCCGCAATAAAGGAATCATATGAAAAATTTCGTCCTCGACACCAATGTACTGCTGCACGATCCCCAGGCCCTTTTCAAGTTTCAGGACAACAACATCATTGTGCCGATTACGGTGATCGAGGAAGTTGACCGTTTCAAGAAAGATTCGAACGAAACCGGACGCAATGCCAGGCAGGTCTCGCGGATCCTGGACGCCATGCGCGAAAAGGGGACCCTGGCCGAGGGGGTGCAGTTACCGGGTGGAGGAATCCTCAGGGTGGAAATGTTTTCGGAGAAGCATCTGCAGGGACTGCCGGTGGAGTTGCACGGCCAGAGCGCCGACAACCGCATTCTGGGCATGGCCCTGAACATGCGCGACCAGAACCCGGACCGCCCGCTGATCTTTGTGACCAAGGATACCAATCTGCGCATCAAGGCGGATGCGATCGGTCTGATCGCGGAAGATTACGAGTCCGACAAGATCGATATTCAGGATCTTTACTCCGGGACCCGCAGCATCGAGGTCTCCGCCGAGGCAATCGACCGGTTTTACGGTCAGGGGTGGCTGGAAGCCCCTGAAGATCTGTTTCCGAACGAATTCGTCTGTATCAGCCAGAGCTCCAATCCGGCCCACACCGCGGTCTGCCGCTTTGACGCGGCCGCATCCCGGATCGTTCCGGTGCGGAAGATACCGAAGGAGGGGGTCTGGAGTCTTTTCCCCCGCAACCGCGAGCAATCCTTTGCCCTGGACGTGCTGATGGATGACGATATCAAGCTGGTGACGCTGGTGGGCAAGGCCGGCACGGGCAAGACGCTGCTGGCCATTGCCGCCGGTCTGCACAAGGTGGCGGAGGATAACGTTTACAACCGCCTCCTGGTTTCCAGGCCGGTATTTCCCATGGGCAAGGATCTGGGATTCCTCCCGGGGGACATCGAGGAGAAGCTGACCCCCTGGATGCAGCCGATTTTCGACAACGTGGAACTGCTGATCTCGGGCCATGAGGCCGAGAAACGCCACAGCAAGGGGTACAAGGAGCTGATGGCGATGGGGCTGCTGGATATCGAGCCGCTGACCTACATCCGGGGCCGATCCATCCCCAAACAGTACCTGATCGTCGATGAAGCCCAGAACCTCACCCCCCATGAGATCAAGACGATCGTGACCAGGGTGGGGGAGGGGACCAAGATCATCCTGACCGGCGACCCGTACCAGATCGACAATCCCTACGTGGATTCATCCAGCAACGGACTGACCTATCTCGTGGAGAAATTCAGAAACGAGAAGATCGCCGCGCACGTGACCCTGACCAGGGGAGAACGTTCGGAACTGGCCGAACTGGCGGCCAATCTGCTCTGAGTCCATATTTTCCCAACCGGTTTCCTCGAATCAAACGAGCCTCTTGCAGAAGTATGCCGTTCATGGTTCGACCGGCTCACCACGAACGGAATATCAGCCTGTTACCAGGTCAAGTCCGTTAGCCCTGAGCCTGTCGAAGGGCGAAAAGGATTTTTACAGGAGGTTCAAATCAAAGGTTTCTGTGATGCTAGTTCTGGCTATTGAAACATCCTGTGATGAAACAGCTGCCGCGGTAGTGCGCGACGGCCGTGAAATCCTCTCGTCGGTGGTCTCCTCCCAAGTGGCCATACACGCCGAATATGGCGGTGTGGTTCCTGAAATCGCCTCGCGCAAACATCTGGAAATGATTGCCCCGGTAATCCGCCAGGCGCTTCGCGAGGCGTCTCTGACCCTGGAAGGGATCGGGGGTGTTGCCGTCACCCGCGGGCCCGGGCTGTCCGGCGCCCTGCTGGTGGGACTTTCCGTTGCCAAGGCCATCGCCTGCGCGCGCGGCATCCCGTTTGTGGGGATCCACCACATAGAGGGGCACCTGTTTGCCCCCTTTCTGGAACAACCGGTCGAGTTCCCCTTTCTGGCCCTGGTCGTATCGGGCGGACACACCAGCCTCTACCTGGTGGAGGGGGTCGGGCGTTACCGCACCCTCGGCAGAACCCTGGACGACGCCGCCGGCGAGGCCTACGACAAGTCCGCCAAGATCATCGGACTCCCCTATCCCGGCGGCTCAAGGATCGACGCCATGGCCCGCCAGGGGGACCCGGCCGCGGTGCCGCTGCCGCGGCCGCTGATTGGCGACGGGGGCCTCAACTTCAGCTTCAGCGGGCTCAAGACGGCCATGCTGAACCGGATCGCCAAACACCCGGTTGCCGTTCCCAGCCGTGAGGCCGACGATCTGTGCGCGTCGTTCCAGGAGGCGGTGTGCGATGTCCTGGCTTCCAAAGCGGCGGCGGCCCTGAACCGTACCGGCGCGAAGCGCCTGGTTGTGGCCGGAGGGGTCGCGTGCAACAGCGGCCTGAGGCAACGCATGCAGGCCTTGGCCTCTGAAATGGGGATCGAGCTGAGCATTCCCGCCCCGTCGCTCTGCGGCGACAATGCCGCCATGCTTGCGGTGCCGGGAGATTACTACCTGGAGCGCGGCGCCGTCTCCCCCCTGACCATGGATGTTACCGCCACGTGGGACATGGAGCGGATCGGGGATGCTCCGCGATGAGTGTGAAAAGACGCCCCCTCAAATCGCTGGGACAGAACTTCCTGGTGGACCGGAATATCGTTGACCGGATTATTGCGAGTGCGGCGGTCGGCTCCGGTGACGCGGTGCTGGAAATCGGTCCCGGCCGCGGCGCTCTGACCGGGCAACTGGCGGAGCGGGCGGCGCGGCTTTTGCTGGTGGAGTTCGATCACGCCCTGGCGGCAGACCTGACCTCCCTTTACGGCGGCAATCCGCGGGTGAAGGTCGTCGATGGCGACATCCTGGCGATTGATCTGGATATGCTTCTGGGGGATGGCGGAGAGTGCTGGAAGGTTGTCGCCAACCTCCCGTACAACATTTCCACCCAGGTGCTGTTCAGGTTTCTGGAACTGCGCGCCAGGCTGTCACGCATGGTGCTGATGCTTCAGAAGGAGGTTGGCGACCGTCTCGTCGCTCCTCCCGGTACCTCCGATTATGGGGTCACAACGGTCCTGCTCGGCCTGTGGTTCGATATCCGCCGGGAGTTTATCGTCTCACCCGGCTGTTTCCATCCGAGACCGAAGGTCGATTCGGCGGTGCTGAGCTTTGTCCCGCTTTCGGAGCCGCGGGTGCGGGTAGGAGATGAGGCCGTATTCCGGAGCGTGGTCAAATGCGCTTTTGCCATGCGGCGGAAGACCCTCGCCAATTGCCTGAAAAGGTCCGGGTTGAATGCCGCCGCGGGAACGATGGAGGAGGTTCTTGAGTCATGCGGCATCGATGGCCGTCGCAGGGGGGAGACCCTGTCTCTGGGGGAATTCGCCCGTCTTTCACTCCTTCTGTCGGGCGCCCCGACATAAAAAAACCGCCGGTGGGCGGTTTTTTTATGTCGGCATGGCGGGAAGAGTTCAGGATTGCGTTGCGTCGGCTTTTGCGGCCGCCTTTTTGGACTTTGGCGTCTTGGCTGTTTTTTTAGTTTTTGCGGCGGCATTCTTGGCCGCCCTGACGGCGCGGGCCTTTTCCAGGTTTGCGGCCAGGTTGTTGTCGTTGGCCGCCTGCCGGCGGGCTTCCGAGTAGCTCTTGGCGGTCAGGGACTGACCGGCTGGAATGTTGAACTGCTTGCGGTACTGTCCCGGCTTGAGATCATGGGCCTGTTTGAGATGTCTGGTCAGGGTCTTGAATCCGGTTTTTCCGCAGATCATGCAGCCCACCTGGTCGTTCTGGAAGGCTTTCTTCAGAGTCAGGGCCGGAGCTGCCGGAGCAGCCTCTACTTCTGCTGCCGGGGAGCTGGTCTCAAGCTGTTTCAGGGCAGTGTAAACAGTGTTTATTTCCTGGATCAGTTCATCGCGCGACATTTGAGAACCGGATGCATGTGAAGAAACAATGTTTGCGGTAAGCTCAACAAGTGATGGTGACATGATTCCTCCTGTAATATTTTCATGTTGATTGATATAACCATGAAGTATTGTTGAAATCAAGCGCAATCTGGAAGAAAAATGGATTAAGTTGTGATATTTTCTGTTTTCCGGCCATCCAGTAATCTATATCGGCGCCTATCTGCCGTAAAGTAGTTGAGGCGGCGCTTGCCGTCGTGGGGGCGGCCAAGACTTCTGAACGCGGTAATGGGCCTAAAACCTACCGTCGGGGCGGAACCATGCCATGATTACACCATTGACGCTGCTGAATATTCTGCTGTTAATTGCTTCGATCTCACTTGTGTTACTCTCCGTTCTGCTGGTGCGGACGTTTCGCGACTCCGGTTCCGCCCGACTTGTCCATGGGCGCATTGCGGCGATGAAAAGCCTGCTGGAACGGCAGGAACGCACGCTGCGTGAAAAAACGGACGGCCATGTCTGAACGGGGAAACATCGCGCGGGCCGCGGGGGTCGTCGGCGCCGCCACCATGCTGTCACGCATCATGGGGATGGCGCGGGATATGGTCGTCTCCCGCCTGTTCGGCGCCGGTTATGCCACCGACGCTTTCTTCGCCGCCTTCCAGATCCCGAACATGCTGCGCAGGTTCTTTGCCGAGGGGGCTTTGGCCTCCGCGTTTGTGCCGGTCTTCTCCCAAACCCTGATCAGGGGGGGAGAAGGGGAGGCACGCGAACTGGCCAACACCTGTTTCACCCTTCTGACGATCGTTATGGCCGGAGCGACCCTGACGGGAGTCGTCTTTTCTCCCCTGATCGTTCATCTGATGTTTCCCGGATTTCACGCCGTCCCCGGAAAATTCCAGCTGGCCGTGCTGCTCAACCGGGTCATGTTCCCCTACATCTTCCTCATCAGTCTTGTGTCGCTCTGCATGGGGATCCTCAATACCGTCCGCCATTTTTTCACACCGGCCATATCAACGGTTTTTCTGAATATCTCGATGATCCTTGCCGCGGTCTTTCTCCGCGGCTTCTTTCAGGTTCCGGTAACGGCGCTGGCGACGGGGGTGCTGATCGGCGGCTTGCTGCAACTGGCGCTGCAGTTGCCGGTCCTCTGGATGAAAGGCTTTCGTATCCGCCCCGGTTTCGATTTCGGCCGCCCGGAACTGCGCCGAATCGTCCTGCTGTTGGCCCCTTCAGTCCTCGGAGTGGGTGTCTACTACCTCAATATCACCGTCAGCTCGATCCTGGCCTCGTTGCTCCCCCAGGGGAGTATGTCCTACCTCTACTATGCCCAGCGTCTGTTCGAATTTCCCCAGGGACTCTTCACGGTATCGGTCGCCCAGGCGGTTCTCCCCTCCATGAGCAGGCAGGCCGCGGAGGGTGATATTCCCGGCATGAAGGAGTCCCTCTCCTTCGGACTGCGGCTGACGCTGTTCATCACTATCCCCGCCATGGCTGGGCTGATGATCTGCGCCACGCCGATCTTCAGCCTCCTGTTCATGGGGGGCGCTTTTGATTACTCAAAGGCGCTGCATTCGGCCAGGGCACTGCAGTATTATTCCGTCGGCCTGTCGTTCGTGGCCGCGACGCGCGTACTGGTTCCCGCCTTTTATGCCCTGGGCGACGTCAGGACACCGGTCTGGGCCTCCCTTGCGAGCTTTCTGCTTAATCTCGGATTCAGCCTGGCGCTGATGGGGCCTCTGGGGCATGGCGGGCTTGCGCTTGCCACATCGCTTGCCGCGCTGGGCAACATGCTGCTGCTCGTCTGGTTTCTGCGCAGGAAAATGGGAGATTTCGGCGGCCGGGGAATACTGCGTACGGGGCTGACATCACTCCTTGCGTCGATTCCCATGGCCGTGGTGGTCTGGTATGCCTCTTCAACAACAGACTGGTCGCCGGAGGGGCATGGATTGTTGAAGGGATTGTGCCTCGGCGGGGCCATTACCACCGGAGTACTCGTGTACTTCGCCTGCGTCATGGCGCTGGGGGCGGATGAGGCTCGGGCAGTCATGCGGCTGATTGGTAAAATGACCGGACGACGGAACGGGGAAAAAAATGTCTGAAAAAAACTGCCGGCGAAAGGGGTTGAATTTACGGGGGAGCGTGCCGGTCTCGAAAAAAGATGGTTATGAACAGGTGGTTTTGGCACGATAAAAAACTTGACACGGGTTCCGTTTGTAATAAAGCGCTAACTGTCCAAAATCTCAATAAATCTTGTAACCATTTGAAATTAAATACAAATGTTCATGTTCAAAAAAACGGCAAACCGAAAAAAAACGTTGCACGGTTGTTACTTTCGCAATTCATAAACATGGTTATCAACATGTTTTCCCCAGAATGTGTTGATAAGCGCGAACATGCCCCTGATATCCCCGATCTTTCAGCGCTTCCCGCTCAGGCGGTTCCTTTTTCGAGCCTCTTCGCCTCTTCCCAAAGGCGGTCCATCTCCTCCAGGGGTGTGTCGCTCATCTGCCGACCCCGGGCATTGAGGCTTTCTTCCACATGACGGAAACGTTTCTGGAAGCGGCTGATGGTTTTTCGTAACGCATCTTCAGGATTTATGGAGAGGAAGCGACCCAGGTTGACGATGGCGAACAGGAGATCACCGAGTTCAGCCTCCATGCGGTCGTTGTCGTTGCCCGCCATTGCCTCTTCAAATTCGTGCAACTCTTCCATGACCTTGGCAAAGACATGATCCACGTGTTCCCAGTCAAAACCGACCCGCGCGGCTTTTTCGGTAATCTTCTGGGCCTTCAGCAGCGCCGGCAGGTGGGAGGGGACGCCCGACAGGGCCGAGTTCCGTTCAACGCCCTTTTCGTCTTTCTTGATCCGTTCCCAGTTTTCCACCTGGGCATTGCTGTCACTGATTTCCATGGTTCCGAAGACATGGGGATGGCGGCGGATGAGCTTTTCGCACAGGGTCCGGATGACATCATCCATGGTGAACGCCCCGGATTCTTCGGCAATGGCCGCGTGAAAAACCGGCTGGAGCAGCAGATCCCCCAACTCTTCCCTCAGGTGTTCCATGGACTGCGTCTCGATGGCCTCAATCACTTCATAGGCCTCTTCCAGAAGATAGCGCGTCAGGCTTTCATGGGTCTGCTCCGCGTCCCAGGGACAGCCGCCCGGGCCGCGCAGGCGACGCATGATGGAAACAAGCTTTTCAAAGGAAGCCGGGTCTGATTTCATCGAATATTTCCTCCTCGTATGGCAGTGGGTTGGATCGTTATAGCGCGCGTAATACGGCAAGGCAAGGGATCCTTAGTCTCAAAAAAAGGTTGACAGTGGCGGCAGGATATTTACATTAGTACAAAATTAATCGAAGGGAGTAGGTCATGTTTAAAAAAGGTGTAGTTGTCAGGATCGCGACATTTCTGGGTGCCATGACGCTTGCGTTGGGGGTGGCCGCGGCGGGATTCGCCAGTGGCGGATCTTCCCTGACGCCGGATCAGGCGTTGCAGAAACTGATGGCGGGAAATAAACGCTATGTCAAGGGACGGATGACCGGGGCCAAACTCAGTGATGCCAAGACCCGCCTGAGTCTGGCGACGTCTCAGAAACCCTATGCCATCATTCTTTCCTGTTCCGATTCCCGTCTCCCGCCCGAGATCATTTTCGACAAGGGCCTGGGTGAGATCTTCGTCATCCGAGTTGCCGGCAATATTCCCGACCCGGTTGTGCTGGGCAGCATTGAATACGCCGCCGAACATCTCGGTTCACCCCTGATCATGGTTCTGGGGCATGAGCGCTGCGGCGCCGTGACGGCAACGGTTCAGGCAGGCGGCAAATCAACGGGCAGCCCGAACCTTGACGCGCTTACCGGTAGCATCCAGCCGGCCGTCGATGCCGCCATGAAGGAGTGCGAGGCGTGCAAGACGGACAAGAACTGCGCAAAAACCAGGAAGAGCGCCGTCGTTGAATGCGCGGCCGACATAAACGCCAAGCGTATCGCGGCCAATCTGCCCGCCCAGTCCAAGATCATCAGGGAACTGGTGGAGGAAAAGAAAGTCAGGATCGTGGCCGCGAAGTACGACCTCGATGACGGAATCGTAACCCTATTCAAGTAAGCCGCTCCGGGCGGCCTCATGCTCCAGTTCATCGTAAACCGCCAGTGATTTCACGCTGGCGGTTTCTTTTTTCCCCAGTTCGTCGAAGCCGTTGAGCCTTTTATTGAAGCCGTCCGCCCGCGTCTTCAGGTTTTCCATGCTCTCACGGATGTAGCTCTTTTCCTTCGGTTCCGTTTCCTTTTTCAGGATTCCCTTTGCCCTGCTCCAACAGTCATCCGCGTTGCTGACGAGATGGTTGAGGCTGGCCAGAAAGGAAAGGGCGCCGGAGGAAAGCTCGGATACCGTGGCAAGCCTGTTCCGGGCGTCGTTCATATCCGTCAGCATCCGCTGGTCAGCAAACCGGATGGCCTCCGTTACCGCTCCCCCGTCGGTTCCACCGGCATTCTGAATCCGTTCGACCATGGAAATGAATTTCTGGGATGAGTCCAGGTATCTGGTCATGGCCACTGAGGAATCGTTGAGCGCCGCGGTGAATTGGGCAAGGAACTTGGCGAAGACGGAGGCCTGCCCCGCATAGGGAATGGGCAGCGCCCGTCCGATGATTGCCGCATAGGAACCGGCCCTGATATATCTGTTGTATCCGGCCAGGTTGCTGTCCATCCACCTGACGAATCCCTGAAAGTCGCCCGTGGTCCGGCGCTGTGCCCTGACATCCGAGGTGGTTTCCAGCAAACGTTGCATTTTCCTGTGGCGCAGGTGGATGACCGGGATGCACCTGACCTCCTCAAGCCGTTTGATTTTCCCTGAGAGGGAGGCGTTTTCCCGCTGAAGGGTGACGAGTTGCTCTTCACCTGGCGCCGCGGGACCGCAGGCGCCCTCATCGGCGTATGCCGACCCCTGAAGCAGCACGAGGATTATCGAAGAAATGAATACTCTGGTGAACGGGCTGGATGGCAAGTACATGAGGGATAGAAAACCTCCGTTGAATTATTTGTTGCAATTCGAGATTGCATTCATGATGAACATTTGTAGAGGCGCATTGCAATGCGTCTCTACGGCTCTGTATAGCTCCGACCCCGGAGGTTTGCAATGAATTTTAGCCCGTTGCCCCTCCATGGGGCTTCAATGGGTTGCATCCTGGAATAGTCTGTACTACCATGCAAACTTACCGAATTTTCGTGGAGAGGTCGTTTTCATGCCATTCCTGGGACTGCCGCGCCTGCGGCTGATAACCAGACTGTTCATCAGTTTTGCCATCAGTGTGTCCTGCATGATGGGCGCCCTGGTTTATTCCGTGAACAATCTGGGCGTCATGCACAGGATGGAGACCGAGATCGCCCGCAATGACCTGACCGCCGCAACTCTGACCATTACCATGCGCGAACTGATGCTGGCTCAGCAGCGTTACGCCGGCCGCTTCCAGATCCTGAAGCAGGACGAATTCAAGGAACTGTTCGATCAGAATGCCGAAAAATTCCGGACGGCGATGGCTTCGCTCAAACGGGTGTATCCGGGAAAGAACCTGCTGATCCTTGAAAAACAGTACGCCGCATATTCGGGCCTGACCGATGATCTGTTCGCAAGACGTCCCGTCCGGAATGAAGCCATGAGGGAGATCGTTGACAGGATCGACTACACCATCGGGAAAATTCGTGAGGACCAGCTCCTCTCCCTGGAGAAGAAACTGAAGACCTCGGACGAAAAAGTTGCGGATACCGTGTCCCGTTCCATGGGACTGGCGGTGGGCGGCGTGGCGGTCTCCCTGCTGGTCGCCGGTTTGATGATCTATTCATTCGCCACTTCCATCAGCAAACTCCAGAAGGCAACGCACCGGATTGCCGCGGGTGAGTTCGACTATGATCCGCAGATACCTCCCGGAGACGAGATCGGTGAACTGTCCCGCGACTTCATGGTAATGGCGGCGCGTCTCAAGGAACTTGAGGAGTACAGCCTTGACGCCAGCCCTCTGACCCGCCTGCCGGGAAACATCGCCATTGAGCGTTCCATCAACAGACGATTGCGCGACCGTATACCGTTCGCCATGTGTTATCTGGACCTGGACAATTTCAAGTCCTACAACGATCACTACGGCTACATCAGGGCCAGCGACCTGATCAGGGACGTGAGCCAGGTCATTTACAACGCGGTGAAGCGCCTGAACGACCCGGACGCCTTTGTCGGGCATATCGGAGGTGACGATTTCGTGGTGATTATTGACTCGAAGCTGGCAAAGGCCGCGTGCCAGGCCGTTATCCGGGATGTGGACGCAATGATCCCGTCCTATTATTCCGCGGAGGACCGAGCGGCCGGTTACATAGGAGGGGTTGACCGTTATGGGGTGCGCCGTAATTTCCCGTTGATCTCCATCTCCATTGCGGCGCTCAGCTGCCAGCCGGGCAGATACGCGAGCGCGGCCGAAATTGCGACAGCCGCCGCGGCGGTGAAGGATCGCGTCAAGGAGTCGTCAGGGAGCAACTATATCATCGTGCGGGAGGCGGGAGTCGTTGAGACATAGCCGATTGAATTCCAGAATTGCCGCGTTCATTCTGGTCGCGTTGCTGACCCAGGGATGCGGCGTCAACAGCCAGCTGTTTCCGAAGCCGCGGGCGCTCTCGGATCAGGAACGTTCCTTTGCCGGGGCGCTGCAGAATCTGAAGTCCGGCAAGGAACAGCAGGCCCGGGAGTTGCTGGAGAAGGTCGTTGCCGCATCGACCGTTAACGGCATAACCGACGAGGCGCTTTTCAGGCTGGCTCTGTTAAACGTGCGTGACGAGGGGGGGAGGGGGCCGGTACGGGCCCAGTTCCTGCTGGAGCGGCTCGAAAACGAGTTTCCCAGGAGTATCTGGACCTACCAGGCGGCGCCGCTCATGACGTACCTGGAGAGTACGAAATTCCCCCGCAGCAAACAGCGGGAGTTGAAGAATCTGAGGGAACTCAACCTCTCCCTGAGTCGCGACAACCGGGAGCTGCGACAGACCATCGAGCGGCTGAAAAGCCTGGATATCGAGCTTGATCAGAGAATAAGGCGCTAGGTGCGCCTTTTCTGCCTGTTTCCCTCCAGATATTCGCTCAGAAAATTTCTCTTGTATTCCGGGAAACGATCATTTGCGATGGCCGAACGGATTTCCTCCATCATGGCCAGATAAAAATGCACGTTGTGGATGGCCGAAAGAACCGCCGAGAGCACTTCGTTGGCGGCGAAGAGGTGGTGGAGGTACGCCCTGGTGAAATTCCGGCAGGTATAGCAGGTGCAGTTTTTGTCAATGGGGTAGAAATCCCGCTTGTAGTTTTTGTTCGTCAGGCGGATTTTCCCGCGCCGGGTAAAGAGGGTCGCGCTGCGGGCATAACGCGTGGGAATGACGCAGTCGAACATGTCCATACCCCGTTCCACACTTTCCAGGATATCCTCCGGCAGACCCACTCCCATGAGATAACGGGGTCTGTTTTCGGGCATGTGGGGTGCGGTCCAAGAGACCACTTTTTTCAGCAGTTCCAGCCCCTCGCCCACGCTGACGCCGCCTATGGCGTAACCGGGCAGGTCGAGGGCGCGCATCTCTTTCGCGCAAAACACCCGAAGGTCCTCGTAAGTGCTTCCCTGGATAATCCCGAACAAGGCCTGGCCGTTGTCGCTCATGGCTTCACGGCATTTTTTGAGCCACCTGATGGTTTTCCTGGTGGACTGTTCGGCGTATTCCCGCTCACAGGGGTATGGAATGCATTCATCGAAGGCCATGATGATGTCGGCGCCCAGATCCTGCTGGATGCGGGTGGCGCCGGCAGGATCCAGGAAGATCTCTTCACCGCTGATTTCATGCCTGAAGAAGACCCCCTCCTCCGTAATCCGTTTGTTGGGGAGCGAAAAAACCTGAAAACCGCCCGAGTCGGTAAGAATCGGTTTGTCCCATCCCATGAACCTGTGCAGCCCCCCGGCTTTCTTCACCAGACCCTCTCCCGGTTGCAGGTGAAGATGGTAGGTATTGCTGAGGATGATCCTGGCGCCGGTCTCGGCGATCTGGACCGGCGTGAGCGGTTTCATGGCGCCGTGGGTGGCCACCGGCATGAAGATGGGTGTCGGTATTTCACCGTGCGTTGTCGTGATAATACCGAGTCTGGCGGAACTGTCCCTGTCTTTTTTGATGAGGTTGAATTTCAATGGATGACTCCGGTCTTTTGTGGTAGATAAACAACTTTTTTACCCGGTTCCGGGAGCTCCGGAATGCCGATTGTCTGGATTTTGTCATGCGGTTAGTGTATATACGTAAAACTTTTTCCGCAGAGTTAATGATGTCAGGTTTGACCCCTGTGGGAATTATCGTGCGTCGCGCATCGGCACGGGGCCTGATGGTAAATCCCGCCGGCCAGCGAAGAGTTTATCCCATTACTAAAGGAATGATCAAGATATGCAATTCTTATCCTCTTCCATAGGCAGAAAGATACTGATGGCAATCAGCGGCCTGCTCATGCTGCTGTTCGTTACGGCGCACCTGGCCGGCAACATGACGATCTACGGATTGATACCGGGCGGCATCAACGCCTATGCCCGTCACCTGCACGCCTTTCCTCCGGTGGTATGGGGAGCCAGGGCTTTTCTGCTGGCCGTCATCGCCATTCACCTGTTCTTCGGCATCCAGTTGACCGTCGAGAACAGCGACTGCCGGCAGCAGAAGTATGCGGTGAGAACCCTCAGCAAAACCACCTTTGCCAGTGAGAACATGATCTGGACCGGTCTGCTCCTGCTGGCTTTCATCGTCTTTCATATCCTGCATTTTACCGCAAAAATGTTTCCAGGCATGGATCTGATTCTGGACTCCGAGGGAGCCGTCGATGTCTTTGCCATGGTGGTCTCGGCCTTCAGAAACGTCTCCTACGCCGTAATCTATGCCGGCGCCATGGCGGCCCTGTTTCTGCATCTTTACCACGGCATCCAGAGTCTGTTCCAGACCCTCGGACTGTCCGATGACAGGACTCTGCCCCGCATCGTCAGGGCCGGAGCATTCGTGGCGCTGGCGCTGTTCCTGGGGTTCGTTTCCGTTCCGGCCTCGATTTTTTTCGATTTCCTGAAATAGGGGGGGTACCTTGATACTCGATGGCAAATGTCCCACCGGACCCATTCAGCAGAGTTGGGACAAACACCGCTTCGATCTGAAGCTGGTAAATCCTTCCAATAAGCGCAGGTACAGCATCATCGTGGTCGGAACCGGTCTTGCCGGCGCCTCCGCCGCCGCCTCGCTGGGCGAGCTCGGTTACAACGTCAAGGCATTCTGCTGCCAGGACTCTCCCCGCCGCGCCCATTCCATCGCCGCCCAGGGGGGGATCAACGCGGCCAAGAACTACCCCAACGACGGCGACTCCATTTACCGCCTGTTCTACGACACCATCAAGGGGGGCGATTTCCGGGCGCGGGAAGCCGATGTGTGGCGTCTGGCCCAGGTTTCAAACAGTATCATCGATCAGTGCGTCGCACAAGGTGTGCCGTTCGCCCGTGATTATGCCGGGTATCTTGACAACCGCTCTTTCGGCGGCGCCCAGGTTTCCAGGACTTTCTACGCCCGCGGCCAGACCGGTCAGCAGCTTCTGCTGGGCGCCTATTCGGCGCTTGCGCGCCAGATCAGTGCGGGCAGCGTCACCATGCTCAATCGCCGCGAGATGCTCGATCTGGTGGTGATTGACGGCGTTGCCCGCGGCATCACGGTGCGGAACCTGATAACCGGCGAGATCGAAAGCCATGCCGCGGACGCCGTCTGTCTTGCCAGTGGTGGCTATACCAATGTTTTCTATCTGTCGACCAACGCCATGGGGTGTTCGGTCACCGCGATCTGGAGGGCCTACAAGAAGGGCGCTTTCCTGGCAAACCCGTGCTATACCCAGATCCATCCCACCTGCATTCCCCAGGCCGGTGACTACCAGTCAAAACTGACCCTGATGTCCGAATCACTGCGCAACGACGGCCGGGTATGGGTTCCCAGGAAGAGGGAGGATTGCAGCAGGCATCCGAACGAGATTCCCGAGGAGGCCCGGGATTACTACCTGGAGCGCAAGTACCCCTCGTTCGGCAACCTGGCGCCCCGGGACATAGCCTCAAGGGCGGCAAAGGAGGTCTGCGACGAGGGGCGCGGGGTCGGTCCGGGGGGGCGGGGAGTCTATCTCGATTTCGGCGACTCAATCAGTCGCCTGGGCGAGGATACGATCCGCGGGCGTTATGGCAACCTCTTTGAAATGTATGAGAAAATCACCGATGAGAACGGCTATGAACGTCCGATGCGCATCTACCCGGCGCCCCATTACGCCATGGGGGGACTGTGGGTCGATTACAACCTGATGAGCAACATTCCGGGACTGTTCGTTCTGGGGGAGGCCAATTTTTCCGTTCACGGAGCGAACCGTCTGGGCGCTTCGGCTCTTATGCAGGGGTTGGCCGACGGATATTTCGTCATCCCCTACACCATCGGCGGTTATCTGGCCACGATGAGGCCGGGGGAGAGCGGCACCGACTATGCCGAATTCAGGAAATGCGAGGATAATGTCAGGGCGGATGTGGAAAAAATCCTCTCAATCAACGGCAGGAAGACGGTTACGGAGTTCATGAGGGAAGTGGGCAGCCTGATGTGGCAGAATTGCGGCATGGCGCGTTCGAAGGAGTCTCTCGAAATCAACCTCAAAAAGATTCCTGCCATACGTGAGGAATTCTGGGAGAATGTCAGGGTCAGCGGGACCGGGCCCGAATTCAACCAGCAGCTTGAAAACGCGGGACGCACCATCGACTTTATCGAATTCGCCGAACTCCTCTGCCGCGATGCGCTCCATCGCAACGAATCGTGCGGTGGACACTTCCGGGTTGAATACCAGGATCAGGGCGAGGCCCGGCGCGACGACGTCAACTACTGCTACGTCGGCGCCTGGGAATTCAAGGGGGTGGGCAGGACGCCGGAGCTGCACCGGGAGCCTTTGAAGTTCGATAACGTACCTCTTGCCGTAAGGAGCTACAAGTAATGGGTGATCAGAAGACAATGACATTGACGCTGATAGTGTGGCGCCAGAAAGATGCCGCCGATCCCGGGAAGTTTGAAACCTATACCGCGAGGAATATTACCGAACATCACTCTTTCCTGGAGATGCTCGATGTGGTCAATGAAGATCTGATCCATGCCGGCAAGGAGCCGATCGCATTCGATCACGACTGCCGCGAGGGTATCTGCGGCATGTGCTCACAGGTTATCAACGGCGCTCCCCATGGCGGGCGGAGCCGCACCACGGTCTGTCAGCTCCACATGCGCAATTTCACGGACGGAGACACCATCTACATCGAGCCGTGGCGCGCACGCGCCTTCCCCGTAATCCGAGACCTGGTGGTAGATCGAACCGCCCTTGACACCATCATCCAGGCCGGCTCCTACATCTCGTGCCACACCGGCGGGGTCCCGGATGCCAATGCCATTCTGATCCCAAAAGCGGTGGCGGACGAGGCCATGGATGCCGCCGAGTGCATCGGCTGCGGTGCCTGTGTCGCCGGATGCCCGAACGGCTCCGCCATGCTCTTCACCGGTGCCAAGGTCTCACAGTTTGCCGTTCTGCCCCAGGGCAGGCCGGAAGCGGCCTCCCGCGTCAAGGCTCTGACCGAGACCATGAAAAAATGCGGGTTTGGCAACTGCACCAACCACTACGAGTGCCAGACCGCCTGTCCCAAGGGGATCAGCGTGAAGTTCATCGCCCGCATGAACCGTGAATTCATCAAGGCCCAGTTTGCGTGAATCGGAAGGGGCAGCGGCGGGCAATCACGATTGACGGCATGATGCTTTCCGTATATTGCTGAACCTGGATGAAATACCGGTGGGGCGCCGGCCCGGCCAATCCGACGAATTGACAGGAAACCCTGCATGGAACGAAATGACGTTCTCCATAAGATACGAAACGAACTGTTTTACGGGTCTTCGAACTACACCAAAAACCAGCCGGACCTGTTTGTCCCCCATCATTTTCACATGCTGGCGCCATCCCAGGCACGCTCGTTTCTTGATACCGTGGTTTCAGCTATTCCCGAACGGGAAATTCTTCTCTACGTTCACCTGCCGTTCTGCTTTTCCGAATGTCTGTTCTGCAATTCCTTTCCGCAGAAAACTGATAGGAAGATTCAGCAGCAGTACCTTGAATACCTGCTGCAAGAGATTGAACTCTTTTCGGCATTCGGCATTTTTGAGGGCAAGGCAGCAAGGTGCATTTCCTTTGGTGGCGGTACCCCAACCTCATATTCCAACAGCGATCTCAGGCGGATCATCGACAAGATCAGATCGTGCATAGAGCTTTCCGATGGTTGCAGCATTACCACGGAAGCGCATCCCCTTACCCTGGGTGATAACAGGAGAATCCGGGGATTGGCGGACATGGGATTCAACAGGGTGAGTATCGGCTGCCAGACCTTTGATCCCGATATTCTCGTCCTCTGCAACAGATCCAATACACCATCCCAGATCCGTGACGTTGTCAGAAACACCCAGGATGCGGGTTTGGCCATTAACATAGATATGATGACCGGGCTTCCCGGCCAGACCATCGAAAAAATCCGGTATGATCTGGAACTGCTTGAGGCGATCCGCCCCGATTCAATCGAATATATCAGGCATGAGATTGTCAATCCGCTGGTCGCCGGATTGTACAGGGCGAGACCCGAGTTGATGGTTGACGATGATAAGCTTTTTGAAATGATATTCATGACCCAGGAGTGGATGGAAAAGCACGGCTATGAGCAGAACGGGCGTTTCAGCAGCGACAAACAATGGTGTTACCGTTACCATTGGCTCAGGGAAATGCCGATAGTTGCATTTGGTACGCGAACCCGCTCTTCATCAAGGACCATCTGCTATGACAAACACGAGGAACTTCCCATCTATTCACGCCTGATCGACAGGGGCATACCACCCATCGGGAGATACCTCAATCTGTCAAAGCGGGAGCGCATGTACAGATCGCTTATCCTGGGTCTGCAAATCAAGAGCGGTCTCGATTCCAGGCGTTTCTACGATGAGTACGCCGAAGAACCCTTCGGTGTTTTCGAGCCGCTCCTTGAGAAACTGGGGGATCTGGGATGTCTCAACCATGATGCCGACTCGATCAGTCTCTCTCGCCTCGGATCTTTCTATGTTGAGGATGTCTGCGATCTGATTATCGATACGGCCCTCAACGAAAAGTCGGAAGGGCTTGAGAGGATTCCGCATTCGGGAGGTAACAGGTACGTGGATTTGAATCAGGGCGGATAAATTCTCCCGGAGCGCCCCGGCAATTTTCTCAACGGCCCCCCCTCAACCAGCATTCTCGATGTGAATCGGCAAACAGATGGACAGCCGGACGTAATCACAAACACTGAACTTCGGTCATGCGTATTTCCCGATTGGCCATGGTTCATACTATAACCAGAACCTCCACGATCCCAGCCCTCAATTCCGCTGTCTCCCCAATCAACCAGCCGGGTCTTCTCATATCTTTATCTCCCGTAACATTCACTTAAGGCGTAATCCTCGTTTACATTTTGCTATGTCACTGGAATTTGAAGTTTGTTGTTTTCACTTGTTTTTTAATATGATACGGCCAGTAATGAGTGGCATATTTTGTTTTTTATGGTATTTTTGTTGTAACCTCTGCGGGACCGGGTGAGAATTATTCATTAAAAACGAGCCGGAATGTTTGCGTTTCGTGAAGGCAGGCATGTTATTGATAGGTCGTTTTGCGATCCGGGGAATAATTACAGGGGAGTGCGAAAAAACTGAACCATCCGTGAGAGGGGGCAAAGCCTACAGGATCTCTCTGAGACAGTCGGGTCGCCGAAATTACGGCAAAGGTATGTTGGTCCCGGTTTTTTGTAAACGATAGCAGGGGTGTGGTGCAATCGCAACACGGCATTATTGTTTGCATGGAACAGGAGAGGACTGATGAATATCCAGATTGGGAAAGGGGCCACAAGAGGGCAAGTCAGATTATTCCCTTCTATGATCTTTACCATGGTTATTTTTCTGATCGGTCAAACAGCCTGCTTTGCAACAACTGTGACCCTTCAGTGGGATGCCAATGCCGACCCCGATCTTGCCGGTTACAAGGTCCATTACCAGGCCGACTCATTTTTTCCTCCCTTTGACGGTTGTGCTCCGATCGATGTGGGGAACAACACCACATCCGCAACCATCAGCGGTCTTGATTCCAGCCATGCGTACTATTTTGCGGTAACCGCCTACAACACCTCCGGCGACGAGAGCGCCTACTCCGACATAATCGGCGTACCCGAAATGGTTTCTCCAACAGTATCCATAACCAATCCCTCAAAATATTCAAGAATTTCGGGAACCATTCCGGTTACAGCCAGCGCATCTGACAACGTGGGGGTGAGCAAGGTTGAGTTTTTCGTGAACAATTCTTTGCAGGCCGCCAGTACGGCGTCTCCGTACCAATTCACCTGGACCACATCATCTTTAACAAACGGCAGCTACACCCTGGCTGCCAAAGCTTATGACGCGGCCGGGAACATCGGTGAATCAGTCAGTATACCGGTTACCGTTTATGTACCCGCGAGCTCCGCAACCCTGACTCCCGGCGTTGCCAGCCCGACCAGCGTCAATACTCCGGTAACCTTCACCGCCGCGGCCAGCG
>CAZRPI010000002.1:0-13183 GCA_964601865.1 uncultured Pelobacter sp. | reverse complement strand
CTGGGCGACCGCCGGTCTGGCGATCGGCACGTACCGGGTGCTGGTCTACGCCCGCAACGCCGGCGCCGCAAGCAGTGTTGAGACGTATAAATCGATCAGCTTTGTACTGAAATGATTTCCGTCTGGTAAGTGTAATGATCCGGGATTTCTTGTGAAGCTCTGAATAGTTGGTTACGTTTGGGTTTGCGCTGTGGTGGAATGCGAAGCCAAACCTGAAAGTTTTTATCTCTGTGATGGTGGACACATATTTAATTGCGGGTTTTTGCGATAAGGAGATCTAAATACAAGGGTAGACGATAATACTAAACCATTCGTAAGGATGGGACGGAAAGCCTACAGGGTCTCTCTGAGACAGCCGGGTCGCCGAAATACCAGCAAAAGGTATATTGGCCCCGGTTTTTTTGTGACCGAAAGCCGGGTTGCTGAACAACCGCAACAGAGCTTTTTCGTTTGCAGGAAACAGGAGAGAGCAGATGAATACCCGGATTGGGAAAGGGACCGAAAGAGGCGGGGATTGGGCAATCAGGCTGTTTCTTACCACCATGTCAACCCTGGTGTTTTTTCTGATCACCCATACGGCCTGCTTTGCAACGAGCGTGACCCTTCAGTGGGACGCCAACACCGACTCTAATCTCGCCGGTTACAGGGTCTACTACCAGGCCGACTCATCTTCCCAGCCTTTTGAAGGGACTGGAGCAACTGAAGGTTCTGCTCCAGTTGATGTGGGGAACACCACATCAGCAACCATCAGCGGTCTTGATTCCAGTCATGCGTATTACTTTGCCGTGACCGCCTACAATTCCTCCGGTGAAGAGAGCGCCTACTCCGATGTAGTCAGTGTCTCTGAACTGGTTTCCCCCATAACCTCCATAACCTATCCCGCCAGTAACGCCACAGTCAGCGGCACGGTCTCGATTGCCGCCAGTGCGAGCGATAATGTGGGAGTTACAAAAGTCG
The DNA here is from genome assembly GCA_964601865.1 of uncultured Pelobacter sp. Classification (GTDB taxonomy): domain Bacteria; phylum Desulfobacterota; class Desulfuromonadia; order Geobacterales; family Pseudopelobacteraceae; genus Pseudopelobacter. Next base: position 12,226 of record CAZRPI010000002.1, on the reverse strand, counting down.
AGTTTTATGTAAATGATGTTCTGCAATCCACGGAAAACTCATCACCCTACGTTTATTCCTGGAACACCACAGGGTTTTCCTCCGGCAATTATACCCTTGTGACCAAGGCTTACGACGCTGCCGGTAATATGGGCCAGTCCGGCAGTGTTGTCGTGACCGTTGCGAATGACACAACCGCTCCCACGGTGTCCCTGTCCGCACCTGCCAACGGCTCCACATTGAGCGGAGTGACGAAGATTACTGTTAGCGCCAGCGATGATACTGCGGTGAGCAACGTAGAACTCTATGCAAATGGAATGCTCCTGTCTGCAGCCAATAGCGCTCCTTACAGCTACAGCTGGAACACCACGGCGGTTGCCAACGGCAGCTACACCCTTCTTGCCAAGGCCTACGATGCGGCCGGTAATGTGGGCCAGTCGAGCAGCATATCTGTCACGGTGTTTAACGATACTACCGCTCCGGTGGTAAGCGCTTTCAGCATGCCATCCACATCGACATCGCTTGCGGTAGCCGTCAGCAGCTTCACTGCCAGCGACAATGTCGGCGTTACCGGCTATCTCGTCACCGAGAGCGCCGCCGCGCCTTCAGCAAGCGCCAGCGGCTGGAGCGTCTCGGTTCCCACCGCCTTCACCTTCTCCGGTGAAGGCACGAAAACCGCCTACGCCTGGGCCAGGGATGCCGCCGGCAACCTGTCTTCCAGCCGCTCCGCCACCGTGACCATAACCATGTCGGACAAGCCGACGGTGTCGATTGTTTCTCCTGTCAGCGGCGCCACCGTGGCCGGGACCGTTACGATAAGCGCAAGTGCCAGCGACAACGTCGGCGTAACCAAGGTGGCGTTCTACGTGAACGGTTCTTTGAAAAGCACCGATACTGCGGCACCCTACAGCTACAGTTGGAGTACCAAAGCCATAGCAAACGGCAGCTATACCATAATGGTCAAGGCCTACGACGCATCGGGTAACGTGACGACGGACAGCATACCCGTAACGGTTTTTAACGACAAGACAGCCCCCGTGGTTTCCATTACTTCGCCTGCAAACAGCGCCAAGGTAAGCGATACGGTGACGATCAATGCCGCCGCCAGCGACAATGTTGAAGTAACCAGGCTCGAACTCTATGTAAACGGGGTGCTGAAAGACAGCCAGGCAGCCGCTGCATGCAGCTTCAACTGGAATACGAAGGATGTCGGCAATGGCAGTTATACTATCAAAGCCAAGGCCTATGACGCCGCTGGCAACGTAAAGTCAACGAGCATATCCGTAAAGGTTCTTAACGACACAATTGCTCCGACGGTTTCCATTGCCTCTCCGTCGAAGAATGCCAGGGTCAGGGGAACTGTGTCGGTAAAAACCCGTGCCAAGGATAATTTCGGGGTGGCCAAGGTAGAGTTCTACGTCAATGGTTTACTGAAAACCATTGAAACGACTTCAACCCCCAAATTCAGTTGGAATACGAAAGATACTCTGAACGGCAGCTACACCATCATGGCCAAGGCCTATGACGCGGCTGGTAACGTGAGGTCGACAAGCAGGCTGGTAACGGTAGATAATCTCTGAATGATGGGAATGGGATGAATGTGAGCCGGGTTGTTGCCGTGTTGGACAACCATTATTGCTCGTATGTATTGTCTGCCGGAGAGCCGCTGAACCTGGCTGATGGGTGAGGCGGCTTTTCCGTTTCTGTTTTCAGAAGTTCATTGTCAGGCTGCATTCCTGATTCTTTCATAAAACGTTTTTGTCAGAAGAATGGATTTTCCGTCAAGGATCTGGATGACCGCCTCTTTTTCCAGGCGATTAAAAACCCTCGTTACGGTTTCGCGCGTAACCGAGGCATAATTGGCGACCTGCTGGTGGGTCAGTTTAATATTGATTATCCCTCCCCTTTTGTCCATGACTCCGTACAGTTCCTGCATCCTGCTCAATACCGCCATGATTCTCTTCTCGGCGTTATCAAAGCTCATGATTCTGATCATCATCCACGCCTCACGAAGCTGTGCGCATAGTGCGGCGATGATGTGCCGACGGGTTGAATCGTTCTTGTCGATAAAGCGCTCGAAATCATCCCGTCCCAGAAGACCTATCTCGGAAGGTTCCATGGCGATAACCGTTGCAGGCGATGTTTTGCCGTCCAAAAGGGCCATTTCTCCAAAATATTCTTTTTTCTTGTGAATCCTGATGATCTGCTCGCGACCGTCCGAGTTGATCTTGACAACCCTGACCTTGCCGGAATAGATGATGTACATGTATTTGGTCGTATCCTCCTCAAAGAGGACTACTTCATTTTTAGCGATGCGTTTCTTTTTGATGTGGGATTCCAGTTCCCGCAACTCCGCCTCGGAGAGGCCTGAGAAGAATGGAATGTTATACAGGATCTGTTCGTCTCGTTTTTTATGAGATAAGTTTTCCATCTCGTTCATGCTCCCGATTTCATATTCCCGGTTTCCGTTGGTGGATTGCATCTCATGGAGCGAATTCAAGTGCCAGCCCTGATTCGTTGACAATATCATAACGCATACTTGTGGCAACGGCAATGGGTGATGATGGGAGTTCGGCTGTTGCATAAATGGGTAAAATCTGTATGATTGCCATTTCGGACAACAGGGGATGCTTTGTCTTGTGGCCTGTTTTCATTATATTTTGTTTTTGTAGTTTGTTGCAGGGAGACTTGCATGGATAAGGACAGAAACGTCTCGGTCATCGGTCTCGGCTACGTGGGGTTGCCGGTCGCCATTGCTTTCGGCAGAGTTCGCCGGACGGTTGGTTTCGATGTCAACCCGCTCAGGATACAGGAGTTGCGTGAGGGGTTTGACCGGACAGGCGAAGTAACGGGGCAGGATTTGTCCGAGGCGGACATCCTATTTACCGATAGTATCGAAGAACTTTCAACGGCGGACTTTCATGTCGTGGCTGTTCCCACGCCCGTGGATGAAGCGAACCAGCCCGATCTTTCCCTGATCCTCAGGGCATCGGAAACCGTCGGCAGGGCATTGAAGCATGGCGATATCGTGGTGTACGAATCGACGGTTTATCCCGGTGTAACCGAGGATGAATGCGTTCCCGTTCTGGAGCGGGTTTCGGGTTTGAGGTGCGGCTCCGATTTTTCAGTTGGTTACAGCCCGGAGCGTATCAATCCGGGAGACAGGGAACACACCTTTACGAAAATCAGGAAAGTCGTATCCGGTCTGAATCCTGAAACCCTGGAAATTGTCGGTCGCGTCTATGAATCGGTGGTAACTGCCGGGGTCCACCGGGCGCCATCCATCAGGGTTGCCGAGGCGGCCAAGGTCATAGAGAACACCCAGCGTGATCTCAATATTGCCCTGATGAATGAACTTGCCCTGATCTTCGACCGTATTGGTATTGATACGAACGAGGTTCTTGAGGCTGCCGGTACCAAGTGGAATTTTCTGAAATTCAAACCGGGACTTGTGGGGGGGCATTGCATCGGCGTGGACCCTTACTACCTTACCCACAAAGCCGAAAAAATCGGCTATATTCCTCAGGTCATACTTGCGGGACGTCGAATCAACGACGGGATGGGTACCTTCATTGCCCAGCGCACAATCAGGGAGATGATCCATGCAGGGCATGGCGTCCTGGGGAACAGGGTGACGGTACTCGGGCTGACCTTCAAGGAAAACTGTCCCGACCTGCGCAATTCCAAGGTCATCGATATCATACGTGAACTTGAGGATTATGGGGTGAGTGTCCATGTTTGCGATCCCCAGGCGGATCCCGGTGAGGCGGCCCGGGAATACGGTGTCAGTCTTGTTCCTTTGGGAGAGTTGGAACCCGCGGCTGCCGTTATTGCCGCTGTCGCGCATCGTGAATTCCTGACACTGAACCCGGAATCCATTGCGCTGTTGATGGGCGCCAATCCCGTGCTGATCGACGTCAAGGGAATGTATGATCTGCGTGCCATGGAGGCGGCCGGCATCCGGGTCTGGAGATTGTAGCGCCGCCTGCGGCCGAAAAAAGTAAAGAGGTGTGGTGAATGTGCAGGTTTGAACAGATAAAAGCGGGATTGCCGGCTGGGACCAAAACATGGCTCGTTACCGGGGTTGCCGGTTTTATCGGTTCCAATCTGCTGGAATCTCTCCTGCGTCTGGACCAGCGGGTGGTGGGGCTGGACAATTTTTCGACCGGAAAGATGAATAATCTGGGTGAGGTGGAAGGGACTTTATCCGCTTCTCAATGGCAACGTTTCTCCTTTGTGGAGGGGGATATTCGCGATCTTGATACCTGTCGCGCGGCTTGCCGCGGGGTTTCGTATGTTCTCCACGAGGCGGCGCTGGGGTCGGTTCCCCGGTCGATCGAAGACCCGATCAACAGCAACGCAAGCAATGTCACCGGGTTTCTCAACATGCTCGTCGCCGCGCGGGACGCGGGCGTGAAACGCTTCGTCTATGCTGCCAGCAGCTCAACCTACGGCGATCATCCCGGGCTTCCCAAGAGGGAAGAGACTATCGGGAAACCCCTCTCGCCCTATGCGGTCACGAAATACGTGAATGAACTGTACGCCGATGTTTTTGCGCGTACGTACGGCATGGAGACGATCGGACTGCGCTATTTCAACGTGTTCGGACCGCGCCAGGATCCTGAGGGCGCCTATGCCGCCGTGATTCCCAGGTGGATCAGGGCGATGATCAGGGGAGATGCGGTGTACATCAACGGCACCGGTGAAACCAGTCGGGATTTCTGTTTTGTGGAAAACGTGATTCAAATGAACCTGCTGGCAGCCGCAACGGCGGATCCCGAGGCGGTGAACCAGGTTTACAACACCGCGGTGAATGCCCGCACCACGCTGAACGAGCTGTACGACAAACTCCGCGATCGTCTTCTGCCCCATTTTCCCCATCTGCGTGACGCAAAACCGGTTTATCGTGATTTCCGTCCAGGCGATGTGCTGCATTCGCAGGCCGATATCGGCAAGGCTGCCAGACTGCTGGGATACGAACCGTCCCATACCATAGATGCCGGTCTTGACGCGGCTCTTCCGTGGTATATGGCCAATCTGAGTCCGTGAGGGAGGCGGCAGCCGTAATCCGGCCGCCTGATGCGATATCTTTACGAAAACAGGGCCGGACGGTTACTGCCGTTCGGCCCTGTTTTCGCTTTTCTTCTGTTTGTGGAACCTGCACTGGAGGATGATGTCAGCGGCGGCGATCAGCAGCGTCAGGAACAGGTTGCTGAAATCCAGATAGATGGTCAGGGCGCCGAGAAGGGCCGGTTTTCTCCCCTGGGTTCTCTGGGCTGCCAGGGCCTTGATTTTCCAGGTGTCATAGGCGGTCAGGCCGGTGAAGACGATTACCCCGATCCCGGAGGTGATCCGGGAAACGGCGCCGCGGTTCAGGAAAATACTGTTTTGTCCAGTAGGAGTTACCTGCCGCGACATGAAGATAATATGAATCTGGCTGATTTCAATAGATTTTTTTGGATATGTCCCCCGCCGGAAAAGAAAGGGGAGCAGCCTGCTCAGGCTTGACGGCCCCCCCTTTTGCTGTCTATAAATAGAAACAGTTTCCGTTAATCGGGTTTTGAAGGGCATCATTGGTATGAAAAAACGCGTTATCAATATCACTGACTCAATATTTGCCCGGCGGTTGTTGATAATTCTGTGTGCCGGTCTGGTTAGCCTGTTTGTCGCCTGCGCCCAGGAAAATGGGACGGACAGGTCAAAGCCGGGGCGGCTTACTGTTGTCACCTCTCTGTTCCCGCTGTATGATTTTGCCCGGACGATAGCCGGCGGACGCGCCGAGGTGAACCTCCTGATGCCGCCCGGCGTCGAGCCGCATGGTTTCGAGCCCAGACCCGACGATATGCTGCGTATTTCCAGGGCCGGACTGTTCATTTATACCAACCCCTTCATGGAACCGTGGGCGGAAAAGGTAATCCGTGGCAACGACGGCGGCCGGACGAGGGTGGTTGAAGCCGGCAAGGGCGCCGCGTACCAGGCTGCAATATTGGAAGATGGTGACGACCACGCCCATGATGATCATCCCGGTGGGCTGGACCCCCATATCTGGCTGGACTTCGGTATCGATCAACTGCTCGTGGACAACATCCTCGCCGGGTTTGTCGCCGCGGATCCTCCCAACGCCGCATTTTACCGGGCAAATGCCGCTCTGCTGAAGAACCGTCTCGCCGATCTGGACAACCGTTACCGCGATGGCCTTAAATCATGCGCCAGCCGCGATATTCTGCACGGCGGGCATTACGCCTTCGGTTATCTTGCCCGGCGCTATGGCCTGCGTTACCGCTCGCTGAGCGGTGTTTCCTCCGAGTCGGAGCCATCCGCGGCGCGCATGGCCGCCATGCTCCGGAGCATCAGAAAGAGCGGAGTTCACTACCTTTTTGCCGAGGAACTGCTGTCGCCGAGATTGGCCGAAACCCTGGCAAAAGAGGCCGGCGTGGAGGTGCTCAGGCTTCAGGGGGCGCACAATCTTTCCCGTGATGAATTTCAGCGCGGGGTCGGCTTCATCGCTCTCATGGATGACAATCTGGCCAGTCTGCGCAAGGGGTTGGCATGCAGGTAGCAGTGGTCGGGACCGAACGTCTCTCGTGCTCATTCCAGGGGGGACCGGTACTGGAGGAGATTTCCATTTCGGTCTCAGCCGGAGATTACGTCGGCATTGCGGGTCCGAACGGCTCGGGAAAGAGTACGCTGGTGCGCGCACTCCTGGGCCTGAACGCCATCAGCTCCGGCTCAGCGGCGCTCTTCGGTGTTCCGGTCCAGCGGTTCCGCGACTGGAGCCGGGTGGGTTACCTCCCCCAGAACGTCAAGCTGTTCAACCCGGTTTTTCCCGCCACCGTGGCTGAAACCGTGGGCCTCGGGTTGTTGTCATTAAAAAAATTTCCCCGCAGACTCACGGAACGGGATGACAGGAAAATACGCACGGTCCTGGACGAACTGGATATAGGAGGCCTCTCCGGCAAACTGATCGGAGAACTTTCCGGTGGTCAGCAGCAGCGGGTCCTGCTGGCGCGGGCCCTGGTGAATGATCCGGAACTGCTTATCCTGGACGAACCCACCGCCGCCCTCGACCCGGAGATGCGGGAGCGTTTCCATCGCCTGGTGAACAGCATCAATCGCAATCGCGGCGTGACGGTGCTTCTGGTGACCCATGACATGGGGACAATCGGTCTGTATGCCTCGAAACTGCTCTACCTTGACAAGAAAATGCTGTTTTTCGGCGGGTTCGACGAATTCTGCTCTTCGGCCGAAATGTCTTCCCTGTTTGGCGAGCATTCCCAGCATCTGATATGTCACAGGCATTGAATATGAATTTTTTTGAGTATCTGTCATATGGCTTCATTCAGCGCGCGCTCCTGGCGGGGGCGTTGATAGCGGCTCTCTGTTCCGTGCTGGGGGTTTTCCTGGTCCTGAGGCGCATGTCCCTGATTGGCGACGGACTGGCGCACGTCACCTTCGGCGGGTCGGCGGTTGCCCTTGCCCTGAAGCTCTATTCCGCTTCTTCGCTGCTGGTTACCCTGCCGATCGTTCTCCTTTCATCCCTGGGAATCCTGAAACTGACTGAAAAGGCGCGGCTGAGCGGCGACGCGGCCATCGGCATCGTATCGGCGCTGGGGATCGCAACCGGGATCATACTGGCAAGTGTGGGCGGAGGGTATAACGTCGATCTTCTGAGTTACCTCTTTGGCAACATACTCTCCATAACCCGCGAAGAGGTTCTGATCGCCGCCGGACTGTTCTTCGTGGTGACCGCGCTGCTGGCGTTGTTTTACAACGAACTGGTGGCCATCACATTCAACGAGGAACTGGCCAGGGTGTCCGGCATCCGCACCGGCCTGATCAATGCGGTGCTGGTACTGTTGACGGCCCTTTCGGTCGTTCTGGCCATGAAACTGGTCGGGATCATGCTTATCTCGTCCCTGCTGATTCTGCCGGCTGCCTCCGCCCTTCAACTGGCCCGCGGTTTCAGGACCTGCGTGATTCTGGCGCTGCTCCAGGGGTGCTGCTCGGTGGTGGCCGGCATTCTCCTCTCTTTCGTCACCAATCTCCCCGCCAGCGCAACGGTTGTCCTGCTCAATCTCATGCTCTTCGGCTGCGCGTTTCTGCTCCGCCGTGCCCGCAATTCCAGGAAAAATGGCGCCATCCGCTGACCGCTAACCCGTTGATTTTCGTCTTCTGAAGTACAGGGGATTCTTCCATGGCCCTTAACATCTACACCAGCAACCGGATGGAAAATCTGGTTACGGCTCTTGCCGATGTGGTCTCGCGACCGCTTCCCGAACCGATGCAACCGGAAATGATCGTTGTGCAGAGCAGGGGGATGCAGCGCTGGCTGTCCATGGAGCTTGCCGGCCGTTTCGGTGTGTGGGCCAACTGTGATTATCCTTTTCCCAATGATATGGTGTGGCGGCTTTTCGGGACGCTGCTGCCTGATATGGTGGCCGGTTCCGTTTTCTTGCCGGAGGTGATGACCTGGAAAATACTCGGTCTCTTGCCGCGCTTCCTGGACGCCGGGCCGTTCGCGCTTCTCCGGCGCTACCTTGAGGGGGACGTGAACGGGCTGAAGCGTTTTCAGCTGGCGGAAAAGATCGCCGACTCCTTTGACCAGTACACCCTGTTCCGTCCCGAGATGCTGCTGGCGTGGGAAGCGGGGGAGGGACGGGGGGAGGAGGAATGGCAGGCCATGCTCTGGCGGGAACTGGCCAGGGACGGTTCGGGGCGTCACCGGGCGCGCCTGAAGGAAGAGTACTGCCGCGGAGCCGCTTCGGCCCTTCCTTCCGGGGGCGGATTTCCCGGGAGGATCGCGCTTTTCGGTATTTCCTATCTGCCCAACTATCACATGGAAGTCCTGTCGGCGACCGCCGCCGTCATGGAGGTGAATCTCTTCCTGCTGAGCCCCACCCGCGAGTACTGGTCGGATATCATTTCACGCCGGGCCATGGCGCGGCTGGCGCCCGGGAAGCGCGCGGCGCGAATGGAGGGTAACCCTCTCCTCGCTTCCCTGGGGAAACTGGGAAGGGATTTTTCCGATACGGCCCTGGAGGTCGGTGAGCTGGCGGCACTGCAGAAGGATCTTTACGAGGATCCCGGTGACGCCACCATGCTGCGCGCCATCCAGTCCGGAATACTGAGTCTCTCCGATGCAGGGGAGGGCGCCGGCAAACGGCAGGTTGACGACCATGACCGTTCGGTGCAGATCCATTCCTGCCACAGTCCGCTGCGTGAAATCGAGGTGCTTCATGACCATCTCCTGGATCTGATGAGTCGTTCTCCGGATCTGGAACCGCGTCAAATCGTTGTGATGGCCCCGGATATCGAACTCTACGCTCCCTATGTGGTGACGGTCTTCGAGGGGGGGAGGAATCCGTCGGACAGGATTCCGTTCTCCATTGCCGACCGCAACCTGACGGACGAGGGGGAGGTGGCCCGCGCCGCGCTCAAATTGCTGGAGCTTTCCGGCAGTCGTCTGAGCGTGGTCCAGTTGCTTGATATTCTGGAGACGGCTCCCGTCAGCAGGCGCTTCGGATTGAGCGAAGAGGAACTGCAAACCATCCGGACCTGGCTGGTTGACACGAGGGTCCGCTGGGGTCTGGATGAACGGGACCGCATCAGGATCGGGCTGCCTGCCTACCGGGACCACACCTGGCGGGCCGGGCTGGAACGGCTGCTGCTGGGGTATGCCATGCCCGAAGAGGGGGGGCGCCTTTTCAACGGCCTGCTCCCCTATGACGGGGTGGAGGGGGCAGATGCCGGGACCCTGGGTAAACTGATGGATTTCGTCGGCAGGGTGGCCGGACTGGTGGACAAATTGGAGCATCCCCATACCCTGGAGGGATGGCGTGACTGTCTGCAGGCCATGCTGGCCGATTTCATGGCCGTCGGGGACGAAACCGCGCGCGAGCTGGAACTGCTTGCCGAAGTCGTGGCCGGACTGTCCGGGATGGGAGAACTCTCCGGATACGGTGATCCGGTGGAACCGGCCGTGATCCGTTCCTGGTTTTCGTCCCGCCTGCGGCGCGAGCAGAAGGGGCTCGGTTTCATGACCGGCGGAGTGACCTTCTGCGCCATGCTCCCCATGCGCAGCATCCCCTTCAGGGTAGTGGCCCTGATAGGCATGTCCGATGGCGCTTTTCCCCGCCAGTGGCGTTCGCCGGCGTTCGACCTGATTGCCCGCAACCCGAGGCGGGGCGACCGTTCCCTGAGGGATGAGGATCGCTACCTGTTTCTGGAGTCGATTCTGGCGGCGCGGGAGTGCCTCTATATCAGTTATGTGGGACAGAGTATCAGGGACAACAGCGAGATTCCGCCGTCGGTGCTGGTGTCCGAGTTCCTGGATTCCATGGCGCGGGAGTTCGTATCGACCGATGGTCGGCCAATGGAGAGGCGTCTGGTCACGCGACACCGTCTGCAGCCCTTCAGCAGGGATTATTTTACGGAGGGTTCACCCCTGTTCAGCTATTCGGAGGAGAACTGCGCGGAGTTGGCCGGGAGGGGGAGTCCGCCGTCACCCTCAGGCTTCATGACCGTTCCCCTGCCGGAACCTCCCGAAGAATGGCGGAACGTGTCTCTGGAGAAGCTGATCCGTTTTTTCAGGAATCCCGCCCGGTTCTTCCTCGAAAACAGGCTGGGTATCCGTCTTGAAGATGCGGCGGCGCAACTGGATGAGCGGGAACCGTTCGCCCTTGACGGTCTGGAGCTGTATTCCCTGAAAACCGAGCTTGTGGAGGTCCTCCTGCGCGGGGAAGAACCGTCTGAGTTTTACCACGTTGCGGCCGGCCGCGGCCTCCTTCCGCCGGCGCGGCATGGCCGGACCGTTTTTTCGGAAACGGTTCAGGCTGTGGAGATTTTTGCCGGGAAGCTGCGCGAAACAATTGGCGCCAATTCTCCCCTGCCGCGGCTTGATTTCGAACTGCCCCTGGGCCGCTTCAGGCTTGGCGGGCATCTGGAAGGGATCTGGCCCGAACGCATGGTTAACTACCGCTGCGCGAAGATGAAGGCGAAGGACCGAATCCGGGCCTGGCTAGAACATCTGGTTCTCAATGCGCTGCAGCCGGAGGGATATCCCCGTGAAACTCTGCTGATCATGGACGACGGGACGTCGTCGTTCAAGCCCCTGGATGCCGCCGGCTCGGTTCTTTCGACCCTTCTGGACCTTTTCTGGCAGGGGTTGTCCACGCCGTTGTGCTTTTTCCCCGCCTCGTCCATGGGGTACGCCCACAAACTGGAATGGAACCTGGAACGGGCGCTGGGAGCCTGGGAGTCCCGTTACGGCGGTGCCGGGGGCGAAGGTGATGACCCCGCTTTCCGTCTCTGTTTCGGCAAGTGCTGCCCGTTTGACGCAGAATTCGAGCGGATCTCACGCCTCGTGCTGGAACCGCTGATCAGACATCAGGTCTGAGTTGTCTGTGTGTAATCGGGGTACTCATTGTTGTACACGGAATGTGTTGATAGCCGGTTTTTTTCTCTTCTCCGCCTCTTGCAGTGCCGGAACGGCATGTTGTTTTCGGGCTGTATCTATTTGATATCCAAGCGAAAAAATCTCCATTAAAAAATATGTCCTCCAGAATCGAATTTTGGCGCTGCCCTTGCTGTGTTGCATCTCCGCGGTATTTTCCATCCGCGCGCGGCGGCACTGATGGGTCTGCCCGGCGCGCGGACAACAGTGGTAATTAAACCGGCTGCCCTTTGCCGCCTGACCGGCAACTCCGGCAGCACATTTTTGGAGGTAACAGCTCATGTGTCGTATTGGCGCCATAAAAAGTCTGAACTATGTGCACCCGAGCAGAGCCCTGCAACTGATGAACTCCCAGCAGAAGGGACATGACAACTCTGGGTTTGCCATGGTCATGCAGGATCTCGGAGGGATTTTTTCCGGTTACAAGGACAGGCCGACCATCTCCCTCGCCTGTACCGATGAAGGTCTGAAGATCGCCGAGTCGATCCTGGACTCCCTGGGTTTCCGCCAGGTTTTTCAATGGCTGCCGGAAACCAACTGGAAACCGGGCATGGACATCAAGAAGATGCCCAACTACGTGTTCCGGACCTATGATTATCCTAAATATGCGACGAACCTTCCCCGGAGGGAAAAGGAAGATCTTCTGACCGACACCCGCCTGCGGATACGCGCGGCCCTGGACAAGGACGAGACCGGTTACGTCTATTCCTTCTGGCCCGACGTCATAACCCTCAAGGAGATCGGCGACCCCCGTGACATCGGAACCTTTTTCGGTCTGTGGGAGCCGAACGATTA
>CAZRPI010000001.1:0-69776 GCA_964601865.1 uncultured Pelobacter sp. | reverse complement strand
GAATTTTACCACGATGCCGGCGTTGAGAAACAGCCCCACGGGATGAACCTCCGGATGAAAAATATTACGGAAACCTAGCCCTAACGGATGGCCAAGTCAAGGTGAAAATCAGTACAATTCCGGCCTGCGGTCCCTGAAACAGGGGATGAGATTGCGGCAGGCTTCGATGTCCGGCATGTTCAGATCGGCCATGATTTCAGATTCGCCATCGCCACCCTCGGCGAGCGGTTCTCCCCTGGGGCCGACAATCATGCTCATGCCGAAAAACTCATATTTCCCGATTGATCCGCAGGTGTTGGCCGAGACAACGAACAGCTGGTTCTCGATGGCTCTGGCCAGCAGAAGTATCCGCCACTGTTTGTCACGCGGTTTGGGCCAATGCGCGGGAACGCAGATCACCTCCGCGCCTTCCAGGGCAAGGCGTCGGGATAACTCGGGAAAGCGCAGATCGTAGCAGATGATGACCCCGATCCTTCCTGCCGAGGTGTCCGCCAAGGTCCAGCCGTTGCCAGCGGCAAAATAACGATCTTCCCCGAAAGGCGAGAAAAGGTGCATCTTGCGATAGACCCCGGCAAGCCTCCCGTTGTCTATGACGTGTACCGTATTGAAGATCCTGTCACCATCAGGCTCGGGCATGCTGCCCACGATCACGAGACCCGATGTCCGGGAGAGTTCTCGAAGTTCCCCGACAATCTCCGCCGTGCGTAATGCGGCCTCGCCGAGATTACCGCCGGTAAAGCCGCTCGACCACATTTCGGGCAGAACGGCCAGCCGGCAGCCCCGATCCGAGACCCGCCTCAGGGCTGAGCGGACGTACGACAGGTTTCCGTCAATGTCGTCCGGTTTGATGTTGAATTGAATCGCCGCGGTCAACATATTTTGATACTCCGTCAAACAACGGATCTCGTCCGGCCGGTATTGCAATCAGCAGAGTGCCGGCCACCATGAAAGAAACAAAAAAAGAGCACGGAATATCTATCAGTGCCCTGGAACGGTTCTATAACTCCTCGAAAGCATCCTCGTCGCCACCCGGAGCCTCGTCTGTCTCTTCCGCTCCAAGGCCGGCGTCGTCACTTTTCAGCTTCTTGAGGAAAAGCCTGTTGTCGGATATGGTCCGCCGGATTTCTTCGAGCAGGGTCCGGACCTCCTCATTTTCCGCACCGTTCATGCTTCACTTTGCAAGTGTGGCAAGGTAACGTTCGGCGTCCTTGGCTGCCATGCAGCCGGAAGCGGCTGAAGTCACCGCCTGGCGGTAGATGTAATCCTGCACGTCTCCGGCCGCGAAGACCCCGTCCAGGCTCGTGGCGGTCAGGTTGCCGTCGCTCCCCGAGGATCTCGTGACGATATAGCCGTTCACCATCTCCAGTTGCCCCTCGAAGATCTGGGTATTCGGTGAATGACCGACCGCGATGAAGACGCCGTGCAGAGGTATCTCCTTGGTGGACTGGCCGTTCTTGTGCCGAATCCGCATCCCGGTGACGCCGGTCTCGTCACCGAGCACCTCGTCCAGCACATGATCCCATTCAATGGTTATGTTCCCGGTTTTTGACTTTTCGATGATGAGGTTCGCGAGATACTTCTCCGCCCTGAACTCGTCGCGACGGTGCACGATGGTTACATGCCGCGCGATATTGGAGAGGTAGAGGGCTTCCTCCACGGCAGTGCTGCCGCCGCCGATGACCGCCACATCCTTGCCGCGGTAGAAGAAACCGTCACATGTCGCGCAACCGGATACTCCCCTGCCGATGAAGGCCTGTTCCGAGGGGAGTCCCAGGTATCTGGCCGATGCTCCCGTGGCGATGATCAGCGCGTCACAGGTGTAGATTGCCGCATCTCCCTGCAGGACGAAGGGGCGTTGCCCCAGGTCGGCGCGTGTGATGTGGTCATAGATGATCCGGGTGTCGAAGCGCTCGGCGTGCAGACGCATCCGCTCCATCAGTTCCGGCCCCTGAACCCCCTGGTAATCTCCCGGCCAGTTGTCAATCTCCGTAGTGGTGGTCAGCTGTCCTCCCGGCTGAAGACCGGTGATCAGGGTCGGGTTGAGGTTGGCGCGTGCGGCGTAGATGGCGGCCGTGTAGCCGGCCGGCCCGGCGCCCAGAATGAGTAGTGGGTGGTGGGTTGAATCCATGGCTTCTCCTGCTCGAATTGATAGGGAACAGTAACAGCAAATTTCCCTCTTGCCAAGTCTTTGGTTCACGATGGCAACCGGCTCCCATTCCTCCCCATGATCGGGGATCTTGAGGGTTTGCCCTGTGCCGCGGCGGGGCATGTTCTTCTGTGCCTGTCTCCGGATGGGCATCCGGTGTCGTTGTTTGTATTGCCGCGACGGTGTTCGTACGGGAATGACTGCGCAACAGTCTCTTTAGGGGGGGGGAAAAGAAATGCGGAACGGGCGGATAAAATCTGCCGTATCGGATATAACGGCTGGATTTAGAAGGGCTCTCCCACGGAGCCATTGTATTGATCGGCCGAAGAGTCCATTTTTTTGCCGTTGGCGTCGGTGCCCTTGAACGTGAATGTCAGGTGGCTCGCGTCGATAGTCCCGGTTCCGTCGCTGTTCTGGGATATGGGAAAGTAAACCGTGGCCTCGTGGGTTGTGGGATTGTAGGTTACCTTTGTCGCCACTACCGTACCCCCCCGGTCCGTGGCCCGGTAAAGGCCGTTGTCGTATAATCCCGCGACCGCCCCCTTTGAACGCCCCACCGTCCAGTTGGCGATGTTGGTGACCGATTTGGCATCCATCTCGGAATCAAACTTGAAAGTCATGGAAAATGTCTTGCTCGTCGAAGGAGTAACGAAGGAAGGATCAACGGCAAGGAGCGACACCGTTCCCAGAGAGGCGTTGAACGAGCTCTTGTCGCTGTTCATGCCGACTATCTTGGGCTGGTTGATGCTTATCTGCAGATTGCTTGCCATGGTGGAAGCCTCGGACGTATCCAGGTCCTCCAGTTTGCTGATCATCGTTTTTACGTCATCGGTTTTTCCGAGTGCCGCATAGGTGTTTCCCAGTTCATACATCGTCGCGGCTGAATCCTTGTTCAGCGACAGGGCCTTTTTCAGCTGGGTGACGGCCTGGTCATAGTTGCCCTCCTTGCTCAGGGCGGCGCCCAGGCCGTAATAGGCGTTGCCGTCGTTGGGCGATAACCTGATGGTTTTCTTGAATGATTCCTTAGCCTCCTTCGGTTTGTCCAGATTGTTGAGCTGCAGCAGTCCCAGGGTATAGATCGGCAGGGCGTTCGTGGGATCCTTCTGGCTCCCCAGTTTCAACACCTTTTCCGCCTCGGTGTAATTCTTGTCATCCATGTATACGCCGGCAAGATCGACATAGGTATCTCCCTGGGTGCTGTCAAGCTCCAGGGAGATTTTGTAGGCATTGATAGCTTCTTTTTTCTTTCCCAGCTTAAGGTCGGCCTTGGCGAGATAGTTATAGGCATCGGTGTTGTCCGGCTGGAATGCTGTCGAAAGCCGGAACGAAGCGGCGGCAGCCTTGTAATTGCCGTTCTGGTACTGGGTCAGTCCGGCGGAAAGGGCGCTGTTGGCGGCGCTTTGCCGGTAGGTGGTCTGAGCGGTGGTTATGGCCGACAATAGTTTGGATGCGCCGCTTGAACCGTCTGAAAGGTAATCCCATGTGCCCATGACATCTCTCCCGTGCGAATTAAATCGTCATGAGATAGCAGTTTATGCTATTTTTCTCTATCGGTAAATTTTGAAAAGACTTGAGGCTATCCGCTATCAGAATATATCAGAATTGAACCGAGAAATATTAAAAAAATGAGTTATGTCGGCAGGCGATATGGATAAGTTCGTGCCATCGGAAAATCCACATTTTGTCAAGGCCTTGCAGCTGCACAGAAAGGGGGGCTTGCACGAGGCGCTGAGCTGCTATCGGGAGGCGCTGCGGGATGTCGAGCACCCCGACATTCTCCTCAATGTGGGGGCGCTGCTTCATGAGCTGGAGTGCTATGACGAGGCTCTTGATGTATATCGGCGCGCTCTTGAGCTTGATCCCCGTTCGGCCAGGCTATACCATAACAGAGGCAATACCCTGCTGGCGCAGGACTCCTGCGAAAAAGCCATTGAGAGCTATCGCAACGCAGCCGCCCTCTTGCCGGATAGTCCTGAACCTCTTGTTCCCATGGGGATGGCGTTTGAGCGTCTGTTGCGGCACGGGGAGGCAATGGAATGCTATCAGGCCGCGTTGAGACGCGATTCCGCCTGCGCCGAGGCGCACTGGAACAAGGCGCTCCTCCATCTGAAACTGGGGCAGTTTGAGGCGGGATGGAAGGAGTTCGATTGGCGCTGGAAGAAAAAGGGGTACACGACGCGGTTAAGGGATTTCGGCGTTCCCCACTGGCGGGGTGAACATCTCGCGGGCCAGACGATCTTCGTGCATGCCGAACAGGCCTTTGGCGATACGATTCAGTTCGTCCGTTTCCTTCCTCTGGTGGCGGCCCGTTGCGGGCGCCTTGTCCTCGAAGCGCCGCTTCCACTCTGTGAGCTTTTGCGCACCATGCCCTCGGTTTCGGAGGTAATTCCCGCAGGCTCCCCCATACCCCCCTGTGACCGTCATGCGCCCCTGATGAGCCTTCCGGGAGTCTTCGCCGCAACGGCGGAAACCATACCGCGCGAAGTACCGTACCTTTTTCCTCCCCGGGAACGACTCGATGCCTGGAGACGGCTGCTTGCGCCCTATGCGACCCTGAAAGCCGGTGTTGTCTGGGCCGGCCGCAGGATGCCCGATCCCCGCCGGTCCTGCCGTCTGGCGGATCTCGCTCCGCTGGCGGAGCTGCATGGCATCACCTTCTTTTCCCTCCAGATGGATGAGGCATCCCGGGAAGCCGCATCCCCGCCGACCGGAATGCGCATCGTGGATCTGACCGGCCACATCAGGGATTTTGCCGATACGGCGGCATTGGTCGCGCTTCTTGATCTGGTGATTACGATAGATACATCGGTGGCGCATCTGGCCGGAGCCCTGGGAAGACCGACCTTCGTCCTCCTGCCCTACGTTTCCGACTGGCGCTGGATGCTGCGGCGATCCGATTCCCCCTGGTACCCCACGATGCGTCTCTTCCGCCAGACAACCCGCGGGAGCTGGCTGGAGCCGGTAAGGGAGATGGCACTTGCAATTGGCGGAATGTTGGGAGAACCCACCGGAAGCCAATCCTCGCGGGCCAGCAGTCTGCCCTCTTCCGTGGTGGAACGGTATCAGACCGCATTGGCTCTGTTTGACGCGCAACGCCATGATGAGTCTCGGGCGCTGCTATTGGAGATAATCGACGAAGTCTCCGATTGGAGCCTTCCGGTTGTGCTGCTGGGGTTGAATTGTTATCAGGGGGGTGATTTCCATCACGCTGAACAGTGCTTCAAGCGCGCAATTGAGTTGGATCCGGAGTGTTTGGCGGCTTACCGCTGCCTGGGGCTGCTGTTCAATGAGCTGGAGCGCTTTGAAGAAGCGGTCTCGCTGTTTCTGACCGCGCTTTCCCTTTCCCCGGACGAAGGCGACCTCCCGAGATTCCTTGCCGATGCCCTGTATGGTTCGGGGAAGGTTAGTGAGGCGTGCGAGTGGTATCGCAGAATCCTGGTGACCGGGCCGGATGATTTTGAAACCCTGATAAACCTTGGCGCCGCGAACGAGATGTTGAACCGGTTCGACGAGGCCGAACGGGCGCTCCTGAGGGCGATAGAGCTGTCTCCTCGGGATTATCGTTCCTACCTGAATCTGGGAGGGGTGTTTCTTTCCCGGAACCATTTGGAGAAGGCTGAACGCTGCTTCCAAAAGGCGCTGGAATACCGTCCGGACGATGCGACAGTTCGCTGGAACCTGGCGCAGGTTCTGTTGATAAGGGGAGACTACCGGGAGGGGTTCCGGGAGTTCGAGACGCGTTTTGGCAAAAAGAACCCGGTCCGGGTTGACCTGCGGGGGTTGCCACGGTGGGACGGTTCCCCCCTTTCAGGGAAAAGCCTGCTCGTTGTCACCGAGCAGGCTTTCGGGGATACCATCCAGTTCTGCCGGTTCCTGCCAGCGCTGGCGGAGCAGGGGGGGCGTATTTTGCTGCTCAACAATCTCGCCCCACTCGACAAACTGCTTGAAACCTTGCCACATGTGGAGCAGATCATCAGACCGGGACAGCGGTTGCCGTCATGCGACTGGGCGGTCCCCATGCTCTCCATCCCCCATCTGATGGGTGTCACCCTGGAGTCCCTGCCCTCATCCGTGCCCTATCTGTTTCCCGACAACGATCGCTGCGGGTGGTGGCGGGAACATCTCCGGGAAGACCCCTGCTTCAAGGTCGGCATTGCGTGGAAAGGCCGGATGAAACCTGACCCGCGACGTTCGGCAAGCCTGGAATGTTTTACCGTTCTGAAAGAGATCCCGGGGGTGTCCTGGTATTCGCTGCAGGTGGCTGAAGGCAATGATGCGCCTGGAGAACCTCCGGATGGGTTTAAGCTCGCGGATCACACCGCGCTGCTGAACGACTTTGCCGAGACCGCGGCATTGATGAGCCAGATGGATCTGATCATCAGCATCGACAGCGCCGTCGCGCATCTGGCGGGGGCGCTCGGCAGGCCGACCTGGGTGCTGCTCCCCTACTCCCCGGACTGGCGCTGGATGCTGAGCCGGACCGACTCCCCCTGGTATCCGACCGTGAGGCTGTTCCGCCAGCCGTCTCCCGGCGCGTGGGAAGCGGTTTTTGAAGAGCTGTTTTCAGCGCTGAAGGGCCTGCGCGCGTCTCATGCTCCGGCCTGACGACACCATTCCCGCCACATCCGGCGGTAGGCCTCCTCCATCCTGAGGGCAAACCCCTGCAGGTCCATGAGTGACGAACTGAGCATCATGCCGCGCAGTTCCCGCCGGTATTTCTCCATGCGTTCCGGGGCATTCGCCAGGGTAACGGCAATTGCCACATAATCTTCATCGTTCTCCGCGATCAGTTCGGGGACTCCGACGCTGGTCAGCAGGCTGGCGCTCACCCGTGAGGCGTGGGTCGCTCCGGCGCGCGTGACAACCGGGACTCCCATCCAGAGGGCTTCGCAGGTGGTGGTGGTGCCGCTGTAGGGGAATGAATCCAGGGCGATATCCCCTTCGGCAAATGCCTCCAGGTGGGCATGCACCGTATCGGTCCTGTCCCTGAGGATCAGGCGCTCGGCGGTTATTCCCAGTTCCGCGAAGCGGTCGAGAATTTCGGCCCGGAAGTCGGGATCAAGCGCCAGGGCGCGATCCTTGAGCGTAAGGGTTGAATCGGGCGCCTTGTGCAGTATTTTTGCCCACAGCAAAAGCAGGTGTGCGTTCAGTTTCGCGAAGTTGTTGAAGGCAACGAATGAGGCTTTTCCCCGATCCAGCATGGGAAGCGGTGACAGATCTGGAGGATCGAGTGGGGGGTGATAGCAGATGAAGCTTCCCGGCAGGCGGAACAGGCGTTCGGAGTGGTACGATTCGGTCAAACCCGGAGGATCGGCTACGGCATCGGTGATGCGGTAATCAATGGTCGGGAGGCCGGTGGTGTTTGCGTATCCCAGCCAGGTAACCTGTACCGGAGCCGGCCTTTTGGCGAATACCGGCAGGCGGTTGCTTCGGGTATGGCCTCCCAGGTCTACCAGGATATCGATGCGGTCCTCCCGGATCAGCCTGCAGACATTGGGGTCGTTTACTCCGTTGATATCCCTCCAGGCGCAGGGGCGCTGCCGGAGTTGTACCGTTACGGAGTCCTCCCGGTCAACGTTCGAATAGATGTAGACATCCACGACTCGCCGGTCGTGCAGGGTGAGCAGCGGTTCAATGAAGAAAGCCACCGGATGGCTGTAGAAGTCTCTTGAGACATAACCGATGCGCAATCTGCGTTCCGGTTGCAAATCGTTGTCGAAACAACGCCAGGGCTCTCCGGCGGCGCCGCAGCACTGCTCGGCCCAGCGGGTGTGCTCGCGGTATACGAACTCAGGTGAATAAGTTGTCGTACAGAGAAAGTTCATCAGATAGTTTGACAGGTAAGCCTCTTCACCGGGGCAGAGCTCAAGGGCACGGCGATACCAGGCGAACGCCTCTTCGGCGCGGCCGGTCGCCTTCAGTATGTTTGCCAGATGGTTGCAGTAGTGGTGTGACTGCGGGTCGAGCCGGATCGCGGTACGCAGGGATAGTTCGGCGGCCGTCATATGGCACGTTTCCCTGTGGTATACTGATAAAAGATAGTGAAATTCGGCGGCGTCGGGCCTGAGGCGCGCCGCCCTCCTAAGCGCCTGCCCCGCCGGTTCTTTCCAACCCAGCGCCAGGCAGGCCCGGCCGAGGTGGAACCAGGCTGCCGGGTCACCGGGATTGGCGGCAAGCATCCTGCGGAAGAATTCCGCCAGCGATTCCAGCCGGTTCGCCTTTGAATGAAATTCATACAGATCTGGAAACAGCGATTCGTGTGGTGTTTCGGCGCACAGAGTCATCATGGTGTCGGCTGCCGTTGCATGCTCGCCGCGGGAAGCCGCGACATGGGCCAGCATGTAGCGTGCCTCGTTGTTTTGCGGTTCGTGGGACAGGACCTGAAGACAGAGTGTCTCCGTTTCGTCTTGCCGCCCGGCTTCAAGGTGATAGCGCGCCATATCCAGAAGCCTGTGGAGGTGCTGGATGGCCTGGTTCTCTTTGGTCTGCATGGAAATACGCCTCTTCATTCATTGGTGTGCAGGGGAGTAGAAAAAAATTAAAGCTCTTCCCGATTCAACCGATACTCTAAATAACAAATGTAGTGGCAAGAATGCCACAGAAATCCAGAAAGGAGCAACACCATGGCAAACGCAATCTCTCTTAGCGAAGGCATGAGGAACAACCTCCTCGCACTGCAGAACACCAACAAACTGATGTCCCAGACCCAGACCCGTCTCTCCACCGGGAAAAAGGTCAACACGGCCCTCGACAATCCGACCAACTTCTTTGCCGCCCAGAATGCCACCAACCGCGCTAGCGACCTCACCAACCGCAAGGACGGTATGTCCGAGGCCGTACAGGGCGTTAATGCCGCCGATGCCGGTATCACCGCCATCACCGCCCTGATCGAATCCGCCCAAGGTATCGCTGCGGCCGCTCTCGGTTCAACCAGCGTAACGGACCGCGCCAACTACGCCGTTACCTACAACGAGTTGATGGGGCAGATCAACAAGCTTGCCAGCGATTCCGGCTACCGCGGCACCAACTTCCTGACCAATGATGACCTGACGGTCGAATTCGCGCCAACGACTGGCGGCGCCACCCTGAAGATCGAGGGCTTCACCGCCACCGCGGTCGGACTTTCGATGCAGACGGTTACCGTTTCAAGTACGTACGGCACCACTTCGGCTACCGGCAACGCTACGGAAATCGGCGGCGCTCTCTCCACGGGCACCGCTTGGGACAACAGTACGATTGCGACAGGCAACAGCGCCATCCAGAGTTCCTCCAAGCAGTTGGAGAACGCCCTCTCCACCCTGCGCAGCCAGTCGTCCAAACTGTCCGCCAACCTCAGCATCGTCACGACCCGCCAGACCTTCACCGACTCCATGGTCAACACCCTGAAGACCGGCGCGGACAACCTGACCCTGGCCGACACCAACGAAGAAGGCGCCAACATGCTGATGCTGCAGACCCGCCAGAGTCTGGGCACCACCTCGCTGAGCCTCGCTTCCCAGGCCGCCCAGGCAGTCCTCAAGCTGTTCTAGTAACAAGTCGGGCTTATTGGTACCGGATGGGGGGAGAAGTATTTCTTCCCCCATTCATGCGTGTTCAGGAGGTGAATCATGGGTACGGAAAGCATTAGCGTCGTTCAGCAGACTGCAGGCATTGCTCCGCGTGTTACCCCATCTGCTCCGATGCCGTCGGACAACCAGAAGGATGCCTCTAGCGATTCCGGAGCCGGCGTGATCGGCGGTGATCGGGTCACGGTCGGCCCGACTTCCTCGCGCCAGGCTCTCGATGCGATGCAGCGCCTGGAAGGCATGGCGGAAGATCTTAACGCAACGGCCAGGAATATCCGTGAAACCGGAAACGCTCTCAATCGTGCCGCTGATATCGTTGACAGGATGAACGGGGAACTTGGTAAAATAATCAAGAACTATCCCCCCTATTCCCTGGAGGATGAAGAGCGCAAGAAGATTCTGATGAGTTACGCCTCCATCAGAAAACAGATCGATGAACTGACGGTTCCTTCTCCTCCCGCTCCCGTGTTCGAAAGGGTGCAGGGGATGTGGGTAGATCTGTTTCCGCAGAATAACGGGAAAGTCGCCGCGCCTTCATTATCGGATCGTTCGACCGACCGTGCGGTAAAAACCGCCGCTGACACACTTTCTTCGACGGGTAACGCCATTTCCCGCGTAATGTCGGCTATCCAGGCCTCGTTGTGAGGTATTGAACATGTCGTTGAAAATTGTTTTGAAAGCACATGAGAAGGTGATCGTCGGTAATGCCGTGTTGCGTAACGGTAATCGTAGCGCCGAGCTGTTCGTTGAGAATACCGTCCCCATTCTGCGCCAGAAGGACATCATGAGGGAAGGTGACGCAGATTCTCCGGCGCGGCGCATTTACTTTGCCATTCAATTGATATATATTGATCAGGAACAGCGTGAAGTCCATATGGAATCTTTTCTCAGGCTTGCCGATGATATTGTGGGGGCTGCGCCGAGCATCGGTGTTCTTGTGCTGAAACTGAGGGAACAGGTTGCGGAGGGCCAGTATTATCAGGCGCTCAAGACTTCGCGGGAGTTAATTGAATATGAAGAGGAGTTGACTGGCAATGTCTGATCCCCGTACCGCATACGAACAGCAGAGCAAGGAGTTTATGTCCCCTAGGGAATTGGAGGCATCGGTTCTGACCAAGGCGGGTCTGAAGTTGAGACAGTGCCAGGAAAAATGGAATACACCGGAACGGAACGCCTTTCTTGATGAGGCCATACGCTACAATCAGAAGGTGTGGAGTTTTTTTCAATCGGAGTTGTCAATGCCGGACAACCCGCTTCCCAAGAAGCTTCGGGAGGATATTCTGAATCTGAGCATTTTTGTCGATAAACGTCTTTTTGAAGTACTCGCGTTTCCCAATGATCCGGACAAGCTGAATATCGTGATCGATATCAACTTCAGCATCGCCGCAGGCCTGCGAACAAAGCCGCCGGAGTGATTGCATCGTTCCGTCTCTTTCAGCGCCTCTTTTTCCACGCCGTGTAACTAGCTCACAAGCAGTATGCTCTCCTCGCCGCAGCATCCCGCCTTTCCGGCGATTGCCACCAGGTTGGCGGCATATTTCTTTTGCCCTGCCTGGATCAGTTTTTTCGTGACGTCATGAATGAAATTTGAAAACTCCACCTGAGCATTCCGCAATTGCATGAATTCAGCGGTCGCTCTTTCCCAGTCTCCTCCAGCAGCCGATAAAACCCCGCGCATGAGCAGCAGAATCGGGTAATCGGGATTTGCCTTCAGATACTCCTCCACGGTTTTCAGGGATGTTTCGATGTTCCCCAGGCAAAGCTGGCAGAGCAGGTAGTTGACCTGCGCTTCCCGGTAATTATCCTTCAGTGCCATGGCCCGTTGGGCTGCGTCGCTCCCCTCCTGGAACATTCCCTTCTGCAGATAGACGTGCCCGAGATTGAAATACGCCAGGGAGGAATTCGGATCGATTGCCAGAGCCCGTTGCCAGAGGGACATGGCCTCGTCGTACTTCTTCACCGCGGCGGCCTGGATGGCAAGTTCCACGATTGCCGTCGGTGAATCGCCGGACTCGTCCATCTTGCGTTTCCCGAGCTCGTAGTACTGCTGCAGTTTGCGTTGCTGCCGCTCGTCGTCCAGATACCCGTAGTGATGTACCACGAATGGGGCGGGTATGGAGGGAATACCCAGCCGGTCCAGTGCGGGCTCGACCATCTCATGGATGGGGTTTTCGAAGCGAATGTCGGGACGGTTGGGAAAAAGGCGCGTCTTGTCGCTCGGCATCCACCCCCTTCCCGCCTCTTCCCGGGGATATTCTCCCCGGTTGGCCCGCCATTTTTCAAGATCGACCCGGTTTGTATAGTTCCGGCTTGTTACGCAATATGCAACCTTCCCTTCCGGAGATGTCTCGACCAGGGTACGGATGCCCCCGTAATCCCGCGGCGAGATTACCTCATCGGCGTCCATCACCAGGATCCAGTCGCCAGCCGCCTCGCCGAGCGCGGCGTTTCGCGCCGTCGAGTAGTCTCCGTCCCACTGAACAGAGATGACGCGGGCTCCGAATATGGTGGCGATCTCACGGGTATGGTCCGTGGAACCGGTATCGGCAATAACGATCTCATCCACAACCGGCAACAGGCTCTTCAGGCAGCGGGGCAGATTTTTCTCTTCATTCTTCACAATCATGCAGAGGGAGACGGATTTTCCCCGGCGCTCCGGTCCGGCTGAAATGGTAATCGGGCCCAGACCTTCCCGTACCGATTGCGCCGCGTCCAGGAAACCTTCACCCCAGTTGAAAAAGACCAGGGCGTGTTCGATGACTTCAATCGCATCCTGATGGCGCCCCAGGCGCAGCAGGATGTCGATGTGGATGCAGGCCAGCGTATCGCTGTTGGGGCAGAAATGGCGTGCCTCGGCCAGGAAGCGTTCGGCCCTGGCGAACTGGTCACCGGTTGAGAGGGTTGCCTGATACTGATTTGCAATGGATATGTCGGATGGCTCCAGGCGGAAAGAGCGTTCCAGCAGTTCCGCGCAGAGCCGGTCATCGCCGGCAAGATGCGCCACCTCGGCCAGTCCCGCATAAATCCGGGCGGTGGAGGGATAACGTATCCGGGCCTGGTCAAACGTTTTTGCCGCGCCGTGAAGATCGCCTCTTGCCAGCATGACGTATCCCCGCAGGAGGAGGGCGTCGATTCCATTGTCCGTCGCCTCAGGTGATTCCTGGAACAGGCTGATGGCCTCATCCGTTTTTCCCTGCGCCAGAAGCGCCTGAAACTGGAGCAGGAGCAACGGGGAGGGCAATTCGACCGGATACTCCTGCAGCACCGATAAGGCTTCACCCGGCATCCCCGCATCCAGGAAGAGTTTCGCCAGAGCACGGTAGAAAAGGGGCTCTTGCGGCATCTGCCCGATACCCTGGTTGAGCAGCAGGTTTACCGCCTCATCCGCGAACCCCCTCTGATTGAGTGACTCGGCGCTTTCAAGTGTCTTGAGGCGGATTATCCTGCGCCCCAGCGACTCCTCCGTCACCGGCCTGCTCCACTTCCGGTTGAAGAGCTGCTGGTTGTGCATGAGTGCATCGGAGTAGTTGATGTTGTTGCCCTGAAATGTAGCGCTCCCGACGTGATGGATGAACACGTCGGCGGCAATCAGATTCCGAAACCCTTCCAGAGCCGCGCGGATGCAGTAATCGTCATCCTCGAAATTGCCCGAGCCGAACTGCTCGTCCAGGAAACCGATCTTCTCCAGCAGTTCTCGCCGGAACATCATGCAGAAGCCGACGACTCGGCGGCAGGGAATGCGGATAAAACGGTTGTTGCGTCGGAATTCACGAGAAAAATCATCCAGCCGTTCAATTTTACCGTAATTCGACCAGGGCCATTGCTGGGGGCCGCTGATGTTGTTGGTCATGGGACCAACGATCCCGATATTTTCATCCCTGAAGCATTCGAGCATGCCGGAGAGCCACTCCGGCGTTACTACGACATCGTTGTTCAGAAGCAGGATGAATTCGCCTCGCGCGGCGCGCATGCCCTGGTTGCACCCGGCAGAAAAGCCGGCATTTTCTCTGTTTTCGATCAGGCGATATAGCGGTTGCGCCAGGCTGAGGTCACGCAACCATGGTACGGTGCCGTCCGTCGATCCGTTATCCACGAAGATGATCTCGTGGGATTCGGGAGTATGGCGCCGGATGCTCGCAATGCACGCCCCGGTTACGTCCAGCCGGTTGCGGGTAAGGATGATGATGGATACCAGGGGCATTTCATCTCCACCGGACCGAATATCGCTCCGGCATCCGTCGCTCTCCTGAGGTGGAGGTGAATCGCCTGCCGCGGCATCCGTGAGGGCGCTTTCCAGTGGCACCCCGTCCTCCCTGCAGTAGATATGGGCGTCGCGTTTGATGACGGAACCCCATTTTTCGAAAAAAACGCCGCGGTTGCGGTGGAACTTGTCCCGCAGACGGAGCAGTTCGGTCTCCATGTCGTGAAAGGTCGCCTGAACCTGCCGGGCAAGTTGGATCTGTTCGGGAGATGCCGTCCCTCTCTCAACGAGAGCATCCAGTTCGTTCAGGCGCTCAGGTGTCGGAAGCCGGCGTTTCAGTTCATCCATCCGTTCATTGAGCGTTTTGTTCTGGTGATGGATGACGACGCTTTCCGGGCAGTAATGGATCCGTTTGCCGGCCGAACTGATGGCATAGCAGAGGTCGTCGTCCTCCCATCCGTTTTCATAGCGTTCGTCGAAACCGCCCACTGCCCGGAAATCCGCCGTTCGCATGATGATGCAGGCTCCGGTCACCATCATGTACGGTCGGCTCTTGTTTACCGCGGGGTGGTCGGACGGAAAACGGTAATAGATATGATGGGGGTGTGAGCCTGGGGTTCCGGTGTCGGACCAGACCTTGCCGCAGTGCTGGATTGTGCCGTCAGGGAAAATCAGCTTGGGAGCGACAATACCGATGTCTGAACTGGAATTGATGAGGGAGTGCAGGGGGGGAAACCAGCCCGGTTGCATCTCCGTGTCGTTGTTGAGGAACAGCAACAGCTCGCCGCGGGCAGTTGCCGCTCCCGCGTTGCAAGACCTGGCAAAACCCGTTGCCGAACCGTGATGAAGAACACGGATGCGTTCGTCATGGCGTGAGAGATGGGAGAGGTACTGCCGGGTGTCGTCGGTGGAACCGTCATCGACGATGATGATTTCATGGCCGATGTCCGGCGGTGAGGCGTTCAGTGACCTGAGACAGGATATGGTGTATTCCACCTGGTTGTGTACCGGTATTACGATGGAGACGAAATTTCTGTTAAAGTCCTGCAAGGAATTCCCTCGCATCGATGTTCCACGGCTCCAGTTCCAACACGCGGCCCATAAACAGCCTTGCCTGTTCGTTAAGCCGGTTGGCCGCGGAAATTATGGCAAGGGCGGTCAGCACTTCCACATCGTCGGGGCACTCCCGAAGCAGTTTGGTGTAGATTCCGATCGCCTCGTCGGTTCTTCCCAGACAGCTGTAGTAGAGTCCGGCCAGGTTTTTCCGGAAGGTTATGTTGGCTGGATTGAGACTGACCGCGGTTGCCTGATGAACCCCTGCTTTTTCCATATTCCCCAGTCGAGTGTAGAGGACCCCCAGATCGTTGTGGGCCAGGGCGTTGCCAGGCTCCAGGGTGACGAGTCGTTCCAGTGTTGAGACCGCCTGTTCATCATCTCCCGTTGCCATCTGTTCCTGTGCCGAGCGGAACAGCTCAGCCGGTGATGCGGGAGGGGGCTGGACCGCTGTTGCAGGCTCCTGACCGAGTGTCTGCCTGAGTCTGGCCAGGATGTCCTCCAGGTTGTCCTCAGGCGGGACTGCCTCAACAACAGGTTCTTCGGGAACCAGTGAAGCAGTTGGATTCGTCTCCGTCGTCGCATCGCAAACATGAACATCGGTGATGGGAGGGGGTTCCCCTTCCAGTTGTGCCAGATGCTGGCTGAAGAGCCGGGCCTCCTGCTCGCGTCCCACCTGCTTGCTGATGCTGATCAACAGGTGGAGCAGGTCGGTGTCGTCGGGATAGGAGTTGAGCAGTTGGGTCAGCATGATGATCGCGTCATCAACCCAGTTGAGTTCCATGAAATAAAACTCGGCCAGGTTCTTTACTATGGTGGGGTTGCCCGGCTGGATCCGGTTCGCCTTCTCGTAACAGGCCAGGGCGAGCAGCTTCTCTCCCACCCTGCTGTAGAGGACCCCGAGATCGTTGTAGGGAAGGGCAACATCAGGGTACATCTTAAGGAATGTTTTGATTTCCAGAATGGTCGTGGCCGGATCATCCATGTTCATGTGATACTGAAGGCGTCTATAGGCGTTCTGCGCCTCGTACAGTGTTGCGGGGATGATCTGATAGCTCATATCGGTCTCCTAGAATGAACGTGCGAAAAGTGTTTCTAAGAAATGTATATCAGTCCCATCGGCGAATCAAACCATTTTACCGGTTCAGTATCTTTTTCAATTGATCCCGGAGAGTTTCATTGCCGGGATACAGCCATAATCCCTTGTTGAGTATATCCGCGGTTTTTTGCCTGTTGCCCATCGAATTCGCATATAAGCTGGCCAGTTCGCTGATGATCGGGATGTCCGTGGGATGGTGGAGGTGCAGTATTTCCAGATGCGCTAAAGCTGTCAGGGTTCTTTTCTGGCGCATAAGTAAAGTGACTAAACGCATCCTTGCCGGGTGGTTTTCTTCATCCGCGGTGAGCGCCCTGTCAAGCCAGGACTCGATGAGGTTTTCATCCTCGAAGAATGATTTGGTCCAGCAGAGGGTTGATTCGAGTCTTTTTGAGTCAATTCCATGCGTAAGCAATGTTCCGATGGTTTCGGGAGAAATTGATGGCAGAGCACGGTTGCCCCGGCACGATGGTTCCAGAAGCTGCTTCAGATATTCAAAAGTCTGGCATGTTTTGACGAAAATGTTGCTCTGCTGCCAGAGCCGTATGGATGCATTTTCCCGTGCCGCGCCGGGATGCTTTTTGCAGATGGTTTTGTAGGCATTGAGAAAGAGCGGGGCATTGTTCAGAGTCTGAGAGCTTCCTCCGTGGTGCCAGGTAAATTCACAGGTCGCCTGGGGTATGTGGTGAAACCGCGCTACCCGGGATAGCCTGAGCCACAGGTCCCAGTCTTCCAGTCGCGACAGCTGTTCGTCGAACATGCCGGTCTCATCCAGGCAGGATCGCTCATGCATGAGGCAGAGGATCGGAATGTAGTTTTCCACATGGAGTCGGACCGGATCAAAGTCGAGTGAATAGGGAATGTCGCGTCTGGTTTCATCCGGGAGGCCTGTTGACGGGTCAAGCTCGACCCGGTAGGCATCGGAGTAGACAACGCGGCATCCCGTTTCCTGTGCATGCCTCACCAGTGTTGCAACGTGCTCCGGAAGATATCGGTCGTCGTCATCCAGGTAGGCAATGTAGATTCCATGTGCCGCCCTGATGCCGAGATTGCGGGCGGCCGAACGTTCAATTCCTGTGGGCAGATTGATATAACGGATGTTTCTCCGGCTGTTGAAATGGGCGGTAAGTTCTCCGACATCGATGCCACCGTCGTTGATTACGATGATTTCAATATTTTTGTAGGTCTGGTTCAGGACGCTTTGAATGGCGCGGGCCAGGAATTCCGGGCGGTTGCGGGTGGGGATGATGACCGAGACCAGGGGTGATGAACCATTCTGCCTGCTGGCGCTTACCGGGAACAGGTAATTTCCCGATGGTGAAGGGAGCGTCCCCCACGACATCGGCCAGTGCTTCGTTCGTGCCCGGCTTGACTCTTCCCAGGAGAGTCTCTGGTTGGCATGCTCTACCCCACCGGGAGACTGGAGGTACAGACCCAGGGTCTCGGGAATATGGAGAAAACGCTCACCCGCGGCTGCCAGGCGCAGCCAGAATTCGTAGTCTCCGGCGGAACGGCAGGTCGGATCGAACAGACCGTGCCGCCTGTGGAGAGAGCGTCGCCACATGGGTTGGGGGCCGATATAGCAGATCCGGAAGAGCTGTACCGGGTCAAAGTCCGGCCATTTGAAACGGGCAACGATTGGCGTCTCGCCAAACCGCCCATTCTCGACGGTCGTCACATCACAATCGGCATAGACCAGAGCAATTTCGGGGTTCCGGTCCAGACAAGTCGTCATGACCTCCAGTCCATCGGGGCGATGACGGTCATCGGCATTGGCATTTGTTACATATGTGCCGCCTGCCGCTTCTATGCCACGGTTCCAGGCCCGATAGATGGTCTCCCGTTCTTCCGTGCGGATGTACCTGACCCGGGAAGGGTAGCGGGCAGTGTATTCCTCCGTTATGGTTCCTTCATTTTCGTGAGAGCCGCTGTTGATAACGATGATTTCCAGCTGACCCTTTTGAAAGAGCGTCTGACCGACGAGGTCCTCCAGGCAGCCCCGAATGAAGCGTTCTGCCCTGTAGACGGATACGATCGCGGAAACGAGTGGGCGAAAGGTTTGGGTGGAGTTCATTCCGTTTTACCCGCTGGAGCGTTCTGATACGCTCGGTGAAAGGGGCTCCGCGAACCAGTGTGAGGCTCATAGGTCCCGGTTGGGCCTTCCAGCATAGCGGCGCCCTCGATTACCCGCGTATCCGGCATGATGATCATGTCGGGCCTTATCCTGCCAAGCCATCGCTCGTGCAGTCGCCTTATATTGTCTTTGGCGCGCAGATAACGTTCGGGTCCCGATTTGGATTCGTGATGTATTATCACGCTGGCCGGTTGATAGACGATTTTCCATTCCTGTTCGCCGAACCTGAAGCAGAGGTCAAGATCCTCATACCCATTCCAGTACCCCTCGTCAAATCCTCCCACCGCTTCGAATGCCGTTCGCCGTATCAGGACACAGGCCGCCGTTACCGCCTGCATGCGCATCAGTTTGTTGGCATAAGGGTGATCACCGGGAACACTGGAAAGATGATTTCTCCCCACCAGCGGATCTCCTTTTGCTCTGTCATCGACTATCATGATACCGGCGTGCTGGACTGTGCCGTCGGGAAACAGGAGTTTGGCGCCCACGGCAGCTACCGTTGGATCATCGTCCAGGATGGCTGTCAGCGATTTGAGCCAGCCGTCGGTTACCTCGGTATCATTGTTCAGGAACAGCAGGTATTTCCCCCGGGCAGCCCGAGCCCCCTGGTTGCAGGCGGCAGCGAAGCCTCGGTTCTCGGGGTTGCGGATGATGACCGCCTTTGACTCCCATTCCCGCAGCAGATTGCTGGTGCCATCACTGGAACCGTTATCGACCAGAACCAGTTCATAACAGCCTCTGTCAGTAGAGCGTTCCAGGGCTAGCAGACAGGCCCGCGTCAGTTCGACTCTGCTGTATAACGGAATGATGATGGAAACCGGAGGCACATTCCCGTCGACCGGGTATACCTTCAGGCTTCCATCCGGTTCCCTGCGGCTTTCCAGGCCGAAACGGGCGTAGAGGGGGGTGTCGTCCTGGCGTATCCTGTCCAGCCAGCGCGAGAAGAATCGCTGCAGGTTTTCAATCTCATGGTCTTTGCGTCCGCTGCTCCGTTCGGTGTGGTGTACCAGAACGCTTTCGGGAACAAACAGAATGCGTCGGCCCCCTTCTCCTGCCCGCAGGCAGAGATCCACGTCCTCGAAGCCGTTGAGGAACCCTTCGTCGAATCCTCCCAGCTCATGAAACAGGCTCTTTCGTATGGCCATGCAGGCTCCGGTTACGGCCTGCATCCGGCGGCGCTCAACCACCGGCGCCGCATCGCCGGGGAAACCACAGAAGATATGATAGCCCAGGCCCCGTTCGTCAAAGGCGATGCCGGCGTGCTGGCAGCGGCCATCCGGGTAGAGCAGGCGTGCGCCGCAGATGTCGGCCTCGTTGCCGTCGATGGGGGAAAGCAGCGCCTCGAGCCACGCCGGCCTGGGTATGGTATCGTTGTTGAGAAACAGCAGTATGTCGCCGGATGCGGTCCGGGCACCCTGGTTGCATGCCCTGGCGAATCCCAGGTTCTCACGGTTGCTAACCGTTGTCACCCGGTCGGCCATGTTGCGCAGATACTCCGGGGTTCCGTCGGTGGAGCCGTTGTCCACCACGATGATTTCACAGGGAGTGGTGTCGGGCAGCGTGGCGAAGAGCCCATCAAGGCACTGCCTGGTAAAGGGGAGCTGGTTGAAGGCCGGGATGATGATGGACACTCTGGCGGAACGCTTCGCGGCTGGGGCGGTGTCCCGTTTGTCGCCAGCCTTTGCCGCAATGTCCCGGTAAACCTCAAGCCAGCGCTGCGCCCCGGATTTGAGCGTGCAGTCCGACATCACCTTCTGGCGGGCTTTTCGGGCGATGGAGCGGCGCAGTTCCGGATTCCTGACCAGAAGGTCAATGGCGCTGAACCATTGCTGGGGCGTGTTTCCGACCAGGATCCCGGTTTCTCCCTGCGTTATGCAGCTATTGTACGGAGGCAGGTCGGCGTATATCCCGGCAATGCCGCACGCCGAATATTCAAGCCACTTGACGTTGCTCTTGCAGCGGTTGAATTCGTTGTCCTCCAAGGGGACCAGCATGATATCGACGGGTGTTTCCTGCAGTTTTCCGGCATAGGCCGCAAAGGTCGTTTCGAAGGGAATATAGGAGAAACCGGGCAGCCGGGAAATCTTCTCGGTCGCGCACCCCATGAACGTAAAAGCGACCCTGCTTTCGTACTGTGACGCAATCCGGCCAAGAACATCCTCCAGCAGGGCCAGATCGGTGCCGTGGGTCGCGGTGCCGGCGTATCCTATGACAACCGGCCCCGCGGATGGAGGGACGGTCCTGTGCCAGAGATCTTCGTCAAGCAGGTTGGGGAGTACGTGGACGGTGGCGTTGTACTGGGAAAAATATTTCTTCAACTCCTCGGTTGATACGGTTATTGCCGAACACTTACGGACAAGCTCCAGGATATGGGGCGCGCTCTGGTCCCCCCAGTTGCGGTGAGGATTAGTCTCGGGCAGCCGGATGATCAGATCATCGATTTCAAAGATTAAAGGTTTGTCTAGAGAGTACAGATACTCAAGGGCCTCCGCCGTCTCCGGTCGCGGGAAGAAACGCTGCACGACGATGATGTCAGCCGCTTCCGCCGCACCGGGAACGGCATGGTAGGTGTTGTCCCTGAACTCGATTCCCCAGGACAGTTCCACGTCACAGGTAAGTACCCTGAAAGGAGCCTGGATGCGATAATGGCCGCAGGCGTGGTCTTTTGCGTCAAGGGAAAAAACGGCGATTTTAATCGGTTTCGAAGGTGAAGGGCGACCACGGAGCACGTTTGTGTCAGCGTCGAACGGCATTCCGCATGAGTCGGGTTTCGTTCGCTCTTCCAGCAGCACTGTTTCAAGGGCCGTCACCGACGCGTCCCAGGAAAACTCGGCCGCTTTTGCCAGTCCGTTTTGACGGAGGCGTTCGCGCAGATTCCCGTTGTCGATCAGACGAATGAGCGCGTCCGCTATGGCTTCCGGGTTGCGGGGAGGCGTAACTAGCGCGGTTTCGCCATTTATGGCGTAATCCCGGACTCCACCGGAGTCGGTCGTAACAAGTGGTATGCCGCATGCCATGGCCTCAAGGCCAGGCAGTCCGAACCCCTCCTGCCAACTGGTGGACATGAACAGGTCCAGCGAGTTGTAGTATCGCCGGACATCGTCACCGGAAATATTCTCGTGTATTTCGTCAAACGTTACTGGGATGGTGGGGCGGTGGCCAAAGAGGATGAGTTTCATGTCGGGATGCTTTTCGCGGGCCAGCATAAAAGCCGTTATCCCGTCAGCCCCCCCCTTGCGCTCTTCCGGATAGTACAGCATGCCGACGCGGATCTGATCGCCCGGGTAATCTCGACGTATTAGAGATTCAGGATAAAAGATCTCCGAATCATAGGCGTTCCTGATCAATACCGCTTCTTCGTCAAAGCGGTCTCTCATGAGTTGCGCCAGCCATGAGGAAACCGCCAGCTTCCTGAGGGGAAGCTTGTATGTGGGATCGGCGTATTCCGGCGTTGTCAGGGTTTCCGACTCATAACTCTGCACCAGATAGTATTTGGCTCCCTTGTCTGGCGGCAGGTTGTTCACTGCGTACGCGGTCAGCCAGAGCGTGGCAATCACCACATCCGCTTCCGGCAGATCATTGATGAGGCGCTGCGGATCATAATCACTCTTGATAAAATTTACTGTCGGCTCAAGCCTGAACCAACCTGGATAGTCACCACACATGGTTGCCAGATTTATGGTATGGCCCCGCTTGGCAAGACGATTACAGTACTCGAAAATTACCTTGACGCCTCCTGACAGGTCGGTGCCTGGCGTGATGACGGTGATCCGCAGTTTTCCGTCTTTTTTCTGTTTTGTTGTTTCGGCGAGGTAGCGTTCCAGTTTTTCGGCTTCGCCCCTTTTTCCTGCCTTTCTCAGCCATTCGGCGTACAGGGCGGTTTCCGCCATGAAATCGTGGGAAGAATAGGTGAAACGGTCATTTCTCAGCAGGTTTGCCGTTGCCTGTTTGATGGAATCAGGCAGATTCGAGGTTGTAATGCTGTCGTACGTGCGGTGAAGCCATGGGGTAATGGCGTTCCGGACAGGTAGGTTTTCCGGCTTGACGAGCCATTCCCTGAGGCGTTCCAGTAACGCCGGGGTGGGGGAGCATTTGTAGATGAGTGCATCGCCGTCGAAGGCGATAGTCAGGATTTCCTGGACAGCCAGGAGCGCATTGTCAATGCTTGTCAGATCAAGAAGAGGGAAGATTCCAGAAAAGTCGTTGGCATTCAGAAACAGGGCGCAGGCCCGCGACGAGTCGAAGAAACCCGCTTCGGGGAAAACGTTGCCCGACTGTCCCTCGTGAAAACGGGTGACGCATGTTCGACTGTCAACAAATCTTGACTCGAATTGGGCGCTGATCCGCAACCACATGTCGAAATCCTGGCCACACCGGTTCTGCTCATCAAAGTGGCCGACCTTGTCGAATGCCGTGCGGTGTACGGCAATACTGTTGCCATGGATATAGGGTGACACAAAGAAACGGGAAACCTGGAAGGC
This sequence comes from uncultured Pelobacter sp., assembly GCA_964601865.1. GTDB lineage: Bacteria > Desulfobacterota > Desulfuromonadia > Geobacterales > Pseudopelobacteraceae > Pseudopelobacter. The sequence continues at coordinate 47,100 of CAZRPI010000001.1, read as the reverse complement.
CGGTTCGGGAATCGGTTGCCAGAGGCCGGATGCCGTTTTTTCTCCGGTTGCGTCATTCAGGTAGTAGAAATGGCTGTAGAAAAAACGGATGCGGGGATTTTCCAGGATGGCCTGGCGATGGATGGCGAGCTTGTCCGGCTCAAACAGATCATCGGAAGAAAGCCAGCAGATCCACTCGCCACGTGCGTGCCGAAGCCCCGCGTTCAGGGCGCTGGCAACGCCACCGTTCGGCTTGTGAACGAGTATGAAACGCGAATCCCGGGCGGCATAGTCTTCCATGACCCGGGGAGTGTCATCGCTTGAACCGTCATTGACGATTACCGCTTCCCAGTTGGAATAGGTCTGGGCAAGGAGGCTGTCCAGCGCTGCCGGGAGAAAATTGGCCTGGTTGTAGGTGGGAACGATTACGGAGAAAACTGGTGGTGAAATAGCCATGTTGATTACTTCTTTCTACGCAACCAGATGCTGCTGCTGCCGAGAATATGGCGTAATGGCTCAAACATAGGGAAAGCGGTTCTCAGAACTTCAGGTCTTTGGGCTGTGATCGCTGCCATCGAAAAGAGGATATCGAACTCATAATTGAAGACCAAAAAAGCCTGCAACAGATATGATTCGGTCCAGAAGACCCTGAATGAAGGTTTGGTGTGATACACTTCGGTATATTCATACGGCATCGGGATGTCATGAAAATGGATAATAACGCCGGGGGCTAGCCTGGGCAGCACATCAAGAATAAGAAAGTTGACATCACCACCGGTTTTAACCGCATGACCCGAATCAACAAAAAGTATATCCCCGTCTTTCAAGGAGTTGAAAAAGGATAGGGGCAGTGTCTCAACGCGCTGCTTGCGGACATTGCTTATGCCCGCAAGTTTTTCTAGGCGCGCTTCATCCGGATAAGGGTCGACAATGGTGTATTCACAGGGGGTGCCCCGCTCCTGTTTGTTTTGCAGAACAGCGGCATTAATGATCCTGGACGAAAACCCGGACCCGATTTCAATAACGTGTTTTGGTTGGGATAAGCGCAGCAGGCAATGCAGGGCCGCAGCGCAACCGAAGGAAAAACTGTTGTTCTCGGTGTAGAATTCATCCGGGTTGGCGGTCGGATGGGCCGGCCAGTTGCATTCCTTGCCAAACCGACGCCCCAAATAGAGAAGCATTTCGCTTTGTCGATTCAGGTCCCAGTCAATGCCGCCGAGATTGCTTATGCGTTCGTAGATTCCCCGTTTTTTGAGGTCGCTGATGTCCGGTATTGGCGAGTAGTAATGGACCTGCAAAGGCAAGCAGTCCTGCTCCAGGCAGGCGTCGGTGCCACTCCCGGTCTTTGCCATATAGGCAATGAGGGGTGCCAGACAGGAAAAGAACTTTTCCATTTCCCTGGGGTTTAGTTGCCGGAGCATTTCGGCGAGGTTTTGTGCAATTTCATTTGCGGTCATTGCAGTAGTTCCCTGTGCGGAGTTGCTGTTAAATCTGGTGGTTTCTTGTTTTTACTTTAACCAGATCAGGCTGTTTTGAGACTCGCCGGGTGAAACTGACGTTGGCGACCAGTCGATCCAATCCCGAGAACGCCAGATTTTTTCAAATTCATATATCAAAATGTTTAAGCTCTCAGGTACAAGAATGATGCGTTGAAGTTCATTGGCAAAGGAAAATTTGGCAACTTGCTCTGAGATCCGAATCAGTGATTTGCCGTAAAGAGACAATGAATTAATAATATTACCACAATTCAGAATGCAGTACGGTTTGTCGGAAAGTATCGGGATTGTTGAGGGGCCAGATGCTGCACCAAGGTGAAAAGCTGACAACATGATCAAGGCCAAGTCGTTTTCTAATGAAGTGTATGAATCTTTTGCAATTACAACATTTGTACAACTGCGAAGTTCATGAACAACTTCAGAAAGGCTGCAGACAACGATAAATTTGACGGGATAACGGTTACTACAATATTTAAACAATTCAATCCACGCCGAAATATTCGAATTTCTTTCGACATGGAAATTGGGGTTGTTGCGAAGATTGACTGTTATAGGAATCATGGGGGCAATGTTACTCGTAATAAATCTGGAATACCATTCAATGAGAGCGCCTGGAAGGGCAAGGCGTGGTAAACAGTTATAATTACAAAAGTACTGGTCTAGTAGTTGTATTATTTCATAATAGATATAAATATTTGCCTCTATTTGAGGCAATGACGGCCAGACCTCGTATTGCATCTGTTTTTCATGTAAGAGATAATGTAGATCCTGATATGAATCTAAAATATATATCGAACTAATTGATGAGTTTAGTTGTAATATTGGAATTATGGTAAAAAGATTGTATAGATGGTTGTTTTCACACATCATTTTTGAAAAAATAGGTTCAAGAGGTATACGGTTTGGATCGCTGATAAAACAGAAATCCACTTTATCCAACCCGTATTGAGAACATTTTACGAGCGTTCCTGCCTGAAAAGCTAGCAGATCACCAATACTATAAGGTTGAACAGATAAATCATAAACTGCCAGCAATTTTTTTGTTTGCATTGCTTGGGGCGGTTTTTGTATGGTCCTTACGTGTACATACTGTAATCTTGATACATCTCCATCATTTTTGTTCGCCGCCAAAAAATCAGCAACCATCTGATTTATTTCTTTGTCGTCTGCAGCTAGCTTGATAGCACTTTCAAAGTATGCAACGGCTTCCTTTATTCGTCCCTGCTGCCAATGGATTGTCCCCAAAAAAGCGTAGGATGACGCGTCGTTCGGATTTTCCAGCGTGGCCTGTCGAAAAAATTCCCCTGCATCCAAATAACTGCCTTTGTGAAATAATAGGCGCCCAATCTTATTGAGCTTGTCAGAAAAAACTGATGTATTGTTCATAAGATATTGTGTTTGAATTCTTTGGTTGTTGAAATGACATTGATATGGCTGGCTTGACCCTGCCGCTCAAGTGTTTTATATCCGATGATTGTGAAAAATACTGTGATGAAAGACCGGCCAAAAGTCCGGCAACAGCTTGCTGCCAGCGAATATGTTTCTAAATATTACGACAATTCTTCAGGTATAGCATACCAGACGGTATCCCAGAGAGTTGGTGAATAATGCCCGACAAAATAACAGTAATTATGTAGTACAGAGTCAAGAAAGAGTGGTATCTGGAACAGATGTTCTTTCCTGTGGTAGATGCATATTGCCAGTTGTGGGCGATCCCGTTGCATCACATTGATCGCACCTTGTAGCACGTCCAGTTCGGCTCCTTCAACATCAAGCTTGATATAGTCTATTTTGGGAATCCTATTCTCGTAAACAAACTCATCGATGGAAATTGCCGGCACTTCCGTCACTTCTTTGAGACTAGAACTTTCAAGTACTATTCTTGCGCCAGGCAGGTTCTGACTGTTTTTGTAGAATTTCAACATGGTCCGTTGATTCCACAGGGCATATGGGTACAGCTTGAATTTTGTGCTGTTGAATAATTCTGCTGATAATCTACGGTTAGTTGTTGTGTCCATGTTGGGTTCGAAACCATAGATGCAACCAGGGGGCTTCAGGAATTTTAGGAATTCAAGGGTGTTATATCCGTCAAAGACCCCCCCCTCAATAATCGTTGAAAAACTGATAGGGTTGATGAATTCAAGGTATTCTTTTTCGTGGTCTTGATGGCTCTTGTAATAGGCATGCAGTTCTTCCTGCATATCCGGAAAAATAGATCTGCTGTTCTTGATTAGTCTGTAGAGGCGTTGTTGTTCATTGGTCGTGAGCAGCTTGCACACGGCTTCAAAATGATTTGACCACGAGTCAGATTCGGGTTCAGTCATGATCATATGAGGGTATAAAAGAGACGGATTGATTACAGCGTAATTTCTGATATGGATAGAATCGAGTTTTTTATAAATATCAACCCAGTAAGCAGATGTTATGAAAACGGTACAGTGATTACCATCAGTTATGTCTTCTGGTCTTATAACAGGAAATGTAGTAAATGAAGATGTTTTGTTGTCATCAATGAGTGCGATGATATTGATATCTGGTCTGTTGCACGTTAACAAGTCTATAAACGAATAACAACCCTCTCCAATTCCATAGAGATAAATGGCTGAATTTTCAACTATGTCATCGAGTGAGTTGATAAAAATCGGCATGGCGTTATCAGTATTGTTTACCGGTAGTATATTTTAGGATAGTATCAACAAACAACATTGCCAGTTTCTCCGTCGTACGCCACTTGGAATCTATGTCGGTATAATGATACCTTATGGGGTGTCTTACAAAATTGAGATGGTGTGCATCAGCATGGCTAGATGCCCATTGACAAATGGAAAACAGGTTATACGGAGCATTGGATAGAGTCGGACCATATTCTGAAGGACAGGGCTCAACGGCAAGGAAATCGTCAGAATCATCAATAATATGGATTTGATTTGCATCTGGGTAGGACTTCAACAGATAGTCTGCGTCAATGGTGATATTAAAGTCGTTGCCATCCTGTCGTGGTGTAATCAGTAGGGGATGCAAGTGGAAGCAATGAGCTATGAAACCATTGTGGGGCACCTCGAAAAACAGTTGTGACGGCCACGTTGAAGCATTCTCAGTGTTATGAAAGAAAGAGGTTGCTACGGGATGCAGATGGTGCATTGCTAATCTCAGTAGCTCACGAGAATTGGCGGCGATGGTTCTGTCCGATTGAGAAAAAAACAGGTTCGCGAGTTCAGGAATAAAGCTTTCTCTGAGAATTCGAGGCGCGGCCATCATGATTACTGGTTTGTCGAGCAGTGCGACACTCAGGAGATGGGCAAATGAATTCTTTGAATAAATGACATCAGATGGAAGCAGCACAATTTTCGCGTTAGCCTGATAGGCATCGTGCAGCGCCCATTTATGGCAAAAAGTCATGCGGACATACTTGTTTGAATGCTGCAGGTGATCAATGGTTATTATATCCGTTTTCAAAAGTCTGCTGAGGCGGTGGAAGCTTTCTGAGGCTCGTATCGTTTTCGCATCCTGCTCATCGGTGTAAATTTTATAGGTGGCATCGGTGCCTGCAAATGCCGGCAAATTGCCTGCTGAGAGTTGGTTTTGAAGGGTAACCCACAGAAAAAAGTCTACGAACTCGTGTCCCCAGACAATGGTAATGAAATGGAACTTCATTATTGGTGGCCTCTTTCGGAGTCATGTGCGAATAAGGGATTGCAGCAAAGACTCATGCAGGATTGATTTTTCAACGATTGGCGTGACAGGACAGGCCAGGCAGGCGTTATCGACAATATTCCCCGTTAACAGACGCCATCTGAGCTCTCTATATTTATTGTTGTTCAAAATATCATCAAGATTTGTATCAGCGGATATTCTCCCCATGCTCTCACCCCTTACGCAACAGCTGCAGACCGTGCCATTGGCAAGGATGTAAGCCGTAGTCCAAGGCTGCAAACATAATCTGGTATGCGTATTATTGCCATGAGGTGGTAAAGATGTTGAGGGTAATGTCAAGTGGCTTGAAATGCCTTGAATCCCTTGTAACGGTAGTCTGCAGACAGTGTTGGACATGCTGTCATTGCTGCCGGATAATATTTGCTGCTTCCTTGTCCTGATAACATCCAGGAATGAGTTGAACGCATAGGTGATTTCAATGCCATAACTTTTGGCCAGCAAATCCATTTTGAGAATCTCGTCTGCAGCGACAACAAATTCCATGTTTTCAAGGTCAAAAACACTTTTGAGTTCATGGCTGGAATCTTCGTAATACTCCAGTTCGTTGAAATTTATATGCTTCACGCCATTGGAAATTGCCATGGCAACAAAGTCCGATAAGTAGGGTATTATCTTGTGACTTAATACGCTGCACCACATGAAAATCGGGTGCTGTACACGATCAAGAATAGTCCTGCTGCGTATTAGATGCATGTTGAATAATATGGTTTTAAGGTCTGCTGGGGGGCGAATTGTGCGTAGTAAGTCAGGATTTGTAGTGTCGATGCTGAACTGGATAAGCTTGAATCTGCTCAACACCCCTATTTGGTTGTCAGACAGCTTGTGATTCCAGTTTGAGCATATTGACATGTCCACACCAGCATTGACCAGTTCTCCGGCATATCGCTCCCATCCTGGAAAACAAAAGGTCTCCCCATAGAAGCCAACACCTGCCGATTTGATATGATTGCTCTTTATGTATTCAATTATATATTCAAGGAGTGTCTGCGAAATATGGCCACTTGTATCTGTTGCTGAGTATTTGGGACAATATACACACCGAAGGTTGCATTTTTCCGTAAACATGAAGTTTAGCGAAGAAAGTGGATGAGCCGGGGTAAGGAAATCTCTATTCTGTGTGGTCATTACATTACCTTGTTGAAGTGTGATGTGCCGTTAAATCACCAAGTTAGGTTATCCCTTGTGTTCTTCCGCACAGCGTTTAACTCTTCTTCGGTCGCTCCGGTGATTTCAATCAAACGTTTTATCTTATGGGGCGCAAAGTTGATTCGATCCCACTCGTAAACCCTGAGGATGCTGATATCCTTTGCCGTCCACTCATCGGAAGTAATCTGGCCGTAGCGCCAATCAACCTTGGGGATTTCATCGTTGCAGAGCAGCAATCCCTTTTCCTTTGCCAGATAATAGAGCTTGGTCCTGTACAGTGGCACTGCCGCGTAAATCTTGACATAATCCGCGCCACATTGTTCCGCAAAGGCAATTGTCTCACGAATTTCATTCCAGGTTTCGCCGGGAAATCCGACTATGAAATTGGCGATGCAGTAAATTCCCTGCGCCTGAACCCTGGCGATTATGTCCGGTATGGCTTGAAGATTTTTTATCGGTTTGTGGATAATTTCCTTCAAGACACGCTCATTGCCCGATTCGATGGCGACGTTGATACCGACGCATCCCGATTCTTTCATCAGGGCAAGCAGGTCATCGGTTATCAGAAAGAGCGCAAACGCCGACGCGATCCAGGGAAGGTTCAGCTTTCGGTCGCTCATTTCGCGGAAAAGCCGACGTGCATAGTCGTTCTCTCCCAACAGGATGTTGTCTTCATCAAATACGATGGAGCGGATGCCGTAACGTTCTTTCAGGAATTCCAGCTCATTGACGACGTCCACCGGGTCACGGGTTCTCACCCGACGCCCCGCTATGGTTTCAACCTGGCAGAAAGTGCATCCGAAGGGGCAGCCACGGGTTGTTACCATCCGCACATAGGGGTATGCAGGCGGTTGATTGGAGGTGAAGCCCCGTTGCGGTTTTTGAATGTAGGCGGAAAAATCGACCAGATCGTAGGCTGGCCAGGGAAGTTCCGACAGGTTGTCAACTATTGCCTGCTTCTGTATGATTACATTGCCGCTGCGATAGGCAAGGCCTGACTTCGGTAAAGCGTCTGTTCCCTGAAGATAGCGTATCAGTTCCCGCAGAACATGTTCCCCCTCGCCAATGACGCAGTAATCGATGGCCTCGCACGTCTCCATGACATGGTCAGGCATGGTCGTAACATGGACGCCACCGGCAATCACCGTGATATCAGGATTGACTTCCTTAACGAGCCGGGCAGCTCCGTACAAAGCTTCTTCATACTCACTGGTCAGCAGTGACAGGCCGACGTAATCCGGTTGATAGTCGGCAATCTGTCGCTTGAACGTGTCCCTGTCCAGGTTGTGAAACTGGGCGTCAAGGATCTTGATCTCCACCAGGTCTCTGACCGTTGCAGCCAACAGGCAGAGTGCTGTTGGATCAAGATTCCAGAGCGTTACGCTGTCCTCTTTATGCCAGCGCATATTGGGATAGGCGAGCAGAAGCCGCTTGGGCTGGCCGCGTAAAGACTGCTGCTGATCCATTGATAGGGGGTGGATGTTCATTGTGTTTGTCCGGATATAAAGTTTCGTGCGACACGCAGTGCGGAACGATCATGCTCCGTCATCAGGAGTTTTTCGGTTTCGCCAGCTCCAAACCATCCCCACCCCTGTCCCTCGCACAATCGCAACATGCTCTTATCGCCGTGGTGCTGCTCAACATACAGGTACATCAAGCATTCAAGACCATTTACTGAAAACGGCTGTTCCATGACAAGTCGGGGAGAAGTCAGGCGGTAGCAGAGTTCCTCCTCCGTTTCCCGGATAACCGCTTCGAGCGGTGTTTCATCGGATTCACAGCTTCCGCCGAAAAAAGCCCAGTGGCCGGGGAAAAGGTGAGCATCATCAGTCCGGTGCTGAAGCAAAACGTCCTGCCGGTCATCATACAGAACGATCAGGGCGACGCAGTGCATCGGCCTAGCGCACTCCGACGCAGAGACACAGCAGGTAGTGGGCCATCTTGGTAAAGCCGGTATGCACAACTTCATCGTTCATGCTGAACAGGAAGACATTCCTGAAATATTTCTCAAGGGTCTGTTTCAGGTCATTGCCGCTTTTGCAGTTAACATGGGTGGCGCGACTCGGCTTGGAGGCGTATTCCTGACTTTCCAGGCTGGGGATGCCCACAATGCAGATACCGTCTGCTGTTATTGATGCCGCGATGTTTCTCAAAAAAATATCTTCATCCTCTTTTTCCAGATGTTCCAGCACATCAAGCAGATATACCGCATCGCGCGCAGGTTTAACGGGTGCTTTGCGCAGATCATGCCGGGCAAAGGATATCCGGTCGTCGGTTTTCAACTCTTCGCATTCTTTGACCAGGACCGGGTCCATATCTACGCATAAGATTGAGCCAACTTCTCGCACGACAATGTTGGCCCCCCAGCCGTCTCCGCAACCGACTTCGAGCACCTCATTTTTTCCTGTCAGCATCTTTGCGATGAATTTATATCGGGCCATTGAGAACAGCAGCACCTTGGGGTCCATCCTCCAGCGATGGCTTGACATCATTCCCAGGCGGATGCGTTCTTCATCCCTGTACTCAATATGCTCGCTGATATATTTGTCTTCCATTATGCATACTCCTAGATGAAGTTGATATGTTGCGGAGGATTGATCAGGGTGTACAAGAACTCATTGATCGCATTGGTTTTGCAGCTGGCGTAGCATTCTTCATGCACCCTGATGTCAGTCTGGATTTTCTTCATGGTATTCCAGTACGCATCGCTTTCAACGATTGACTTGAATGATTGCCGGTTCAGGTCTCCGAGACAGAACTCAGGCTCACGGTAGGAAAAGAACATGCCGCAGGGATACAGCTTGCCGTCACCGCTGGAATAGAGCAGGAAGGGGGCGCCGAGACAGCAGTTATAGGCGCGTTTCCCTTTGCGAGTGATGTTGCCCCATTTTACAATAACCCTGAACGTATCGGTCGATTCCTGTTCTGCCCGCAGCAGGATTTCCCTGAACTGATCATACATGCCGAGTTTATTGAAAATGCCCAGGTCATTTTTTACCGTGTCTCCGCAATGTTTGATTTCCAGATAATCCACTCCCAGTTCTTTGGCAAGACGGGTCAATGGTAACACCTCGTCTATATCCTGTGGCGTTAAGACCATCTGGAATCCGATGGTTACCGGCAGATTGTTTTTGCGCTTGGTGTCAAGGCAGAACCTTATTTTTTCCAAAAGGGTAGCGAAGTCGGGACTGTTGTGAAGGCGCTGATACGATTGTTGCGAGGCTGCGCTGATATTGAAGCGCAACCAGGTAAGATGCTCCAGCGCCTTCTGCCCGCTATTTCCGGTGTCGAACAGGATGCCGTTGGTGCCGAGCGCCATATCGACCCCCGATTTCTTGCCGGCAATGATTGCCTCATATGCGTGGGGATTGAGAAGCGGTTCGGCTTCGCCTATGATTGCCATGGATCTGACACCGACTTCGCCTGCCTCCCGGACATAATTCAACAGCGGTTCACGCGCAAAAAAGATCTCTTTGCCTTCCTGGTAGCGGTTTCCCTGAACAACCCCGAAACAGTAATGGCATCTGATGTTGCATCCCTTGCTCAAACCGACATCGATATGCAACGGCGCTATCCTTTTGCCGTTCATCCAGTCGTTGACCCGATCGAGATGCCAGTATAGCTTATGTCCATCCATGCGATATGTTGTATCAGCCATCTATCCTTCCTTTGTCTATCAGTGCTTCCCGGCAATATGCCATCAATGCATCACGCCAGGGGCGCAAAGGCGCAATTCTTTCCGACCGGATGGGGGTATAGGTGTTTTTGATACCCTGTGATGGGAATGTACTGTGGGGAACCGGTACTACCACAACACCCCACTCCATGATTCGAACAAGTTCCTTCACCAGTTCATAAAGTGAAGCCTTCCCCTCATTTGCAATGTGGTACAACCCAAAGGGACTCCGTTCATCAACAAGGGTCCTGATGCGTTCAGCGACATCCCTGCTGTAGCTGGGAGAAGCAATAATATCGTCGGATACTTGCAGATGATCTGCGCCATGCCGGATCCGTTCCAGCATTTTCTCGATAAACTGGGCCTTTCCGGGGGTAGGCCCGAACTGCACCGAAATCCGGGTAATGTAATGGCGTTTGGCAATGGCGCTCACGAAACAATCCCCGCCAAACTTGGTAAAGCCGTACAAATTGATGGGGGCTGCGATACTCGTTTCCTTGAAATACCCCCCCTGTGTGCCGCTGAAGACCGCGTCACTGCTGATGTGTACGAGTAAAAAAGAATATATTTGCGAGAGTTCGGCCAGCAGTTTGGGGAAAAGGGTGTTGATTGCCAGTGCCTGTTGCGGACTTGCTTCGCAGGCGTCGATGCCGTTGAAGGCTATGGCGTTGATAACAATGTCGGGCCGTATTTGTTTGACTTTGCAATGCACCTGAGCATGGTCATTGACATCGCACTCGGAGCGATTAAGCGGAATGACCATGTACGAGGCCGTTGCGAATGCAGCTGTTAGAGCTGATCCAAGTTTGCCGGTACTTCCGAAGACAAGCACTTTTTGGGGGGGCATACTCATTGATTACAAAAACTCCCGATGGTTTTCGTCAACATTCAGATATTCCAGAACCATACGATTATTGCTGTCAACAACACAATGATGGTTGCAGTCTCGTCTCGGATTAATTCGGTAAAACCGCCTCTTGTCGGAGAACCAGAAATCACGGAACCGTGTGTCTGTGATTGAACCCAGCAATCCTTCCGCAAGGTTGTATGCCTTGTCGTGGCAAGAGTAGATATTCAGGTCGGCGCCGATGACCGGGACAATCTGAAGGTAGGGACACCATGAATAATCTTTGGCAAATGTTCCCAGTTGGTAATGGTAGGCATCATACAGTTCAAAGCCTTCCCCGGTGAACTCCTGCTGTGCCCGCAGGGTCTGCTCTTTTACCGAATCAAAAAGCGGAACGTGGTAGTTATAATTGTCGTCACAACTGTTGCTGACGATGCAGGGTGAGACCTTGACGCTGTTGACTCCGGTTGCGTGCAGGAGTTGGATCAAATCGTAGATATGCTCGTAGTTATTGTTATCAACAACGATACAGACTCCCAGATAACACTTCCCACCAATTTTTTTGAACTGTTCCATATTGCGGATGATGTTGGTGAACTCCCCATCGGAACATCCGCGGTACTCACGGTAGCTGGCGTTGTCCCAGCCGTCCATGGAGACTCGCAACCAGGTGGCGTGTTTGGCAAAAACTTCCGCGACTTCGCCGGTCAGGCGTGAACCATTAGTAAGCGCGGCAAATTTGATCGGAGTTGCGGCCAGTTTTTGCACCGTTTCCAACAGGTGCGGATAACAGAACGGGTCGCCCCCGCCGCTGAAGGTAACCGCCTTCACTTCCATTGCCATCAGATCATCGATGATCTCCAGCATCTTGTCCCGCGGTATGGAATCCTTCTGGTTCATATCCTGTCCAAGTTGCAGATTTTCCGCACGGTAGGCGCAATACCAGCAGTTATGGTTGCAGGCATTGGTCGGTTTGATGCGTACGTTGAGCGGCGGAAGGATACCCCCGGAACTTGGCTGGAGTGAATCAAGCTTGGCGTTGAAGTGGAATATTTTCATGCGGGTGTAGAGCAACCCCATTACTCTCTCCTGGAACGATCAGTCGAAATACACAAACTCGTAGTCCCCGCTGTAACCAAACTGGCCAAACAGCCACATCCATTCCTCTGGTGTGAAGAAGGCGGCGCAGGTCAGCGCCCAGCACTGCAGGTTAAACAGCTCTTCCTCATTCCGGTATCCCTCCACAACCAGATATTTCTGCCTGCCGACCCGTTCCATTTCCATCAGGGCGGCCTTCAGGTCTGGCAGGTGCAGATTGTGGAGGGTGGTAAGCGAGATAGCCAGGTCGAACTCATGATCTTTATAGGGAAGCGGATCCTGAGCCCGGTGCAGGAAGATGTTGTGACGGATCTCATCCTTCGCGTTGTTGATGGCATACTCTGAAATATCAAACCCGGCAATACGTGCTTCCGGTAGTAACTGATGGAGTTCATACAACAGGAATCCCTTGCCGCAACCTATGTCAAGGATCGAGCAGTTCCCGGCCAGTCCGTAATCTTCGATTAAACGTTCGGCGACCGGTTTCCATCTGCCGTCATACTTGAAGCCTCCATATCCGTACCGCCGCTCACCATCCCAGAACTCAGACCCGTATCTTTTGGCAACTCGCATGCACTCGACTTTGGCATCACACATGCGTGAGAGATAGTCACGTTTCGTACTGGTATGAAGAGGCGTAAAATAATTTCTTAATTTTCCCATGTTCAACCTCTCAACTGCGATCTGACAGTAGAAGCAATCGAATCGGCATCAATCCCGAACAGTTTTCTCATTCCTGCCGTGTCGTGGACTTCATGGATGAAACGGGATGGTAATCCCAAGGTGGTGAGAGAGCAGGATAGAGAGGAGTCCATGATACTTTCCCTCACGGCCGCGCCCAGGCCGCAGGAATGATAATGCTCTTCAACCGAAACCACTGACCGCATCCCTTTCAGGCAACTGAGTAAAGTGTCACGATTGAGTGGCTGTACCATTGGCACCGAAAACACGAAGGGCCTGATGCCATCTTCGGACAGTATCCGGGCCGCTTGCAGAACCTCCTCCCCAATGGAACCATGACAGAGAAGGGCGACCGGAATATCGCCCGTGACCAGTTGTTGCGGCACGCTTATATCAAGCTGTTGTGTCGTGTGGATATCCGGTTCGCCACGCTTGGCAAGCCTGACATATACCGGTGCGGCTGCGGATAGGGCATAATTGGCTGCCACTCTTGCCTCAACAGGGTCAATTGGGGACAAGACGGTCAGGTTCGGGAGTGTACGGGCGAGGCTCAGATCTTCTATGGAGTAGTGGGTCATTCCCTGGGGTGAATAGGTCAGTCCACTGCCGATGCCGGCCAGAATAATCGGCAGGTCCTGATAACAGATATCGTTACGCACCTGCTCGTAGCAGCGGTAAAGGACAAAAGGTATGATGTTGTAAACAAGCACCTTGTAGCCGGTCATGGACATCCCGGCGGCAAAACTGATCATGTTCTGTTCGGCGGCTCCCAGGTTGAGGAAACGGTCAGGGTATTCCTCCTTGAAGGTGTCAAATACACCCAGGCCGGCGTCGCCGCTGATGACAAAGATGTCCTCCCGTTGTCTGCAGGCATCGAGAATGGTATTGATGAAGGAGTTCCTCATGACAGCTCATCCAAAGCTTGCCGTTTGTGTTCGTCGGTGACAATGTAGTAATGCCAGATCAGCTGGTCTTCCATGAAAGAGACTCCCTTTCCTTTGATGGTGCGGGCAATCAGGATCTTTGGTTTTCCGCGCGATTCCGCCCGTAGGGCGTTGCGCAACTCATCGTGGTCATGTCCATCGACTTCAATGGCATGCCATCCGAACGAGATCCACTTGTCCCTCATCGGTTCAAAGGCGCAGATTTCGCTTGGCCGGCCGTATCCCTGAAGGTTGTTGTTATCCATGATTGCGGTGAAGTTTTCCAACCCGAACCTGCCTGCGAACAGGGCTCCTTCCCAGATGGAGCCCTCTTGTGCTTCACCGTCGCCAATAACCGCAAATACTTTTCGAAAGCTCTTCTGCTTTTTGAATGCGTAGGCCATGCCTAGACCCATGTTGAATCCGTGTCCCAGCGATCCTGCGGACACCTCTATCCCCTTTTCTGGACGACGATCAAGATGTGCCGGTAAGGTGCCATTATCCAGGTAGTAACCTTCGATATCCTCTGCCGTCAGGAGTCCTTTGGCGTGCAGAGTGCTGTACAGCGACATGGCCGCGTGCCCCTTGCTCAGGATGAAGATGTCGCGCTCGTCCCATGGCTCCAGTCTGAGGATGCCGTCGTACAGTACCGCCATGATATCGGAGCAGGAGAGGCTGGAGCCGACATGCGGGCTTTTGGAACGATTGGCCATCTCGATTATGGTGCGCCGGATGCGGAGCGCGGTTTCTCGTGTGTTCATGGTGTGTTTGATTCTCCCCGTATTTCCGCAACGGCTGTGATGATTTTGCCAAGATCAAAGTGCGACATGCACATCAGGCCGGTGCGGCATTTGACGTCAAAGCAGGGCATGGCCGGGCACTGGCATGGCGAGCGCAGCAGCTTGCCACCGGTGTAGAAATAGACCTCGCTTGGATCAGTCGGGCCGAACAGGCCGATCACCTTTTTATGGAAGCCAAAGGCCAGGTGCAGGCCCAGGCTGTCATTGGATATTATCAGGCGGCAGGAATTGATCCAGTCCATGTATTCAAAGAGGTTCTTGCGGCCCTCCTGCCAGGATACGCTGTAGCCGAGAGAAGTCAGTTGCTGTTCCAGCCGCTGCCAGAGATCCATCGGCATCCCCTTGACCGGCCATTTCGAGCCCACTTCGAAGTTGAGGCCGATGTCATGGATTTCGGTGCTCACCGGTTTGTATCCGATGATATACTCCTGTCCCTTCCATGGAATGCCGAGCATTTCAATGAGCACCTGTTGCCAGTAACCTTTGGCCTTGTCCGAATGCTTTCCTTCAATATAACTTATGAAGTCGAGCCCCTTTTCATAGGCGTGGTAGCTGCCGGACAGAGAGTCGAAGCGGAAACCGTACTTGACCCAGGCGTCGATCATGTCACTCAGGGCGCAGAGGCCCGGTATTTTTTCCAGGTTTATCAGTACATCAAATTTTTCCTTCATCAACTGAAACGGGACAAAGCTGTCCCAGACCAGAAGGCGGTCAATCTGGCTGTTGCGATACAGCAACGGCTCGGCATGCTCCGAGACCAGCCAGCTGATATGGGCGTCAGGGTACTTTTCGCGCAGAGCCCAGAGAATGGGTGTTGTGCGCAACACATCACCAAGGCTCGGGACTTTGCCGATTTCCGGGTCTAGCGTTTCGGAATAACCCAGCTTAATGATCAGTATCTTTGTCTGCATCGTCGTATCCTTAAATAAAGTTTATGTGCTCAAGGGTCGGATATTTCAGCTCATACAGAAAATCGTTGATCGCATTGGGGCGGCAGTTGGGGGGGCAATCCTGCACGTTGAGACGTTTCTCCAGGAGCGCTTTGACGGTTTTGCGCCGTTCTCCCAGCCAGATCTCACGAAATGACTGCTCATGGATGTTGCCGAAAACGAATTCGGGGTTATCCCAGTAGGGGAGACAGCAGGCAACATCGCCGCCGGAATTGATTACCGATATGAACGAGGTGCCGAAACAGTGGGAATAGTGGCGGATACCGTATTCGGAAAAGGCGGATCTTCGAGCCATGACCTTGAAGTTCTTGCTATTCAGCGTTTCAACTTCAGCCAGACAGGCATCGAGAAGTTCTGCGTCGAGTGGTTTATCCATCCGGTAACCTTGCCGGTCACTCTGATGCACAAAAGGTTTGATGGCAAAATAATCAGCCCCCGCCGATTTTACCACGGCCGCGGCTTCAACGAGGGACGACAGGTTTTCCGGTATGACTACGAATTGTACGCCGATGGTGGTAGCCACGCCATGTTTATGTTTTATGGCAACTGCCTGGTGAAGAGCCGCGAGTACGGTATCGTATGCTTTCGGGTCAACCTGATGGACGCGGGCGTACACTTCCCGTGTGCCGCCATTGAAGCTGAAGCGCAGGAACGTCAGGAAAGGAATGATCCGTTCCGCTTTTTCCGGGGTCAGAAGCTGTCCGTTCGTGAAGATGCCGACATCTATTCCGTTGCTTTTTGCATGTTGCACGAGGTGTGGCAGGTCAGGGTGCAGGAGTGGTTCACCCTCCCCGGCGAAGAGGACACTTTTGAGACCGGTGGCTGCAAGCTCTTCCAACAGTTTGCGCATCAGGTCGGTTTCCAGCTTTCGATTCGGGTATCCAATGAAGTCATAGGCGCAGAACAGGCATCGGTGATTGCATCTGCCCACGGGACTGATTTCCATATAGAGCGGAAAACAATCGCCCTGGGACAGGAATTCATGAACCCGCCCGGGATGGTAGATCAGTTTGTGGCCGTCAAAGTTATAGGCTCTCATTGAATGTCGCGAATCTCCACGCTGGTATGTCCGAATATCTGGAAACGGTTGGTCTTTACCTTGACATCACAGGGATTGCAGTCACCGTAGGAAGAACATTCCCTGAATTCATCGATCGTTTCTTCTGAAAAAGCGTCGTCCAGGATGTGGGCGATGGGTGTCCGGCCTTTGTAGAGATCGGCGTGGCATTTGTAAACGTATCCGGCCGGATCGGCAATGATCTCCGTGGTCCGGCACTGACATCGCTTCAGTTCGGAGTTGTTAACGCAGTCCGGATATTTGAAGGTCCCGTACATCCTTCCCGAGTGCTCTCCGAGGTACTCTTTTGTCCTGAAATCAAGTCCAAGCGAGAGGCAGCGTTCCTGAGTTTCCCTGACGTGACGCAGGATTTCGGGATCAGGGTGTTCGATGCCGTATAGTCCGATCCTGAATCCGGCGTCTTCCAGTTTCCGCGTTTTTGCAATCAGGTCGTCGATGTTGTTCTGGCCCGGATGGTAGCTGACACGGATGGCGGCGTAAGGGGCATCCCGGGTGAATCGCCAAGTGGGGACATTGGCGATGAAGCGATCAACATCGAACATCAGGTTGGTCATGAGGTCCATTTTGATCTCAGGCCTGACCTCATTGACGATCCGGTAGAACCCCTGGTGCAAGGTCGGCTCGCCCCCCTGCAGCGTGAGGGGCAGGTCGGCGCGTAATAACAGGCGGTTTGCCGCGGTAATCCAGTCGTCTGCGGACATGGAGTTGCGTCTTGCCTGTTCCGGTCGGGAAAGATGGTCGTGCAGATTTATGCAGTAGTTGCATCTGAGGTTGCAGGCAAGGCTGAGGAAAAAAGCCACATAGTTATGGTCGGGTTTGGGCGTTATGGGTGGTAGTTGCTGTCTGATGTTGAGATTGCTCATTATGCCATATTCCTCCGCCACACCGTCCGGTTTATATAATCGGTATAACTCATGATAATCCGCATAACTTTTTTTGATACGTTGTCCGCCTCGTAATCAGGCGCCATTCTGAAAGGACGTCCGCCGCCCGCGGCATGTGCGACAACCGTTGCCACCGCCTCCAGTACCCTTTCCGGCTTCAGTCCGCACATGATCAGGGTGGCCTCGTCCATTCCCTCCGGCCGTTCATGGGCCTGCCGGATGGTGACCGCCGGCAGGCCGAGTATGGAAGCCTCTTCGGTGATCGTACCGCTGTCGGATACGATACAGCGCGCGTTGAGTTCCAGCTTGACGTAATCGAGGAATCCGAGCGGCTTGAGGAAGCTAACCAGCTTGTTGGCGGCGCCCAGCCCGCGTTCGTCGAGACGTTTTCTCGTGCGGGGGTGGGTGGAGACGATCAGCGGTAGGCCATAATGCTCCGCCAGGGCGTCAATGGAGGCCAGCAGGTCCGAAAGGTTCTGCTCGCTGTCGACGTTTTCCTCGCGGTGCGCGCTGATGACGAAAAAACCGCCGGGTTCGAGTCGCAGCTCTTCCAGTATGGGGGATCGCTCAATTGACGGGAGGTAATACTCCAGCACCTCACGCATCGGAGAGCCTGTCTTGATGATGGTTTCCGGGCGTATTCCCTCCGCGATCAGATAGCGCCTGGCGTGTTCGGAAAAGACCAGGTTGATGTCGCTTGTGTGGTCGACGATCTTGCGGTTGATCTCTTCGGGGACCCTCAGGTCGAAACAGCGGTTTCCGGCTTCCATGTGAAAAATGGGAATCTTGCGCCGTTTGGCGGGGATCACGGAGAGCGAACTGTTGGTGTCACCCAGCAGCAGCATGGCATCCGGTTCTTCCCTGGCAAAGACTTCGTCGGAACGGGCAATGATGTTGCCGATGGTTTCGGCAACGGTTTTTCCGGCGACACCCAGGAAATAATCGGGTCTGCGGACCTGGAGCTGCCGGAAGAAAATCTCGTTCAGCTCGTAGTCGAAGTTCTGGCCGGTATGAACCAGGATGTGCTCGGTGTGCCGGTCAAGCTCGGATATCACCCGGGAGAGCTTTATTATTTCAGGGCGGGTGCCAACGACGGTGATTACCTTCATCGCAGGAATTCCCCCTCCTCCACGATCTCCTGGCCGATCATCAGGCCGTACCGCTCCAGCAGGGCGCGGGTCTCGTCCGGGGAGAGGAGTGAATCGCTGGAACTGTACTCCCGGTTGAGGGGCGTCCCCTCCGCTTCGTCCCTCACCAGTTCGGGCAGCATCGGTTTGATGGCGTAGTAGTCGCCCCGGTCGAAGGTCCGCCACCCCTCCTCGAAGGAGACCATGCTCTCATGCACCTTCTCTCCGGGTCTGATGCCGGTTATGACCGTGTCAATCGGGCGGACGCCGATGAGCGCCCTGGCAACGTCGAGCATGCGGGATGCGGGCACCTTCGGCACGTACGTCTCTCCCGGATTGGCGCTTTCAAGTGCGGCAATGATGGTATCGACGGCCCTTTCCAGCGGTAGCAGAAACCTGGTCATATCCTCGGTGGTGACGGTGACCGGACCGCCGTTTTTTATCTGCTCATGGAACAGGGGAATTACGGACCCCCGCGATGCCAGGACATTGCCGTAGCGGACACAGATGAAGCGCGTGTCCGGCAGGTGCAGATTGGCCGCGATGAAAACCCTCTCCTGCAGGGCCTTGGTCATCCCCATGACGTTGACCGGTTTGCACGCCTTGTCCGTGGATACCCCGACCACCGTCTGCACCGGCAGTCCGTTTTCCCGTATGCAGCGCACGATGTTTTCCGCACCCATCACATTGGTCATGACCGCCTCATACGGGAAATACTCGCAAGATGGCACCTGTTTCAGGGCGGCGGCGTTCACCACGATATCGGCCCGCCTGAGGACCGACGCCACGGATGCGTAGTTGCGGACATCACCGATTCGAAATTCCAGCAGCTGGGCAAAGTTGTGGTAGATAACCTCGTCCGTAACATTTTTCTTCTGCTGGTATTCCAGCCGCATGTAATGCTGTTTGGCCTCGTCCCGTGAAAAAATGATGATCTTCCGGGGAGTGCCGACCGTGCCGGACAGCAGGCGGCGGGTCAGGACCTTTCCCAGGGAGCCGGTGCCTCCGGTGATTACAACGACTTTGTCATCGAATGGTGTCATCTGCCTTCTCCCGTCGCCTGGCATAATACTCCGCGTTGAGGTAGTCATCATGCATGGTCGCGATCAACTGTTCCCATGGTGAAGGATGGTAGCCCGAAGCCTCCGAAAATATCCTGCCGTCAAGCGATCTGTCGATTTTTACACCGGCATCGGGTGTGATGTCGATGCCTTTCCCGTATGTCGCGGCGATCAGTTTGAGCAGGTCATGCTTTGAGATCGGATCGGTGGCTACGTGGAAAAGACCGGTCAGCCTGGTGTCCGGAATGACATGGTCGGCGATTACCCTGGAAAGTTCGATGGTCGGCAGTCCGCTGAAAATGGCATTGGTATAGCCCTTGACCCCTTCCCGCTGACGGAGGAACCATTCGACGAGCCCGAGTTTTCCTGTCAGTTCATGCCCGATGATGGAGGTTCTCAGGGTGATACAGCCGGGACCGGACAATTCCCCAAGATGTTTGGTCCGGCCATAGAGGTCTTCGGCATCGCTCTGGTCCCGTTCGTTGTAGAAACCCTTTCTGCCGCTGAATATGCAATCGGTGCTGATGTGTATCAACCGGGTACCCGTCATCCGGCAAAGGGCGGCCAGACGGTGAGGCAGCAGGGCGTTGATGCTGATGCAGGGAACAGGTTCCTGCGCCTGGGGTTGCTGCTTGATGATTCCGATGCAGTTGACGACGATTGCCGGACGCTCTTTTTCGAACAGCTGCTCGATGGATTCGAAGCGGTCGGCGTCGATGCCGGACCGTATACTCTCCCGCAGGGCTGGAGGGAAGAAGGGGAGCCTCTCCTCACACCGGACCGTGCCCAGTACGGCGTAGCGTCTGAGTTGGAGCAGATGGGCGAACAGTGTGTGGCCCAACATTCCCGAGGACCCGAGAATAATTATTTTTTGCGTTTGACTGGACATGTTTTTCTTACGGTCCTATCCCTCATACAAAGGTTGCGATCAACGATGCCTTCATGGCAGGCCCTTCCTGGTTGAGTACCAACGGCATGCTCAAGCATTTATCGCGCTTTTATCAAAACAGTCCTGGCCTGCATGATGATTTTGATTGCTCTCTTTTTGCCTTTGTTTGGGGATATGCTCATAATTTTAACTGGTTATGGTGGCCATGGCATTTTGCGAGTCTGTCAGGTCTTTTCGCAATGACTGTTTCATAAAGAACTGGGTAAGTTAGCTGTTTTCATGTGTTCAAGTTCGGATATGTGGTCTGGGCAGAGAGATGGCACTCCCATCCATTTTGCAGGTCAATGGTTGGGTGGGCAAACCCCAACTTGCGCAATGTCTCATGAGCTTCCTTGACCGCAACAAAGGTGTGCTCGTTAGTTAAGTCCCCAAGGTTTGTAAGGCCGAACGAAAACTGGGGCAGGATCTTCCTGGCAATTGAAATCATCTGGGTTAGGGAATCGACGTAAGGCGCAACACAGTACCTGATAACCTCTTCTCGCATCGGATAGTTGAGGTGTTTTGCGGGTATGATGATTTCGGGAGCAACAACCGACAAGGCGTGAAAATGATAAAAAACAAGTGGCAGGCTGTCGACATGCGGTCGTTTGTTTGCGTCAATGCTGTAATAATACTGCTCGTGGTTCCAGGGACCGACGCCTGCGCCGATATGTTCCAGCACGTGGACCCCATCAAATCTTTGCGGCCAGTCGTTGAGGTACAGTTGATCACCAAATTTTCCATCTTCTATGCGTGCATAACACCATTCATTACAGCGGTCGCGCCACCATTTGAGAGCAATGCGAGCCAGACCGTCATTTCGGAAACAAAGCAATCCAACGTTAAAAATGCCATGTTTATCCATCCACTGCAAAGAGGGGGTAAAGCGATGCTTGTGAATCAGAATTGAATTCTCGGCAAATTCGGAGAAAATTGGTTCGGGAGATGAATAGAAGAAGAGATCCGCATCCAAATAGGTTAGAACATCTCCCTTGGGAACCCTGTCCAATAAACGCAGGATAATTGTGGGGGTCATGGTCCAATAGTATTCCATCAGCAATCTGTCGCTTCGCGCAATGGCCAGCTGTATGTCGCCATACTCGATCTCATGCAGTGGAACGGTTATTACGTTGGTTATGTTGAGCCGATCAAGAATCACTCTCGTGATCTCGTCAAGGCAAACCACATAGAGGGTAAATGGCATTGCCTCATGTCGGATAAGCGAGGAAATAAGCGCGAGCCCTTTGATCAGATAATTTCGATCGAAATAGGTACAGTAGATTCGTTGCATGGACATTTCCGCTTCAGAGTTTGTGCTGAGCCTTTTCAGATGAGACCCATTTGTACAATGCATTACAGACGACATCGACCATTTCATCGCTCAACTCAGGATACATGGGGAGACTGAGTATCCTCTCGTATAATCGTTCGGTAAATGGCAGATCGTTTGCTCCCCTGATTCTTCCTCTATAGGCGGCCTGCCGGTGTATTGGAACGGGGTAATGCCGCGCGGTACACACGCCTTCGGCGGCCAGGAAGCCGGATAGTTCGTCTCGACGGTCGCTCTCTATTACATAAAGGTGCATGGCATGGATGGAGTCGGGTATCGTTGCGGGATAACCGATGATGGAGTCTCGAAGCACTTTTGCGTAACGCGCGGCAATCGTTGCACGGCGGGCATTGTCCTGGTGGAGGTAGGGAAGCTTAACCCTTAGGATGGCCGCCTGCAGTTCATCGAGACGTGAGTTGAAACCCGGGATGGCAGATATATAACGCTCGCGCCAGCCGTATTCCCGGAGGGCAAGGCATGTCGCCGCGATATGCGGATCTGAAGTCGTCACCGCTCCGCCATCGCCAAGGGCGCCAAGATTCTTGGTTGGATAGAAACTGAACGCTGCGGCATTCCCGAAAGTGCCTACCTGCCTCCCGCCAATAGCCGCACCATGAGCCTGGGCGCAATCTTCCAGCACCAGCAGTTTGTGCGCCGACGCTATATCCATGATTCTTGGCATATCCGCTGGCTGTCCGTATATGTGAACCACAACGACAGCCCTGGTTGTGTCAGTTACCAGGGGAGAAATGGCGAGAGGGTCAATACAGCGAGTTGTCGGATCAATATCGGCGAAAACCGGAATTGCTCCGATCTGCTCGATGGCGGCGACCGTAGCAACGGCTGTGTGCGATACGGTTATGACTTCATCACCCGGTGCCACTCCCATGGCGCGCAATGCCAGCGCGATCGCATCCGTACCGTTTCCGACGCCGATGCAATGTTCTGCGCCAACAAACGCTGCAAATTCTTCCTCAAAAAGTCGGACCTCGTTTCCAAGGATATACCTGCCGCTCCTGATGACCCTCTCCAGGGCGTTTACGATTTCCGCTTCCCTTGCCTTGAATTGGGCGAGTGGATTCGCAACTAAAATCATCTCAATCGCCATTTTCCGCCTCCCAGTAGTGGGAATGATGCTCCCGATAGTAGGCAACCGTTCTGCGCAACCCTTCCTCAAACGGGACGACCGGCTTCCAGCCGAGCTTTGCCCTTATCTTGCGGTAATCGGCATAGTAGTCGCCGATATCGATGGCTTTTCTATCCTGTGGAAATGGGACAATCTCGAATGAACCGGTTTGCGCGATGTCAACCAACGTCTGGGCGGCGTCCTTTAAATTAATCGGATCGTCCGCGCCAAGATTGAAGATCTCGCCATTTGCATCATCTGAACTGGCCGCCAGCAGCATTACCTCGACTACGTCATCCACGAAGTTAAAATCACGTATCTGCTTGCCATCGCCAAAAACAAGGAGCGGCCTGCCTTCAATGATTCGTCTGATCCAGATGCCCAAAAACGTCTGGCGGGCATCTTTCACCCGCATCCTGGGCCCATAGGTGTTGGTAAGCCGCAAAACCGTGGCGCGAATACCGTAGATGTTGTTGTAAACCAGGTGGTACCACTCCCCGGCCATCTTGTTGATGCCGTTGACATCCACCGGAGCAAGGGGGTGTCTTTCGTCCACCGGCAAGTATTGTGGTGCGCCGTACATCTGGCGGGTACTGGCAAAAATAACCTTGATGGAAGAGTTGTATTTCCGGCATGCTTCAAGGATGGAAAGCTGGGCACGGGCGTTTATCTCAAGATCGGGATAGGGGTTGCTCATTGAATCTGCGTGGCTTGTCTGGCCTGCAAGATTGAACAGGTAGTCCTGCCCCTGGATAAGATACTTCATGGAGTGCTCGTCCCTAACATCGGATATGTTCACTCGAACCCTGTTTTTGATTGACTCGATGTTCCAAAGATTGCCGCCATACTCCGGAATCAGGCTGTCAACCAAGGTTACATTGGCTCCCATTTCAACTAGATGTATGGCGAGATTCGAGCCAATAAAGCCAAGGCCACCGGTGACGAGGATATTGGCGCCTGTAAAGTCCATTATTTTTCTCCAGCGCAACGGGTTGTTTGCCGCATCATTTTTCGCGAATCTCTGCTGAGGAGTCTGGCAAGCCTGATATGCTTCCTAAGCATTGGCGCCTCCTGCTCTCGGGTCGTCTGAAAAGATACGTTACCGAGTATTCGTCACCGGACGGATTTCCCTCCAGTTGGATGGCGCTGATCAACTCCAGGTCATGCTGGAGAAATTCTTGAATTATTTCGTCCTCGTTGAATATGAGTTCGACGGTTTCAACTCCATATGCGTATTTCTTCATGTAGCGGGTTGGATTGGAACGACAAACCGGGGTCCTTGATACTACAATGTAGGTATCAGCCACCCTCACCGTTTCCAGCACATGCTGGCGCCAGTTTGGCACATGAAGTAATACACCCGAGGAAATGACGGTGTGAAATCGGCGGTCTTCAAAGAAAAGGCTTGCGCCATCCGCCGTATAAAATGTTGCTGCCGGATAGTAGTCTTTCGCAAGCTTTATCATGGGTTCCGAATAATCCACGCCGGTGTAGGAAATTCGTTTCTTGAGGAGGTACTCCAGTACTTCGTAATAGTAACCGCTTGCGCAGCCAATTTCCAGAACCGAGTCCCCGATGCGAACAAATGGGGCAAGGATACTTGCCAAGGACTGAAACGGAACGATTTCCCTGCCCTGATACATCTGCTCCAACTGGTTTTGCACAAGTGCCCGTTGCTGCAAGGGAATCGTCGGGTCCTTCCACGCGTTTTCCATTGCCTGTGTAACTTCAGCCTGTGATATTAACTGGTGACCGTCGGAAATGCGCGCTGGAACTTGCAAAGTCCCCTTTTCGAGTCTGTAGCGCAAATGACGTTCCAGTATCTCGGCAGTGTGTTGCATGCGCAGTCCGTAGGAGTGCTCCCTGAGCGTCTTCTCCTGACCTGCCTTGGCGATGGCGGCAGCCCTATCCGGGTGGGCAAGGTAGTACCTGACCAGCGCAACGCATTCCTCTGGTGAACGATATGCAACAACTTCTTTGCCAATTTCGAACAGGTCACTCAGGTTGTCCTTGTAATCGGTAATCAGGAGCGCGCCGCAGCCTGTGGCCTCAAAGAGCCGCATATTGTTGGCATTGTTTTCAGCTACGTCTATGTGGCGATTGATCGTGATTTTCGAGGCGGACAGAATTCGGAACATGTCCTCGCCCCAAACCTCACCATGGTGGCGACCTCTTATGGCCGAATCTTCAGGCAGGCGGTCGGCGCCATAACCCCAGAAGCGAATTGGAACTTCCCGGGCAAGGAATTCCAACAGACCATATCCTTTGCTGTGGTGCGGCGACAAGCCACCAACAAACGAACATTCTATCGGCCGCATTTCATAATTGTTAATGGGAACCTTATCCAGTACGCGCTGTTCAAATGCCAGAGGTTGATAGTATGAAGTGATACCGTCTTTACGGAAACGGTCAACGAAGTGAGGAAAAGACGATATGATAATATCCAGTCCCGGGACATGGGTCTGCGGCGGGACCGGGGACGCGATTTGACCTATGATCAGCCTGGTATATGGCCGGATTGCATCAATAAAGTTTTTCGTACAGACACCGAAATCCTGGATGTAAACTGCGTCCGGGCGTGCCCGCCGTACTTGCTCAATGGCGACATTGAATCCCTCACCATGAAAATTGTTCTCACGAGCCCAGGCCTGCTGTAACGGAGTGCAGTTGATGATGAGATCCTCGGTATCCCAACCCGCTCTTGCCAGATTTGCAGAATAAAAGTCGCTGTCCCCAAAGCATTTGCCAACAAGAGATTGTTTTTGCACGGCGTATGATTCAGATGCCAACTCCTGGTGCTGTTGATAGTGATTTTCGATAAATGCCAAATAGTAGGTGTTTAAGAATAGACAGCGCCTGGTATTGGTTGCAATATTATCAGATTCGTATGGTGGCAATGTCCTTTTGGACCTGATTTCATCAAAAATTTTATTTTTGTTTGACAGAATTTTTTCGTAAAGTTCGGTTGAATTGTTGATTTTGGATGAATCTGCATCTGTAAAACGAGCCATGTCATTTTTTCCGCAAGCTTGAGGTGCATTACTAGGGATAATATTGTTTTTGTTATTGGTCGGGCAGGTGCCGTTCCATGAACCATGATTGCCAATCTCGGCAAGATCTGACGTTACGAGTAGTCCATCGTTTTCCAGATGGTGCCGTAATTTCAGTTCTAGCGATTTGGCCAGATGGTGCCGTTTGGTCATAAACAGCATTGTGATAGGGCCTTCTACGTTCACGTTCGGATTAGTAAGCCGTATGGAGAAGCAGTCTTTTGGGATGCCCGCGCAATATTCCCTTCTTTGTGCGTCATGTAGTACCATTGCACCGTCTTCATTTAGTAACTTCCATCCCATCATCAGGCATTCGGTTCTGGCGCGTCCATCAACAAGAATGAAGTCGAAGGTAGTTCCCATACGGGCCGGGGTCAACACATAATCACGAAAGGTGTCAAAATCACCATCGGTGAGTCCGTCGAATGATCTGCCTGGTGGAATCAAGATGGCGGAAGCACATGAGGATGGATGCCTTGAAATCTTGGTTTCCATCTCTTTATACCAAGCCGCATCGTGCTCCAATGCAATCCAGGAACTTCCGGGCTGCAACAGGGATGAGAAAAAAAGGGTACTATTCCCGCTGCCCCATTCCAGCGCTTTTATTGGTCCGTCAAACAAACCAAGGCATATTTTAATTGCTTCAATTTCGTTCTTGTCCATAAATGGAAGATCGATTTCAGTTTTCTGTTCTTTGCCATGGCAATTATTAATAGCAATCATAAGCCGATAATCTCCACGCTGATGAGGGTTAATATCAATTCAGTCTATGGGTTGCGTACAGAAGAATTTGGTCGTCTGGAATAACATGGTACAACCGATTTGCTGCTACGGCAGAAATGATTGACTTTCACCGTGTATTCCTCTCTGTGTGTCAAAAACAGGCCAGATAAATAAAAATCTATAGATTCAAGCAATGAACATGCCTCAGACGCGGAGTTTCATGGTACGGGATTAAATTGCGCCGGTACGTTTTGCCAACAGAAGCAACTGATCAAAGCAGGATTCATAATAAAGCGGGTCGCTCTCACTATAGCCCTGCAGGAGGTTCATTGCTGTGGCCAGATGTTCCTTCGCCTCCCTTTGATCGGACGCGAGATCTGCCGCGCAGATAAAGGTCTCGACATCAGCCGCGCCCATGCGCATCGCTGCGCTTAAGGCCGCTTTTGCGGCATCACGTCTGTTTCTGAGGATGCTGATCCAGGCCAGGTCACGCACGACGAACTCAATGTTACCATGGTCCTTGATCCGCTGCAGGCATATTTCAGCAAGATCAACGTAGCCATCCCGCCCCGGAATCTGGATTCCGCATTCTCTCCTAAGGTCGGTTGCAAGGCGCGCCACGATGAGATAGGTTCTTGCCGCCGCGTTACGCCTCTGCTCCCGGCTGATCCCCGGATTTTTGCCACCCCACTCGGAGATGAGCGAGGTAATCCCGTTCATGAGCTGGCGTCTGCGGATATCCTTCGTATGCCTCGTTACCATGGCCTCATGCCCAGCCCGGGCGATGGTTTGGCGTTCTTCTTCGTGTTCGAGGAAATATCTGATTTTCCGTGCCGCGTCTTCGGGATCGTTTTTTCTGTAGCTGACGAAATGCTTCCCCTCTTCAAGCAGATCATTCATGCCGTTGTCGACGTTATCCGTAAGGAGAAGACTTCCGCTTGCCAGCGCCTCGAATACCCTGAAATTGATATCCGTTTTGACCGATTGATTGAGTACGATCCTCGACTGCCTGAAGATCCGGGAAAAAGCTCCGGAATGCACATTGAGAGGCACCAGGCGGGCCAGTGATTCGATGAAGGATACGCGGTCGGGATTCAGTCCCCTGTCGAGGGTCCCCACGAATGAAACATCATGGATCACCTCTTCTGCGACTGCCGGCTCCGGAGCCGCAAAGAGCGGCAACCAGCCGCAGTTGCCGGTGTGGCGGTTTATGCTGTCGCAGCAGTCCCTTTGCGCGACGAAAACATGGTCGAACATTCCGGCGAACTCGCGGTGCCAGCCGTAATGGATATGGGAGTCGATGAGATAGCCGAAGAGGGGGATTTCCAGGTCTTCCAGTCCGGTCAGGGTCGGGAGTTTGCTCTCATCGGTATAGAGAACGATATCCGGTGAAAATTCCGGGCAGTGCCGGTGTAGTAGTGACGACAGGGTGGGGGGAGGGGGACGTAGAACGTCCGGCTGGCCGAGAACCACGGTTCTGTAGGCCGGGTCGGTTGCGAGAGAGAAATAGTCACTGCCGATAATGAGGATGTTCATGTTCGTCCGCTTGCCGGTTTCTCTGGTGTTGTGGGAGGCATGACCGCAAACGGTTGGTCTGACCGGTCACAGCCGTTGGCGCGATTCTGCTGGAAACGCAAATATCTCGACTGGCGGAGCGTTCTTGCCGGTGCATCGCATCGCCACCAAAAAAGGTTATGGAGAAAGACGGGGAGCGGAGAAAAGTCATCACCCCCTGTGTCTTTTCTCGGGCCGTTCGATATCGAATTTTTCCAGCCGGTACTGCAGGGTCTTGTAACTCATGCCCAGAAGCGGAGCCGCCTTGCCGATGACCCAGTCCGCTCGCTCCATGGCCTTGATGATCAGGTTTTTCTCCAGTGTCTCGATGTCGATTCCCTCCGGCGGCAGGTCGAAGGGAACGCCCCCGGCCAGGAGCGAAGTCGCCGTTATTTCGCTCGGCAGGTCGCCGGGCTCGATAAAGTTGCTCTCGGCCATCAGCGCCGCCCGCTCGATGACCGATTCCAGCTGGCGGACGTTGCCGGGCCAGGAGTAGCTCATCAGGAGCTTGAGGGCCGCCTTCGAGATCCCCACGACCGCGACGCCGCCTGTCTGGCTGTATTTTTTGACAAAGAACTCTGCCAAAGTTTTGACATCGTTCCCCCGTTCGCGCAGGGGGGGCAGATTGATCCGGATGACGTTGAGGCGGTAGAACAAGTCCTCCCGGAAGTTTCCCCGCCTTATCTCCTGTTCCAGTTCCTTGTTGGTGGCGGAGATGATCCTGACATCCAGCGGAATGTTGACCTTGCCGCCGACCCGGCGGATCTCCTTTTCCTGGATGGCGCGCAGCAGCTTGGCCTGCATGGAGATATTCATCTCCCCGATTTCATCCAGAAAAACCGTTCCTCCGTCGGCCGCCTCGAAAACGCCCAGTTCACGGGCATTGGCGCCGGTAAAGCTCCCCTTTTCATGGCCGAACAGTTCGCTCTCAATCAGGGTTTCGGGTATGGCCGCGCAGTTGATGGCCATGAAGGGCCTGTCCCGACGCTGGCTTCCCTCGTGGATCGCCCTGGCGACCAGTTCCTTGCCGGTGCCCGATTCCCCGACGATCAGCACCGTGGAATTGGTTGCCGCGATCTTGGTGACAATCCGGAATACTTCGCACATCTTGGGATGATCACCCATGATGCTGGGAATCGTCATCGTCGAGGCGACCCGCTTCTGCAGCACCCGATTCTCGCGTACCAGGCCGATGCGTTCAAATGCTCTCTGCAAAGTCAATACCAAATTGTCACGTTCCAGCGGTTTTTCCAGATAATCGAAGGCGCCCTTGCGCATGGCCTCGACCGCGGAGTCGACCGAGCCATGGGCAGTCATCAGGATCACGCATTGCTGCGGATCGTCGGCCAGAACCTTGTCGAGCAGATCGAGTCCGCTCTGTCCCTGCATTTTCAGGTCGGTCAGGATCAGGTCGAACTCGCGCCTTTCCAGTTGCTCCAATGCCTCCCGCACTCCCGGGACATCGACGATCTCATACCCCTCCCTGTTGAGGATCAATTTAAGGATGTCCCGTTGTCCCCTCTCGTCGTCGACAATCAGTATGCTTCCGGCTTTCCGCTGGTTGTTCATGTGATGCGCCTCGGTCTCTCAAGTCTTTAATGTTTCGGATGGTTCCGAAGAATTTCCGTTCGGCTCCGGGTGCAGGGGGAGGAGAACGACAAAGGTCGTACCTTTGCCCGGCTCGCTTTCAACATCTATGGCGCCGCCGTGCTCCTTGACGATCCGTTCGGTGATTGCCAGTCCCAGTCCAATACCCACATCCCTGGTGGTGAAATATGGCTTGAATATCTTGTCGATGTCTTCCGCTGCGATGCCCTTGCCCTGGTCGGCGAAGGTCAGGCGAATCCGCCCCGCTTCCGGTGCGGCTCCCAGGGTGATGACGCCGCCGTCGGGCATGGCCTGGGCCGCGTTGTTGACGAAGTTCAGGATGCAGTTTCGGAGCAGTTCCGGATCAACCCACAGCGGCGGCAGGTCGTTGGAAAACCGCTGCTCCACGGTGATGTGCTGCTCGGTCAGGCGTTCCTGTACGAGCGGCAGCACCTTTGCCAGGAGATCGCCGTAGGGGACCGAGGCGCGTCGAAGTTTGAGCGGCCGGCCGTAGTTCATGAAGTTGACCACCATGTAGTTGGTCCGCCGCACCTCTTCCCTGATTTTCTCCACCAGTTCTTCAAGCTCTTCCCGTCTCTCGTGACACTCCGGGAGCATCTCGGTCTTCAGGTGATCCACAGCCAGGCTGATGTAGTTGAGAGGATTGCGTATTTCGTGGGCAATTCCCGCGGCCAGCTGGCCGACCCGGGAGAGATGCTCGGCCTCGTTGAGCCGTTTTTCCAGGGCCTCCCGTTCCCGAAGTTTTTCAACCATATTGTTGAAGCCGACCGCCAGTTCGCCGATTTCATCCTCGCTCTCCACCGGGATGGTTACGGATAGATCCCCGGCGGACACACGTTTGAAGTCCTCGACCAGGTTGTGGATCGGTTCGGTGTAGCGCCGCGCCAGAAAAATGGTCAGGGCAATGCCGAAGGCGAAAACCATGCCCGTGGCAAAGAGGCGACGGAGGAAGTTGGCGTGCTGCAGGTCGCGGATGTTGTCCAGAAGCATGTTGATCTGAACGTACCCCAGGTGCTCATCCCCCACTATGACCGGCACAACCACCTCGTAGGGTTTCTGGGCCAGGCCGCCGCTTCTGCCGCTGGTTCGCGGAGCGGCATGGATTCCCTTTTCCAGCTTCTTGAGTTCGCGCCTTTTGCCGATCTTTTCCGGATCGGACGAGTCGATGATCTCGCCCTCTATGTTGATGATGTTGATTTCATTGATGCCCCTTTCCCGGGCCTTGAGGAGGTACTCGTTAAGGCGTGAGGTTTCGGCTTCGGAGGTGAGATCCTCGATGCTTATCTGAACCGCTTTTGAGATTTCCTGGGAACTCTCCTGAATCTCTTTGACCAGATCGTTCTGGGCATACTGGTTGAGGATGAAGAGGGTCAGCAAGGCAAGGACCAGCAGAGATAGCATGATGATGACAAGTTTGGTGTTAAGGTTCATGATTACCCTGTTTCATTGGCTGATCAAAACGGATATTCCGCAATATATCTTAGCAATGGGAAGTAAACAAGCGTGATCGCTAAAGAGGGTTATTGACAGAGGAAGCATTGAATGATACATACATCCGCTATGCTCAAACATTGTATGCAGAAACGGTTGAAAAACCTTATGTATCGCTTCGTCTTGCCGTTGATTTTACTTCTGGCCCTGCTTGTCGGCGGTTGCACCAATTACATCCCCCGCGAGAAGCTGATGCTGACGCCGTGCGATACCTGCGCCGAGAAGATCAAGCTGGTAACTGTCCCCCTTCCGGTAATCGGCTCAAGCCCGAACGAAGGGATAACCTACGGCGCGTTGTCGGCGTTTCTGTTTCACAACAAGAACGACGAGATTGCAACTCTCCTCGCCCCTCAGGTGAACAAGAACAGCAGTTTCGGCATCACTGGCTCTCTGTACGGCGCCATGTACTTTTCTCCCGAGCGCAACATAGAGTTCAACATGTCACAATCCACCAAGGTCAACCATGATTACGAGTTCAAGATCCGTGACAATACCCTGATGAACAAAAAGCTGGAACTCAACGCCTTCGTCTTCAAGCTGTCCGACGGATCGTCTCGTTTCTACGGCTTTCAGGCAAACAGCCCCTACAAACACGAAACCAACTATGCCAATAACGAGGTCGGCGTAACCATTTCGGCCGGATACAATTTCGCCAAGAATTTCCAGCTGGTGGTTGGCGACAGGTTCCGCAACGTCACCATTGAGAAGGGCGCCGTCAAAAAGGTCCCCTACATCAAGGACAAGTTTTCCGAGAAGGATGTCCCGGGGTTGGGGGGGTTTACGGTCCATGCGCCGCGAGCGGCTATAATCTACAACACTCTGGACAGCAGGGATACTCCCACATACGGCGGTTATGTGAGGCTTTCCGTGGAGGGGAGCATCAGGGCTCTGGGGAGCGAGGCGGATTACCGTCACTACGAAGCTGAGGTAAAAGGGTATTATCCCCTTGACAATGCCCGTTATATCAGCGTGTTCCGGTTGATGTACAACCAGACCCTGGGGCACGATGTCCCGTTCCTCGAGCGGAGTATCCTGGGCGGTGAAACCACCCTGCGCGGTTTCGGACGCAACCGCTTTATCGACAACAGCTTCCTGCTCTGCAACCTGGAGGAGCGTATCCGGCTTTTCCGCTGGGAAATTTTCAACGTCACCGCCGACTGGGAGGTGGCGCCGTTCGTGGATATGGGCGCCGTAATGGAGTCGCTGGACAAGGCGGATACCCACAGCTTCGAGATCAATCCGGGGATCGGATTCCGCGCGGTTGTCCGTCCCAACATCGTCGGCCGGGTTGATCTGGGGATCGGAAAAGAGGGACCGGCCGTATTCGTCGGCCTTGGGTATCCCTTCTGATGGCATAAGGGCAACGGGCAGTTTCCTTTCGTCGGATGCCGCCCGTTTTTTTTGAAGCCGTTCTCCTGGTGGTTGCCGCTTGGCTGGACGGGGTAGACAGTTCAGCTTCTCAGAAAAACCACCAGAGCCCCACTTCCCCCCATCTCCCGCGGCGCCGGAGCAAACTCAACAACCAGTCGCTTCCCCGCGTCACGCAACCACCCGACCACAACCTGCTGCAATACCGGTTCCGCCGGAGAGTTGTTCCCCTTGCCGGTAATGACGAGCACCGCCTTTGCTCCATGCTCTGCCGCCTTTTGAATAAAACGGGGCAGGGCATCCAGCGCCTCATCGCGGGTCAGGCCGTGCAGGTCCAGTTGGCGATCAACCGAGACGATGCCACGCTTCAGCTGGCGCAAACGGTTGGGACCCAGTGGCCTGATTTCTTCATTCTCCGGAGTGTGGTCACTGAAGGTTACGTCCAGCTTGAGCTGATCTATCGCCCTGGAGAATATTTCGCCGTCGATGAGCTCTTTTTCACTCTGACGCCCGGTCGTGGCCTGGCCGGCTGAGCCGGTCGGTAGCGACCGCTGCGGAGTCTTGGCGGGAAGGGATGGGGAACCGTTCAGCCGTGTAACATCGTCCATTGCCCGCAGAAAAAGCTCGGTATCGTCCTCCGCGGCCGATTTCGGTTTCTTCTCGGGCCTGGGCGGCGCCGGTTGCTTCGACGGCTCGGCAATGGTTACTCCCTTCAGGGCGCTGAAAGGGGTGGCGCGGAATTCGGCCGGTTTGGGCGGGTTATGGCGGGACTTCTTTTTTGCCATCAGTCTCTGGCCACCAGGGTGATTTCAATGCGCCGGTTCCTGCTGCGCCCCTCCTTCGTGCCGTTGTCGGCTATTGGTCGGTACTCTCCGTAGGCTGTGGCTGAAAGGACCGCCGGATCGATCCCCTGGCGCTGCAGGTGCCTTGTGACATTGACGGCCCGCGCGGCCGAGAGCTCCCAGTTGGTCGGGAACATACGACTCAGGGCGCCGATTATGGCCACGTTGTCCGTATGACCCTCGATACGAATCGTCCTCTCCCTGGTCCCCTTCAGGGTTCCAACCATCTTCTGGAGCACCGCCAGGCCGTCCGGTCTGATATCGGCCTTTCCGGAATCGAAGAGCATGGCCGCCTCCATCGTGATAGTCAGTTTACCCTTCAATTCCGATATGGTCACCTGACCCTGGGCGATCTCGCTCTTCAGGTCGCGAAGCAGCTTTTCGTAGATGTCGCCGGCCTCCCTGACCTTTTCCTCCTTCGCCTTTCTCAGCTCGCTGTTTTCGGCTTCCAGCGCGGAGATCTTCTGGCGCAACTCACCGACACTGTGCGAGAGGGTATCGGTTTTGGCCTTCAGCAGTTGTTCCAGGTCCTGCCTCCCCTTCTGCAGGGTGGCCACCTCTGTCTTGAGGGCGGCGTTTTCGGCCGTCAGCTTTTCATATCTCAGCTTCAGGTCGCCATACTCCCTGTTCAGGTTGTCGGTCTCTTCCACTTTTTTCAGGTAGGTGCTTTCCGCGACGAGGCAGCCATTCAGGGAGAATGCCGTAAGACCGGTGATTATCAGACAAGCAGTCCGTCTTAGCATGAATAGGTCTCCTTCCGGCCGTGGGGAAGGTTCAAGCGCCACCAGCCTTTTTGTGGAGTGACTTGAATATCATGTCCAGGACCGCCTTCTGGCGAGCCTCGAATTTGTTCAGAACCGCAAGACAGGTCCCCATGGGGCAGATTTCGTGCAGGGTATTGGCGTCGCGGCCGGACAGGATGACGATCCTGTTTTTGTCCATGCCGCTCTTGGTGGCGAAAAACAGCAGCTTGAGACCATCCATGGAGGGCATTTCCAGGTCGATCAGCAGCAGATCGAGGCCGCCGCTCTTGATGCGTTGCAGGGCAGCCAGAGGATTGTTGCAGATCTCGACCTGCAACAGGGGGTAGTTGTCATGAATATAGCCGGCAAGGAATTCGGTGAAACTCCGGTCGTCGTCTATCAGCAGTATTCGGCCCATGGCTTGGACTATAGCCGATTTTGCGGAAGCCTAAAACAAAAAACCGGAAGAGGGGCGGGGGGGTACGCAAAATGATGTGACGGTCTGACCTCCGTTTTTCGGATGTGGCCCGAGCCGGCACGAAAAAGCGCCGTATGACGGAAGCCTGCCGTCATCTGCCGTTTTCCGCGCTTTTCTTCTTCTGGATCATCGCGCTCATGTTTACGCAGACGGCAATGACGACCAGTATGAAACCGCAAAAAATCCAGTCAGCCGCGCTGAAGCCAAACATGCTCCCCCCATGTCTCGTCCAATCCCGCCCTTTAGTCTCTTGCGACTTGAGTCTTTACCATAAATGAGCAGACCTGAACGGCAATAGAACGCGGCTTCTCGCAGATGCCGCGGATTGACACGGATTATATTCATCATGCGAATACAGATGTCTTATCAGCGTAAATCCGTTCAAATCCGGCCATTGCCTTTGATTGTTTCCTGATTGGTTCCGGCTTGTCCGGCTTAGGTATGACAGCCCCTTCCGTGGCGCCCGGTGAAGCTATCTGCCCTGGGAAAAAAGCCGGTATACATATGCACTATTTTTTGAGATTAGTCCATGGGGAATGGAGGATCAGGCGTAGAGTGAGAGCTGCGTTCTCGAAACGGAACCGTTTTTGCTTGAGGAATTGACGCTGTAGGGTGATGATGAACTCCGGCGGTGTTCGGCGCCTGCCCCCTGGGTTTCCTCTGTTCTGCTTCCGGTTTCCGATGTTGGGCCGCCGGAACCGGTGGCTGGACTTCCGGAGCCCGCTACCGTCGAAGAACTTTCCTCCCGGCGCGCCTGCTGCTCGATTGCCGACGCCTGGGCGGCAACGGCGCGGTCCTGTGCCGAGGGGTCCGAGGGGGCCAGGGCCGCCCGGATGACCTGCTCCATCTTCTCCACGGTTTCCCTGGGAGTCCTGCCCGGAGAGACGCTGATGGGGACCTCTCCGGCGACCGCATAGCTCTTGCCGTCGGGACCTCTGGTATAGGTGAAGGAAGCCGGACCGGTCATGGTGCCACCGGCGGCCTTGTGGGCCGCCTCGTGGGCTTTGACCTTCGTGTCGATGGCCTGGAGCCGGGAGATTTCCTGCTGGATCTGGGGGTTGTCCCTGTTGTCCGATTTGGGAGTGGAGACCTGGGTTTTGTCTTTGGGGTGTGCCCCGTCGGCCTGCTTCTTGTCTTCAGAGCGGCCGCCCGGGCCGTAGGGAACGAATTCCCGCTTATCCGTATCCGAAGTCTGGATGCCGAGTTGGCGGTCCGTGGCCGGAACGGAGCCGGATGTCAGGGGGTGGGGCGGTAAGGCTCCGTCCTGAGCGGGAACGGTTACGGCGCCGCCGTTCCGACGGCGATCGGTGTAATACGCACCGGAACTTGTTGCCGCCGATGAGCCCGTATATGTGAGGCTGGCAGTGACCATGGGGATACCTGCTATCGGACCTGGTCATGACGTTGTCCCAACATTATACGCAAAGAGCGGTGTCAATGGCAACCGGTATCGGGATGTCGCGTGATTCCCCTCTGATTGGCGGTTTCCGGCCCTGCTATGGCGGACAGTTGGCGCACATGGATGTGAAGAGGTTGGTGCTGAGATAGCGGTCGCCCCGATCCGGAAGAATGACCACGATGACGCCCGACGTCAGTTCTCTTGCGAGACGAAGAGCGCCGGCCATGGCTGCTCCGCCCGACATGCCGCAGAAAATGCCTTCGTGGCTTGCCAGGTTGCGAGCCGTCTCAAAGGCCGGGTCGTCTTCCACGACAATCTTCCTGTCAAGCGCGGTCTCGGTGTATATTGGGGGGACGATGGCCTCCTCCATGTTTTTCAGACCCTGGATCCTGTGTCCCAGCACCGGTTCGACGCCGATGATCTTCACCTCCGGTTTGTTCTCCCGGAAATAACGCGACACCCCCATCAGCGTGCCGCCGGTGCCCATGCCGGCGACGAAGTGGGTGATCCGCCCCTGGGTCTGGTTGAATATCTCGGGGCCGGTGGTTTCGTAGTGCGCCAGAGAGTTGTTGGGATTGGCGTACTGGTTGGGCATGAAATAGGTGTCCGGCGCATCGTTGTGGATTTTGTGGGCCAGCCTGATGGCGCCATCCGTTGCCTCGCAGCCGGGAGAAAGGACGATCTCCGCTCCGTAGGCCTCCAGTACTCCCCGTCGTTCCACGCTGACGCAGGCGGGCATGACCAGCTTGATGCGGTATCCCCGGGTGGCGGCGATCATGGCGAGGGCTATGCCCGTGTTGCCGGACGTGGGCTCAAGAATGGTCTTGTCCCTGGTCAGTTCTCCACTTGTCTCGGCGGCCAGGATCATCCGGCGCGCCGGCCGGTCTTTTACGGAACCGCCGGGGTTGTTTCCCTCCAGTTTCGCCAGTATGGTAACGTACGGATTCGGGTTTATTCTGGTGATTTCAACCATCGGCGTGGAGCCGATGGAATCGATAAGGGTTTGGCCTGTCATGAAGATTCCTCTGGGGTGTGGATGTGATGTCGGCGCTTGAGCTGACCTGTTTCGCGGACGCAGAAGAATAAATATACGTGTTCCGCGTTTTTTCCACAAACTTTTTTCGTCATGAGGTCTGGGATGGGGTTGCGGTTTTGAATCAGGGGGGATTTTTTACTGTGGGTGGCCGCAAGCGGCGCGGTTCAATAAAAGCGGCCCAGCAGGTTGGTTTCCGGCAAGCCCCCCGGCTTGTGTGAATCGGCATAATGGGGTTTGATGGCGACCACCCTGTTTCTTCCCCTCTGTTTCGCCTCATACAGGCGCGTGTCCGCCTGCTTCAGCAATTCCTCGAATCCGATCTCATCCGGCAGGACATCGTGTCCCGTAACTCCCACACTGATGGTGATGCTGACCGAACGATCCGCGTCGAGGGAAATGGGCGTTTCCTCGATGTGTCTCCGTATTGTTTCAGCCACCAGCAGCGCGTTTTGGGGAGATGTCTCCGGCAGGATCACGGCGAACTCCTCACCCCCGTAACGCGCCAGAAGATCCGTGTTGCGCAGCTTGCCACCCATTATTTCCGCGACGCGCCTGAGGACTTCATCCCCCTCGGGATGGCCGTAAATGTCGTTGATCTGCTTGAAATGGTCGATGTCAATCATGATCGCGCTGATGGGACGTTCGTGCCGGCGACAGAGCTCAACCAGGACCGGGGCGGTTTCGGTGAAATGGGCTCTGTTGGTGATGCCGGTAAGCCCGTCGGTTTTGGCCAGGGCCTCGATCCGCTCCCTGTACCTGAACAATCGGCGGTACAGCCTGTCCAGCGAAAGATTACCGAAGATGGCGATGAAACAGGTCGGCCAGATCAGGGCGTTGTACAGGACAAGGTTCAACTGGGGCGCCAGGCCGGAATGCACCAGCAGATTGGGCATGAACGCGATGACGACATTGAGCAGCAGGCTTTCGGTGAAGGTGAAGGAAAGCCCGGCAAAGACCGACAGTATGAACCAGAACATGAAGCCCGAGAAACCGCCGTAGATGACCCCGTCATTCAACTGAGTCAGAAGGTACAGGTAAACGGCTTCGGTGGCGATGACTACCGCGGCGAGCAGCCAAGGCAGGAGTGCGCGGCGGAGACCCGCAATGATCGCCAGGGGATATAGGCCCAGGATCGCGCACATGACCGACCTGGTGGGGAACGTATTCGCGGCGTGAACCGGATCTAGGGCCCAGTCCCAGATCCATAATCCGGCGACAAGGAAGACCGTGGCGATGCCGACATTTATGACGACACCCTTTGAATCCTCGAATTTGTAGCCCAGGTAGGATTGCTCCATCATGGGTTCGAATCGATCGACGATCCCGCTTTTCTGCATCGGATTACCTGATGTACGGAACAATGCGTTGCCCCTTGAAGGCAGTTTGTTGTAAACCTGATGCATGCTTTTCCGGAGATACTTCGATTTCAGGTGTGTTTTCTGGATGCCCGGGTGTGGAAACGGTTAATAATTTAAATTGTTTCATGCGGAAAACATATATATTTTTGTGAGGCCATTGTCAATCATTGCCTGTACCCCTGTCGCGGATTTGCCCCGGCTGTTCCGCCGGCGAGCCGCGGAACGATGGTTGTGGCCTGCCGAAAAGGAGGATCCTGTTGCCATCCGTACAGCCTGAATCTTCAACTGCCGCGAAACTCTCACCGTCGTTTGCGCGCCTCAACGCGACCCAGTTCCTGGGGGCGATGAACGACAACATACTCAAACTGCTGATTATTTTCTGTCTGATCGGCGCCCGGGGGGCGGATCGGGCCGGTGTCATCACCGCCGGCGTAGGCGCGGCCTTTGTACTCCCCTTTCTGCTCTTTTCCGCTCCGGCCGGGTGCCTGGCGGACAGGTTGGCCAAGTCGCGTATCATCGTGGCCGTCAAGCTCATGGAGGTTGCCGTTACTGCTCTGGCGGTGGTCGCCTTTGCGCTGGAATGGCACGACGGCCTCTATCCGGTGATCTTCCTGATGGCCGCCCACAGCGCACTTTTCGCCCCTGCCAAGTATGGCGTCATACCCGAACTGGCCGGTCGCGAGCAGCTTTCCCGGGCCAACGGGCTGGTTGAATCCTTTACCTATCTGGCGATTATCTTCGGCACGACAATGGCGTCGCTCCTGGCGCAGGTTGTTGGGAGGCATTTCTGGCTGGCGGCGCTTTTCTGCCTGCTGGTCGCCGTCTCGGGGTTCTGGGCCGCCTCCGGCATGGAGACGACTCCGGTCGCCGACAGCCGGCGGAGAATATCCCCTTTCCCCGACGAGATTCTGCGGACATTGCTGGGGATACGCCATGACCGCGATCTGATGCTGGCGGTGATCGGACAGGCGTATTTTCTCTTCGTGGGCGCCTTTGCCCAGCTCAACCTGATCGCATTCGGCATGCAGGGGCTGGGGCTGACCGAAGCCCAGAGCGGCTATCTCTTCCTGGCCGCGGCCCTGGGGATCGGCGGCGGCTCGCTGCTGGCGGCGCGAATCTCCGGCCGGGAGGTGGAGTTGGGCATCGTTCCCATCGGCGCCATCGGTTTGACCTTTGCGCCCGTGATGCTGCACGCCGTCCCGCCGTCGCTCCCCTCCTCCCTGCTTCTCCTGGCGCTGTTCGGTATTTCGGCCGGTCTGTTCAGCCTCCCGTTGCAGACGTTCATCCAGTTTCGCGCCGAACCCGCCAGGCTGGGGGAGGTGCTGGCCGCCTCCAGTTTCATCAACTGGGTTGGAATTCTGCTGGCTTCCGTGACCACCTGGTTTTTCAGCGGACCGTTGCGGCTTTCGGCCGCCCAGGGTTTCAGCCTGGTCGGCGTACTCACTATGGTACTGACATTGATCGCCTTCTGGACGCTGCCCGGTTTCCTGTCCCGTTTCGTTGCCCTGATCGCCACGCGCCTGTTCTGCCGCGTCGTCATGCACGGCGGTGAACATCTGCCAGCCGGCTGCCCGGCGCTCCTGGTATCCCGGGATGCCGCCCCGATGGATGCCATGCTCCTGGCCGTTGCCACCAGGCGCCGGGTCGGTTTCGTCACGAACCGGGAAATCCGCCTCCTCTCGGTTCAGGGCGTTCTCTGCCGGCTTGCCGGCTGCATCCCGCTCTTCTCCGGCAATGGCGGAGAGAAACCGTCGGAATTGAGCCGGAAGGGACGCGCCGCCCCGGAAGACGCTCACATGCTTTTCGTCGTCGGGGAGGGACAGCAGGTCCATGACGGAGTGCCATTTGACTCCCGGAGCGGATTCGACCTGCTGATGAGAGAGGAGGGCTGGCCGCTCATCCCGTTCTGCGTCATGGGCGCCATGGACCATGCTTCCGGCGGCCCTTCCCGCCGTACTTTGCGTCGGCGGATAAACATCCTCTTCGGTCCTCCGATGCCGGCCGTCAGCACGGCTTTGGAGGTGCGCCGGGCAATAGTTCGACTC
The DNA here is from genome assembly GCA_964601865.1 of uncultured Pelobacter sp. Lineage (GTDB taxonomy): Bacteria > Desulfobacterota > Desulfuromonadia > Geobacterales > Pseudopelobacteraceae > Pseudopelobacter. The sequence goes on along the minus strand of CAZRPI010000001.1, from coordinate 6,561 downwards.
TCCGCCGACCGCCTCGAATCCCGGAAGCCGGCCTGAAAGGCGCCACTCCTTCCATCTTCTGGTATCATCTGATTCGAAATGGAAAGAAAGAGAACCTCCGGAGGAAAATGTCTGCATGAAATGCCCGAAATGCTGATACGAGCAGGCTGACAACCGAAACAGCTGCCCCGGTTGTGGCGTGATCTTCGCCAAGATGCATGAACGGCCCAATGAGCCCGTTGTTGAAAAACCGGAACAGGGTAGGGCGCGGCCATCCGGTCCGTTGAAAGGCGTTTTTCTCAATATCCCTTGCGAGGAAAGCGCCTTTGCGCGCAGCGGCAGGATGCTTGTCTGGCTGGTGCTCGCGGTGTGGGGTGTGAAGTTCATGCTCACGCCGATCCGGGGCGAAGGTTTCTCGGAATCTTTCATGCACCTGATCAACCTCCCCTTCCACGAAGCCGGGCACATCCTGTTTTCCCCCTTTGGCCGTTTCGTGCAGGTTCTGGGCGGAACTCTGGGGCAGCTGCTCATACCGCTGATCGTTGCCGTCTCCTTCGCCCTGAAGGGCAACCACTTTGCCGTCAGCGTCGGCTGCTGGTGGCTGGGTCAGAGCTTCATGGACTGCGCTCCCTACATCGACGATGCCCGCGCCGGTCAGCTGATGCTGCTGGGCGGGGTCACCGGAAGCGAGGTTGAGGGTTATCACGACTGGGAGAACATCCTGACCCATCTGGGAATGATGCGGTATGACCATCTCATTGCCCGGGTCTTCTTCGGCTGCGGCGTGATTGTCATGCTGGCGGCGCTGCTCTGGGGAGGGTATGTGCTCCACTGCCAGCGGAGAAGAAGCTGAACTGTTTGCTTGAATTGGACCTTATCCGGGAGGGATTGTCGATTCTGAAGGGGATGGGAGGCAAGGGGGTCGTGCTGGTGGGAGATCCCGGCTATTACCGGCCTCTGGGTTTCGGGAACGATCCGGAACTGGTGTACGAAGGGGATTCCCCGGGAGTATGTCACGGCTATGGAACTGGGGGATGAACGGGTGCGCGGGACGGTTTCCCTCCATCCGGCGTTCGGGGCGACTGACTGATATACGCCTTACCCGGGGAGCAATTACAATAATACCGTCCGGCGGGACTTAACCCTGGTCCGGCCGCGAAACATGACCGCCCGGGCGGTTCGGCATGCGGGGAAATACAATGGTGAATAAAATGAATATCGAAACGGCGGGGTTAATCTACTACTCTCCAACGCGAACGACCAGGAAGGTAATTGAAGGCATTGCACGGGGGCTGCAAGTGGCAATAAGGCAGATTTATGATATGGCCTCGCCTGATGCGGTTTCCCAGCCGCAAGTGGAGTTTGCTCAGAACATGGCAATTATCGGTGCCCCGGTGTATGCCGGAAGACTGCCTTCCGTCATGCTCTCTCGGGTTCAGCGGATCAACGGTGGCGGCCGACCGGCTGTGATTGTCGTTGTCTACGGTAACCGGGCGTACGAGGACGCGCTTGTGGAACTGCGTGATGTCGCCCTTGCAACCGGTTTCAAGCCGATTGCGGCCGGAGCGTTTATCGGAGAACATTCCTATTCAACGTCTCTCTTGCCAATTGCCCAGGGGCGGCCCGACGGTGACGACATGTCGGCGGCTTATGAATTCGGAAAAGCAATCCGCGACAAAATCATGACCGGAACCGGCGATGCCAACGGTCTTCTCCATGTGCCGGGAAACTTCCCCTACAAAGACGTTCAGGTACAATCAGGCATTGCGCCGTCCGCGCATGAGGCCCTTTGTTCCAAATGCGGGAAATGCGTTTCTGTCTGTCCAACCGCGGCGATCAACAGGGAGAACCCCCTTGAAACATCAAAAGATTTGTGCACCAGGTGTTGCGCCTGCGTCAAGGCATGCCCGAACAAGGCGAAATGGTTTGATGATCCCAGGATCAGGCGGATTTCAGAATGGTTGCACGCAAACTGCGGCGAACGCAAAGAACCTGAAACATTCTTATCGTGATCGCCGTCACCGGTAAAGCAGGATATAAATCTGGTCCTGCTCAACCGCGAGAGCGGCACCGTGTTCTGTTCCCTGGGGCCGTTTATGGTTTGTGGCCATTCCTGCTGCAATTTAACTCGGCAATGTCCTGATCCTGAATTCCCCGAGTGGTATCCGGCTTTCCCACTGGGGCAGTCTGGCCGCAGGCCCCTCGATCCGCACCAGCGGGGGCACACGGTCCGCCAGCCCGTTGATCCTGGCCCACAGGGTGGTGTCGCCCCAGAATCGTGGCGGCGTATCGACGGCAGCCACCGACGCAATGATCCTCTCCGGTGTTTCGCAACCGGAACGCATTGCCGCGAGGGCAAGGCTTTCGAGCCGCCCCAAATTGGTTGCCGGATCGGGCTGTTCCTGCAGCCATCGCCTTACCGCCGCCGGAACCCAGGGCAAGGGCGGTTCGGTCATTTTTGCCAGTTTGCTGAACAGGTCGGCGTCCTGGGTCGCAAATGCCCCGTCCACCAAGGCTGCGAATCTGAACTGCTCGCCCGTTACGGGACGTCGGCTGGCATAGAGGGATGCGAGTTGTTCCGGCTGCAGTTGTCCGAGCCCGTGGAATGGTTCGATTCCGGTAAACCTGTCAACGCACAGGAGCTCCAGGCTCCGGATTTCTTTGCCGGAAAGGCACGTGAGAACATGGGCAAGCATGGATTGATCGAAAAGACAGGCGTCGAACCAGAGGATGATACGCTCATATGTCGCCGCGGCCTCCAGTTTCGCATATTGATTCCGCAGGGTTTTCAGGATGCCGTCCCTGTCCAGGCCGCTACCGGTGAACTTCTCCAGGAATAGCGCGCGGGCGTCCAGAATCTCTTCGCAAGGCCAACCGGGTTGCCGGGGCCCCTCGTAGAGAACGTCATGCCAGACGAACACTTCCCCCGGAAGACCTGCCTTTGCTAGGTTACCGCCCGCGATGTCGCCGCTTGTGATGTGGAGTATCTTGCTCATTGTCGTTTCCCCGTTTAACGCCCCTGGGTCCGCTCCGTCGATTTTGGGCGGGTCCGGTGATATTTCGATAAGGGGGGTAGTCGGTTAGAGCCCCACGCCTGGCTACTCCCAGTTATATCCGTGAATTACGTCATATTCCGTAACCGGGTCCGTTGCGACAGCACGCTCAAGCAGTCTTCTGAATACGAGGCCCAGACTGCGTGATGTGCGCCTATTGAATCTGAATGTAAACTCCTCCAGATAGGATTGAAGGTGCTCGGGGACTATAGAACCCTGATGGGTACCAAGAATCCACCGCTTGAGGAGACTCACTACTCTGTGGACTCCTGGCATCGATACGTGAGCGGGATCGCCTGACGATGATTGGGCAATGATCCTTCTATCGAATCCTTTTGATTCTAGTCCATTGTAGCCATTCCATCCATCAGTGCACACAATGGAGCCGGGAGTAGTTACATCACACACAAATGGTGTCAAGCTTGAACCGGAAGCATCAGGCACATGCCGCATCCGTACACGTCCAAAGCCCTTTGGCTCTTTGACTTCTACGGCAATAACTACAACACTTTTTACGGCGCCACGCCCACGTTTGCCGCCTTGCTTGACGCCGCCTATTAAAGTTTCATCGATTTCAACCGTGCCGGAAAGTTGCTTGCGTTCTGCATCGACCATAGCGACTCTAAAACGATGCAACATTGTCCAAGCAACTCGATACTTTGTTCCGATAGTACGCTCCAAAGTCTTGGCAGACATGCCGTTTTTTGCAGTACTGACATGCCAAGCGGCCTCGAACCAAGTTGTAAGCGGCGTCCGGGTCTTATCGAAAATTGTTCCCGCACCTACGGTTGTTCGATGGCGACAACGTGGGCAAATTAGGCGGCCACGGCTGGATTGGCGGGGGATCACGTTACTTTTGCAAGTCGGACAGATGAACCCTTGAGGCCAACGGAGCTTTGCCAGATATGCTTCACAAACGGCTTCATCTGGGAACATTTCGACAAAATCGCGGTAAGTATTGGGATAATCGCGACCTGCAACTAGCGGTATTAGTTCCATGGCATCTTCCTTCGACTAAGAAGTTGCCAAGGAATTATATCGAATGGGGTTCTAACCGACTACCCCCCTTTCGATATTTGTCTTTTCGTGATGAATGGCGCCTGCAACATAGCAGGGTAAGGTGTTTTTTGCAATGAAGCCTCTGTCACACGGCCTGTGGCCGTGCAAGAAGCAGGGGAAAAAAGAGTGCGGATTGTGGCGGTTTGCTCGTTAAATGCGCCTTGATTCTCCTGGTGGTGAAGCGTAGTTTATGAAAAAATATTTCTGATCGGTTGGGAAGGGAAGTTTGATGGGCGGAATGCTTGTTTGAACGAGCCGTTTTGTCAGTGGAGGTGCTGATGGAGCGGTTTTTTTGTTGGTGTTGAATTGAACAAACTGTCCCCGGAATAGCGCCCAGTCGAACTGGAGACCCCAAAAGGCAATTTTACAGATTTTTTTACAGGCTACGAAGCCTGGCTTTTCCCAATTGTTGTGTTGAACACAACTTTAGCATTGAGGTTAACTGCCGAAGGCGTATATTATGGTTGAACCGTTGAAACCGAGCGAAGTTAGAAAGTTAATCCATCATATCCTAAAAAATGGCGATGTTACCTACTCTCGACCACACGCCATAGAGCGCATGGAAGAACGGGAGATGGACACCAGCGATTGCATCAATATTCTTCGCGGCGGAAAAGTGAGGGAAGGCGAGTACGAAAACGGGAGTTGGCGGTACAGAGTTGAAACTCCGAAGATGGCAGTTGTCGTCACTTTTATTGACGAAGACGAACTAATGATTGTGACTGCATGGAGAGAGAAGAGATGAAATGTCCTGTTTGTGACCGAAGCGAACTCATTGAGTCCGTTGAGAACTACCATTATCGCGAATGCGGCCTTGAGAACATCACCCTGAATGGGATTACTGTTCGGAAATGCCCCGAGTGTGGCGTTGTCATGCCCAAGATTCGTAACATCGAAGGTCTGCACGACTGTATTGCCAAGTTCCTTGTGAAGAAGGAAGAACGGCTTTTGCCGGCGGAGATCACATTTCTCCGTAAGTCTCTGGGCTGGTCTAGTTCTGACCTCGCCAGGAATTTGCAAATCGACAAGGCCCAGGTTAGCAAGTGGGAACATGGACGGGTCGAGATGAGTAAATCAAATGAGTTGCTTTTCCGTGAAATTATCGCGCGTGGGAAAAAGATCATGGATTACCACCGAGAAGACGCTGCCAGGAAAACGGCAACCGTCCTTCGACTGTTTATGGAAATAGATCAAGACAGAGAGTGGAAACTGGCGGCGTGATTTAAAATGTAGAAGCTGACGAAGGGATCTAAATGATCCCTTTTCTTTTCCTCCAGGTATATTGCGATGCAATTTGAAGATGTAGAAAATCGCCAAAAATACTCATTAATCTGTCTTGGATTCTCGTTTTTGAGGTCAAAACAACAATATAAGAAGCTGGTTTTTCCCGGATGATGCAAATACCGCTCTCCACCTTTTCGATTCTTCTTCCAGCCGCCTTTATTCTCAGTCTTCCCTTTATTTCTTAAACATAATCGCTGTTGCCGACTGCAATAGCCTCTGTCCAACCACGCTGGGGTCATGTCTTGAAATATCGCGTATTCATCCGTGGTTCCAATAATCATTTTTATGTAACTCGGATACATGGGACGCACACGGGTGACCGCCGGGGGTCAGGCTTGCTTTAATGCTTAAATCATATATACTCCCCCCATGGTCCGCAAACAACGCATACATTATCCCGGCGCCCTCTATCACGTCATCCTGAGGGGGAACGCCGGACAGGACGTGCTCCTCGAAGATGGTGACCGATGCCGCTTTTACTTGCTCTTGCAGGAAGGAACTGAAAAATACGGCTATTGCATCCATGCCTTCTGTCTCATGACTAACCACATCCATCTCGCCATCCAGGTCGGGGAAATTCCGCTTTCCCACATCATGCAAAACATCTCCTTTCGCTATACCTCCTGGATCAATCGGCGGATGAAGAGAACCGGCCATCTTTTCCAGGGACGCTACAAGGCTATTCTTGTCGATGCCGATTCGTATCTTCTTGAACTGATCGCTTATCTCCATCTGAATCCGGTGCGAAGCGGCATGGTTACCGAACCCGGCGAGTATCCATGGAGCAGCCATCGGGCCTACCTGGGGAAAGAAATTTTACCCTGGCTGACGACCGATGACGCCCTGGCGATGTTCGGTCAAAACCGAAGCAGGGCCGTAAAGCTGTATTCTCGCTACATCGGAGATAGAATCCGGGAAGGGCATAACGATCTATTTCATAAAGGAGCAATCGACAGCCGTCTCATGGGTGAAGACCGCTTTGTCAAAGAAGCGTTGAACAAAGCACGAATACGAATGGAAACAAAGCCGGGGATAAACGAGATAATGGCTATCGTGACATCAATCAGCGGAATTGATGAAGAAACGCTTGGTTCCGGACAACGGGACAGAGAAGTTACCGAAGCCCGCACCCTGATAGCCTGGGCGGTCTCGGAGTTTTCCGACGCAACCATCAGTGAGGTTGGGC